>NZ_JBWZCJ010000069.1:0-1066 GCF_059383535.1 Pseudarthrobacter sp. HLT1-3 | reverse complement strand
CCGCGTCTCTGATGAGAGCGGCGGCCAGGGCGGCGGTTTCGGTGTATTCGACCCGTTGCCCGACGACCTTTCGGGAGAACACATCCATCATGGTGTAGAGCCGGTAGGTGTGTTTGCCGGGGCCGTGGAGCATCGTGATGTCCCAGCTCCAGAGCTGGTTCGGGGCTGTCGCGGCAACGACCGGTTTGGCCCTTTTGGGGCCGGTGCCCGTGCGTTGTTGCCTGCGGTCCCCGTTCTGCCCCTGCGCGGCCACGATCCGGTGCGCTGCGGCTATCGAGAAGGAGCAGTGCCCCGCGTCCAGCATCCGGTAATAGGCCTGCGTGACCGAGAGTTTCCCGTAGTCCTGCGAGTTGAGCAGTCGCATGAACTCGTCGACTTCGGCTCCGGTGATCCGATTCGGGTAGGCCCGGTCGGTGTGGGGCACCAGGATCCCGGCGGAGGCCGGAGGATTCAGATGCCGGTACCAGGCCGTGCGGTGAAGACCCAGCAGTGCGCAGGTCTTCACCGCGGACCAGCCGGCGCTGATCAGATTCCCGGCAAAGTTCAGGGCGATGTCTCTCCAGACTTTGGCATCAACCATTCCGGCCGGCCCGGCTCCGGCTCCGGTAGTTGCGGTTCCGTCGCCGCCGCGCTCTTGGCCATGGCGTCCAAGAGCGCGGAAGCTTTTCCCAGGATGTCGACCGCGGCCTCGGACCGGGCCAGTTTGGCCTTGAGGATCTCGTTCTCTTTCAAGACCCGTTTGAGCTGTTGCTTATCTCCTGCGTTCAAGCGCTGGTCCTCACTTCCTGCTGTGGGTCTGGATCTCAGCTCACCGGCCTCGCGCTGCCGGACCCAGAGCCGAATCGTGCCCTCGCTGATGCCCACCGTCCTGCTAAACGCAGTCCTGGAACCACGCTCAAGGCACTTGTCGTTCTCATCCAGAATCGCGTGCTTTTGCGCGAGAGTGAAGTGGCTCCGGTTCGAGACACGGGAAGGAATAACAAAATCCATCACGGACCTTTCCCCGCCCCGCACGCCAGGCCGCGGGCGACAGCAAACCTGTCACACAAGAGCCTGACACACAGGG
>NZ_JBWZCJ010000068.1:0-1107 GCF_059383535.1 Pseudarthrobacter sp. HLT1-3 | reverse complement strand
GCCCTCGAAGCCGGTGACGTAGCCGGCGACCGTGTCGATGCCGACGCGGACCAGGTGGTCCCACATGTCCTGCGCGGCTTCCTGGTCCGGAGCCAGCAGCACGAGCGGGTTCTTGTCGGTTTCCGGGTTCACGACCCAGGCGCCGAAGCTGGCGACGGACTTGCCGGCCGGTACGTTCAGCGAGCCGGTCACGGTGCCCTGGTGGACCTGGTCGTTGGGGCGGGTGTCGATGAAGGTCACCGTGTCCGCGGCGAGATCCTTCGCGACGGCGGCGGGGTCCAGTTCCTGCAGCGGGGCGCGTTCGCCCATCACCGCCGGGCCTTCCCGGTTCTCGCGCTTCATCCGGCCGAAGTAGGCGTGGGCGTCGGGCTGGCCGTCGAGGAGTTCATCAACGAAGCCCTGCTCGTCGTTGGCCGCCAGGTAGGGGGCCCACCAGGCGTAGAGCCGCTCGTAGCCGACCGTGGAGGACGGGATCGCGCCCAGGGCTTTGCCGCAGGCACTGCCGGCGCCGTGCGCCGGGTGGACCTGGACATAGTCCGGCAGGGTCAGGAACTTATCGCGCAGGCTGGCGAAGAGCTGCTTCGCCCCGGCGAAGCGGGTGTCGATCCCGCCGGCCGCTTCATCCAGCAGGTCCGGCCGGCCCAGGTCCCCGGAGAAGACGAAGTCGCCGGAGAGCAGGTAGCCGGGGTGGTCGCTGAACGCACCGTCGGTGACCAGGAAGGACAGGTGTTCCGGGGTGTGGCCCGGGGTGTGCACGGCCTGGATGCTGATGTTGCCCAGGGTGATCTTGTCGCCGTCGAACAGCCGTTCGCCGTCGAAGCCGTACTGCCAGTCCGGTCCGCCCTCGCCCGAGACGTAGATCGTGGCGCCGGTCGCGGCGGCCAGCTCACGGGTGCCGGAGAGGTAGTCGGCGTGGATGTGGGTCTCGGTGACCGCCACGATCTTCATGCCGTTCTTCTCCGCCAACGCCTGGTACACCGCGATGTCACGGCGGCCGTCCACCACCACGGCCTCACCTTTCGCCTGGCAGCCAATCAAATAGCTCGCCTGGGCGAGGTCCTCGTCGTAAATGCGTTCCAGAAGCATGTGCTCTCCTTCGTTAAGAGG
>NZ_JBWZCJ010000067.1:0-1431 GCF_059383535.1 Pseudarthrobacter sp. HLT1-3 | reverse complement strand
GCGTCACGCGGGATGCGCGATGAGCCGCCCTCCGGCTCGTCATGCGGGAGGTGCGGTGACGAGCACGGTCGATGTGACCAGCCGCACGGAGGGGCGCTGGAAGGCCCGTGAGGTGTGGTGCGCTCTGGCGGGTGTTGTGTCGTTGGCGCTTGCGGTGGGGGCCGCTTCGATGGTGGCTGTGCCTGTGAGCAGTGACCTGGGGCTCGTGGCGGTGTTGCCGTATCCGTTCTGGGTGGGGGTCTTGCTTCTGAATGTCGCTTTCGTTGTGGCGTTGCGGGGGGATGCTGCGGGTCCGGCGCGTCGTTTGGTCATGTTGTGGCTGGTTGTGGTGCTGGTGCTGGTGCTTTTCGGGACCGCGGCTTTCGTGACGGACGTGCCGCGGGGTGAGGTTGCGTTTCGTCATCTCGGTATCGCGGACGCTCTCTCCACTCAGGGGATTAACCCGGATACCGATGCGTACTTTAACTGGCCGGGTTTCTTCGCGTTGCTGGCGGCGGTGTTCGGGGCGACGGGTCTTGATCCGGTGGCTGTTGCCTTGTGGGCTCCGGTGTTCAACGTGGGTCTGTGGCTCGCTGCCCTGGGTGTGCTGACGGGGTACTTGACGCGGGATCCGCGGCGGCGCTGGCTTGTGCTGTGGGTCTTTTGCCTCGGCAGTTGGCAGGACCAGGACTACTTGTCTCCCCAGGCGTTCGGTTTCTTCCTGTACCTCGTTGTGGTCGCGTTGCTTTTGGGCCCGTTGGCCGCGCGGGCTCCCAAGATCGGCGGTTACCGGCGGGCGGATCTGGCGGCGTGGTGGGGAGGGCGGTCACCGGCCGAGCCCCGGCCGGGGCTCCGGGTGAGCGCGCTCGTGGTGGCCCTGTTGCTCGTCGCGGTCATTTGCGCGAGCCATCAGCTGACGCCGTTTATGGTGCTGATCGCCGTCACCGCGCTGACCCTGGGCGGGCGTGTCTGGCCCAGCCGGCTGCCTCTGATCACTGTGGTGGTGCTGACGCTCTGGCTGGTCTATCCCGCGAGTGCATACCTCACCGGGAACCCGCCGCTGGCGGACGCAGGGCTGCTGGCCGCGACTGATGCGAATGTCATCGACCGCCTGGGCGGGTCCGCGGGGCACGTGCTCGTGGTGCAGGCCCGGATTTTTCTTACCCTTGTGCTGTGGGCGCTTGCCGCGGCGGGGGCGGTGCGCGACTGGCGCAGAGGACGTCTGGACGTCCGGGTGGTCCTCCTGGCCGTCACGCCGCTGTTGCTCTTCCCCGCGCAGTTGTACGGCGGGGAGATGCTCATCCGTGTCTCGCTGTTCGCGCTGCCTTTCATCGCCCTGCTGGCGTGCTCGGTCCTGCTTCCCGCGGACGGCAGCACTCGCCCGTCCGTCCTCGCCACGGACGGCAGTGCACGCCCGTCCGTCCTCGCCACGGACGGCGGCACGCGCCCGTC
>NZ_JBWZCJ010000066.1:0-1436 GCF_059383535.1 Pseudarthrobacter sp. HLT1-3 | reverse complement strand
TCCTAGTAGTACTTTGTTAGGTTTTGGGGTGAAACTCTTTTAATCCTGTCGGTGGTCTGTTAATTTCGGATCATGCGGGATGGAGAGATTGCAGCTGTGCGGGGCGCCTTGGAGGACTTTGTGGCCGGGGTGTTCGCGTCGTTGCCGCGGAAGGACCAGCGGGCCAAGGGAAGCCTGTATTTGCGGGGCCTGATGGTGGACGGGCGGCGGAAGTCGATGCAGCCGATGGCTGAGCGGCTCGGCGTTGACCATCAGCAGCTCCAGCAGTTTGTTGCGTCCTCAACGTGGGCGGTGGAGCCGGTACGGCGGCGGCTGGCGAACCTGGCGATAGACACGATCGCACCGGAGGCGTGGGTCGTTGATGACACCGGGTTCAAGAAGGACGGGACGTCGTCCCCGTGCGTGGCCCGGCAGTATTCGGGCACGCTCGGGAAGGTGGGTAACTGCCAGATCGCGGTCAGTGTCCATGCGGCCACCGATTCGGCGTCCTGTCCGCTGAACTGGCGTCTGTACGTGCCCGAGGCCTGGGACGATGGGTGTGCCGACACCAACGACGAGGCGGAACGCATTCAGGCCCGAAGGAGCCGGGCGAAGATTCCCGAGACTGTCCGGCACCGCACCAAATGGTCGCTGGCGCTGGAAATGATCGACGAGGCCGCCGTATGGGGGCTGACTCCGCCGGTGGTCGTTGCCGACGCAGGCTACGGGGACACCACGGGGTTCCGCCTCGGCCTGGAGGAACGCTCCATCCCGTACGTGCTGGCCGTGAAGGGCTCCACGAGCGCCTACCCGGCCGGCGCGGTCCCCGAAACAGTGCCCACCACGGGCAGGGGCCGGCCCTCGGCGCCGCGCTACCGGCAGAAACCTTCCTCGCTGCGTGAGCTGGCCATCGCCGCCGGCCGCAGAGAGCTCCACCAGGCCACCTGGCGGCACGGCACCAAAGCCGGGCCGGCGAACCGGACCGCTGCCATGAAATCAAGGTTCCTCGCCCTGCGCATCAGACCGGCCAACAGGGATATTCCGCTCAGCGAAGACGGGACCCTGCCGGAGGCCTGGATGCTGGCCGAATGGCCGCCCAATGAACCGGCACCCACCGACTACTGGATCTCGGACCTGCCCGCCGACACGCCGCTGAAAACGCTCGTCCGGCTCGCCAAAATGCGGTGGCGCATCGAACATGACTACAGGGAACTCAAGACCGGCCTCGGGCTCTCCCATTTCGAAGGACGAGCCTTCACCGGCTGGCACCGGCACGTCACGCTCGTTACCGCAGCCCACCTCTTCATCACCCGGCTGCGCCTCACAACCCCAAAAGCAGCTGGGGCAGCCTGAGCCTGTACGGCATCCTCAAGGAACTCCAACGAGTGATCGCCGCCTGGCTCGGCTACTGCCCCAACTGCCGCCAACGCGCCCCAACCTAACAAAGTACTACTAGG
>NZ_JBWZCJ010000065.1:0-1457 GCF_059383535.1 Pseudarthrobacter sp. HLT1-3 | reverse complement strand
CCATCCTGGAAATCGGAAGTCATCCACCGATTCTTCCAGCCCCCACGCCAAGGACCCGGAATATCACCCGGCGTTTTAACGACTACTGACCCACGCTCCTAGGGTTGGTGCGTCGTCTTCCCGCACACGCGGGGGTGTTCCCAAATTTCATCACGGACGTCTCAGATGCCGCTAGGCCGCCCACGCACACATGGGAGCACGTTCGTTCTGGCCCCGACAGCAGCCTGTGTTCACCGCGGGCGGTCTCGCCTGCGGGCGGGGTGGAAGCACGCGTTGATCTTGCAGGTCACTACGGCGGAGATGAGACTGTGTAGACGCATCCCGGCGGTGCAGCGGCCTGGACCGCGCGTCGGTAGTGCTCGAAATAGCGCGGCCGGAGCTCGGCGCCATCGCTCATGCTCATGAGTGCTGATGGGTCTTCGGGCCGGTTCGCGTGCCAGAACATGATGTTCTCGAAGAAGCCGCCGTCGTACTCGTCGTACAGGCCGACCACGTGCCCGAACTCGTGCGCCAAAGTCGTCTCATCCGAGCCGAGATTGACGTTGATGTCAGAGACGACCATCGGCCAGCGATCACTGTCGGTGCGCTTCTCGACGTCCACCACCTTGTGGTAGTTGCTCTCATCCTCCACGCACATGATCTCGATCGGCACCGTTGGCACCGCCCCCGGCCCGGCGCCTGTGAGCGAGTAGCCACTGTGGCGCCACTTGGCCTCCACGACGTTGATAAAGCGGGCCTTGAAGGCCGCCTTCTCCGCACCCGTTATGTCGTCTGTAAACTGAAACTTCACGCGCACCGTGACCGTGATCCGCCCGCTGGCGAAAAGGAAGTCGAAGTTTCCGACGGAGAGCATCCCAAGCTCAGTGTTCGTTCGCGAGACCGTTGGGACAAGCCCGAGCTGACTGATCGCAGAGGCCAGCTCGCTGCCGCTCAGCTCGTCGCGGAGGGCAACGCTCAGGTCGACGCCAGTCAGCCGACGATAGGCCAAGTAGATGTCGCTGATCTCCGCAGGGCTCCGGTTGGCGAGCGCCGCACTGATGGCTTCTTCATTTGTGCCGGCGCCCGTCATTGCCCCGCGCAGTTGGGCCGCCACCACGTCTGCCCGGGCTCCCGCCGTGGCCGCAGGATCAGGGGCGAAGGCACCAAGGCGCTTCAACTCGCTTGGCGAGAGGTCGTCCTGCAGGTCCGACGTGAGCGTGCGCCCGGTGAGCCTTAGATATGCGGTGGCGATTCGGTCTACGTCAGCTCGGCTTCGCCCGCTGAGCGCCGAGAAGATGGCCTGCTCATCGGTCCCAGCACCGGCCAACGCCGTGCTGAGCTGTTCGGCGACGACCTCTGCGCCGACCGGCTGATACGGTATATATCAAGCTGTTGGTGACAGCTGGTTGGTTTCTTTGTAGTTGATGCCGGCGTGGCTGGGGGCGCCCGGGACGGTGGGCCTGCGGTGGTACCGGTTG
>NZ_JBWZCJ010000064.1:0-1679 GCF_059383535.1 Pseudarthrobacter sp. HLT1-3 | reverse complement strand
GTCCCGTTTTCCCGGGGGTGTTGGTTGTGTCTGTTTTACTTCAACGGAGAGTTTGATCCTGGCTCAGGATGAACGCTGGCGGCGTGCTTAACACATGCAAGTCGAACGATGATCCCAGCTTGCTGGGGGATTAGTGGCGAACGGGTGAGTAACACGTGAGTAACCTGCCCTTAACTCTGGGATAAGCCTGGGAAACTGGGTCTAATACCGGATATGACTCCTCATCGCATGGTGGGGGGTGGAAAGCTTTATTGTGGTTTTGGATGGACTCGCGGCCTATCAGCTTGTTGGTGAGGTAATGGCTCACCAAGGCGACGACGGGTAGCCGGCCTGAGAGGGTGACCGGCCACACTGGGACTGAGACACGGCCCAGACTCCTACGGGAGGCAGCAGTGGGGAATATTGCACAATGGGCGAAAGCCTGATGCAGCGACGCCGCGTGAGGGATGACGGCCTTCGGGTTGTAAACCTCTTTCAGTAGGGAAGAAGCGAAAGTGACGGTACCTGCAGAAGAAGCGCCGGCTAACTACGTGCCAGCAGCCGCGGTAATACGTAGGGCGCAAGCGTTATCCGGAATTATTGGGCGTAAAGAGCTCGTAGGCGGTTTGTCGCGTCTGCCGTGAAAGTCCGGGGCTCAACTCCGGATCTGCGGTGGGTACGGGCAGACTAGAGTGATGTAGGGGAGACTGGAATTCCTGGTGTAGCGGTGAAATGCGCAGATATCAGGAGGAACACCGATGGCGAAGGCAGGTCTCTGGGCATTAACTGACGCTGAGGAGCGAAAGCATGGGGAGCGAACAGGATTAGATACCCTGGTAGTCCATGCCGTAAACGTTGGGCACTAGGTGTGGGGGACATTCCACGTTTTCCGTACCGTAGCTAACGCATTAAGTGCCCCGCCTGGGGAGTACGGCCGCAAGGCTAAAACTCAAAGGAATTGACGGGGGCCCGCACAAGCGGCGGAGCATGCGGATTAATTCGATGCAACGCGAAGAACCTTACCAAGGCTTGACATGAACCGGTAATACCTGGAAACAGGTGCCCCGCTTGCGGTCGGTTTACAGGTGGTGCATGGTTGTCGTCAGCTCGTGTCGTGAGATGTTGGGTTAAGTCCCGCAACGAGCGCAACCCTCGTTCTATGTTGCCAGCGCGTGATGGCGGGGACTCATAGGAGACTGCCGGGGTCAACTCGGAGGAAGGTGGGGACGACGTCAAATCATCATGCCCCTTATGTCTTGGGCTTCACGCATGCTACAATGGCCGGTACAAAGGGTTGCGATACTGTGAGGTGGAGCTAATCCCAAAAAGCCGGTCTCAGTTCGGATTGGGGTCTGCAACTCGACCCCATGAAGTCGGAGTCGCTAGTAATCGCAGATCAGCAACGCTGCGGTGAATACGTTCCCGGGCCTTGTACACACCGCCCGTCAAGTCACGAAAGTTGGTAACACCCGAAGCCGGTGGCCTAACCCCTTGTGGGAGGGAGCTGTCGAAGGTGGGACTGGCGATTGGGACTAAGTCGTAACAAGGTAGCCGTACCGGAAGGTGCGGCTGGATCACCTCCTTTCTAAGGAGCACCTACGATCACCTTGCCTCATGTATGTGAGTGTGGAGGGGTTGTCAGGAGTACGCCCGTTGCGCAGACGCTAGTTCTGCGGCGGGTGCTCACGGGTGGAATATCA
>NZ_JBWZCJ010000063.1:0-1739 GCF_059383535.1 Pseudarthrobacter sp. HLT1-3 | reverse complement strand
CTAGCCCGGGGTTTTCATGAGGGTGGGGCCCGTAGGGTGTGTTTAAGCGACGAAAGGTGCTTCTGAGCTGGGAAAATAGTGTTGTTGACGCACTGTTCCACCGGCTGAAAGAAGCACCTTTCTGATGTCCAAGATTACCGGAGTTTTTCCGTCCCTTCCTGTCGCCACGACGGAGCAGTCGCTGGTCTCCCATGCCGGACTGAACGTGGTGACCTCGTTCGTGGATGCGCTTGGGTTCCGGGGCTTGTGCGAGGACCGTTTGGGCCAGTTCGTCCCCTCCGGGGCCTGGCATCGGCCCGGCACGATCCTGGGGTCGTTGGCGGTCATGCTCGCCGGCGGCGGGGAACACGTCTCCGATCTGGACATCCTGCGGACCGGCGCCGGTGTCTTCGGAAAAGTTGCCTCGAACGCGACGGTCTCGCGGTTCTTTGAGCGGACGGTGACCAACCCGGACGTCTTCACCTACGGTTTCGCCACGTTGACGCGGGAGTTGCGCTCCCGGGCATGGGAAACAGCCGGGGACCGGAACCCGGCCTTGAAGGCCACCGCTCTGGATCCGCTCATAGTGGACCTGGACGCCACGCTCGTGGCCTCCCACAGTGACAAGGACCAAGCTCACGGCACCTACAAGGGCGGGTATGGCTTCGCCCCTTTCATTGCCAGCGTCGATTACGGCGCGGGCAACGGGACCGGGGAGATCCTGGCCGCAGTGATGCGTCCGGGCAATGCCGGGGCCAACAGCGCCGAGGACCACATCAAGGTGTTCACCCAGGCCATCGAACAGCTCCCCGACGACTTCTACGACGAACAAGGCGAGCTCATCGGGGAGAAAGTGCTGGTGCGCACCGACAGCGCCGGGGCGTCCCGGAAATTCCTGCACCACCTCGCATCGCTGGGCGTGCAGTTCACGGTGTCCTACCCGGTACCGGTGCTCAAGGCCCACATGGTCGGCTGGATCAACGACAAAAAGTACTGGCAGCCCGCCCTGGACCAGAACGGCAAGGAACGCGCCGACGCGTGGGTCGTCAACGCCACCGAGATCCTCGGGCTCACCGACTACCCGGCGGGGACAAACCTGTACCTGCGGGCCGAACCCCTCCACCCCGGGGCGCAGCCGACCTTGCTGGATGCAGACGGACACCGCATCACCGCCTTCTTGACGAACTCACCGCGCTGGCACGGACCCACCCTTGATGCCCGGCACCGGGCCCGGGGACGGTGTGAGAACCGAATCAAAACCCTGAAGAACACCGGACTCGGGAAGCTGCCATTCTTCGATTTCCCCGCCAACCAGGCCTGGGCCAACATCGCCGCCCTGGCCATGAACCTGGTCTCCTGGCTGCAACTCACCGCGCTGCCAGCCGGCCACAAGGCCCGCGGCTGGGACATCAAACGCTGGCGCTACCGGCTCTTCGCCACCGCCGGGAAACTCATCACCCGGGCCCGGCAGAGCAAGCTGCTGATCCCCGACAAAGCGCCGGAAACCGGCACGATCACCACCCTCCTGACCGCCATTGCCGGCCTGAAAAACAGCCTCCGACAACGGATCCCTCGCCTGGCCTGAAAACCGGACGGCCAGCCCCTGCAACCACCAGCACCACCCATCGGAGACGTGGAACCCGACGCCCAACCAGCGACAACAGGCCCCGCCCGCACGCCCAAAACCGCAGAATCAGCCGGAACGGGAATTAGCCCCTGACCCGACCGCCAACCCGGCCATCATGAAAAATCCGGGCTAG
>NZ_JBWZCJ010000062.1:0-1984 GCF_059383535.1 Pseudarthrobacter sp. HLT1-3 | reverse complement strand
GGCTTGTATCTCTTAAGTACCCCCTGTTGAGGTGGGTGGTCGTCGTTTACGGTGGCCTTGGGAGGGGCCGGGGTGGTTCCGGTTTTCGGCTGGGCGTCATGGCCCGTGAAAGAGATCGACGCCCCCGGCCTGTCTTCCAAGCAGACCCGATTGAGGGAATTGGTGGCCGGAGAAGAACGGTGCGCAGCGCCGGTTTCGTCTCCGGGCAGGCACCGGATGACTTACAAGCGCGGGAGCCGTATCCGACGCTTCCTCAGCAGTTGCGGGCGTGTGAGGGAGGTCGCCGCCGGCGCTCAGATTAACGCATGACGGTTCTCCCAAAGGTGGGATGCCCGGCCTGGTGACTCGGCTGGTGGACCGGCAACGACGGGTTGTCCCATCGCACGTATTCGATGCGAAAAGGGAGAACCATCATGCAGGATCAGGATAAGCCCGCAGGACTCGTGCGGGCAGTGGCAGGTATCGACGCGGCCATCACGGCCCGCCACCATATCGCCGTCCGGGAGTTTTTCGACGACGGAACGGAGCATCTGAGCCGTTTCACCGTTGACCCGACACTGGCCGGGATGGAGAGGCTCTCCCAGCGGTTGGCCGCAGTTCGTGCGCCCCTGACGGCGGTCGTGGAACCGACATCGATGACCTGGTTGGCGCTGGCACTGGCAGTCGAACGGGCCGGCGGGCAGATGGAAATGATCGGCGCCCGGCACTCCGCACGGCTGCGCGGGGCCATCATGGGCAAGAACAAGTCAGACGTCATCGACTCCGAAGTGCTCACCCACGCCGGGGAGATCTTCGACCCGCCACCGCTGGTCCTGGCATCTCCGGGACAGTTGGCGCTGCGACGTGCCGTGGTCCGCCGGGCCGGTGCCGTCATTGACGGCAACCGGTACTGGCGGCGGCTGCTGTCACTGGCACGGTGGGCCTTTCCCGATGTGTGGACCGCGTTCGCCGGATCGGAGTCAACAGCCCTTGCCGTGCTGGGTCGCTGGCCGGACCTGCGTTCCCTGGCGGCGGCCCGGGCGGCAACCCTGACCGGTGTGGTCGCCCAGCACACCCGCGATGTCTCCGACACACCTGCCCGTGCCGCCGCGATCAAGGCCTCGGCCCGCGGATGGGCAGACTTCTGGGACGGGCACCTGGACCTGGACGCGCTGGCCGTCGACGTCACCGAACACCTGACCGACCTGCAGGAGTCCCGGGCCAGGGTCGAGCGCTTCACGTCCCATGCGCGCCAGTGGTGGGAGCAGCTCTACGGCGATGACCCGCTGATCCTCTCGCTGCCGGGTGTCGGTCCGGCGACTGGTCCGTGCATCCGCGCCTACTTCGGCGACGGATCCGGATTCGACAGCGCCAAGAAGGCCGCCAACTATGTCGGCATCACTCCCTCGAACTGGTCCTCCGGGATGATGAACCAGCCCCGCCGGGCCATCAGCAAGGAAGGACCGGCACCGCTGCGCTTGGCCTTCTATCAGGCCGGCAGCGTCGCCCGGACCACGGACCCGCAGCTGGCTGCGTTCTACCACCGGCTCATGACCGAACACGGCCACTGCCACACCCAGGCCACCATCGCCGTCGCCAGGAAACTGGCCGAAAGGACCTGGAAGACCCTCATCACCGGGCAGATGTATGAGCTGCGTGACCTCGAGGGGCAGCCGGTCACCAAACGGGCCGCGAAGGAGCTCATCGCCTCCCGCTATACCGTCACTCCCAAACAGCGCACCCAGTCCCGGTCCCACACCGTCGAAGCGAAACGGGCACGCCTGACACGGTAGCCAGCACCACCACCGATACCGTTTGGCAAGCGGCCTCAGGCCACAGGCGCTCTCCCGGCCACCACCAGCCCCGGGCGTCAACAGCCCCCGGCGATCGTCATTCCCGGATGGATAGCACCCACCGCCACCGGCAGAACACAGGTGACGGTGCACTCAACCCTGCCTGTCGTCCAGAGCCAAAAAAGGCTTGACAAGCGTTAGGGAATCTCTTC
>NZ_JBWZCJ010000061.1:0-2062 GCF_059383535.1 Pseudarthrobacter sp. HLT1-3 | reverse complement strand
CGGCTCCCCGGGTTCGCGCATCGTCTATGAGCCCGCGGCCCTGGTGCGCCACCACGTACCCGCCCACCGCGGGACCTTCCGCTACATGCTGGAGCGGTCCTGGTCAGAGGGAATTTCCAAGGCCCAGGTCAGTCAGGTGGTGGGGCATAAACGGGCCCTGGGCCCGGAACGCCGGTATATAAAAAGTGTGCTGCCACGGGCTGTCCTGGCCGGAATTCGCGACTGGAGCACTGGAAGCAACCCCCGAGGACTGGGGCGTTCAGGGTCCGTTCTCGCGGTATTGGCCTTCACATCCGCCGGCTACTTGCGCGGGCCTCGGCTCGCTCACGTCTCCACAACCCAGCTGAGCATGACAGCTCCCCAAGGTGCACCCTGGAGGGAAGTCCAATGAGTGAACGCGTGAATGAGCTGCTCCCGGCCGCCGGCAGCGCGACCCTTGAGCTGGTCCCGGCCATGGAAAGCCATCGCTTGCCGGACTGGCCGGGGGCGCGGTGGATCGGCACCGTCAGAATTACACAGGTTGAATGTCGGAAGGATGAAAACATGAGCAACCATGATGCGTATGCGGGGGGACGGTTTGCGGCGGCATCCCTTTTGGTCGTAGCCCGAGACAGGAAGGTGCGCAGGACTTCCTGGCTTGGCGTAAGGCGGGGAGGTGGTCGCTGGGCTGCTCTTCGTCGACGCGGGTCGCGGAATCTGCTGGCAGCACTGCTGGCAGTGCTGCTGCTTGCGCTGGGTCTGGTGGTGCCGGTTGCGGCGTCGGCTGCTCCGGGTGATGTTGGGGTTGAAGGTCCGTCGCATTCGGGGACGGGGACGCCGACAGGTACGAAGCGGGCAACGAGTGCGTTGTGGTTCAACGACGGGGTCTGGTGGGGGAACCTGTGGGACACTGCCAGCTCGGATTTTCATATCTTCCGGTTCAATGGAGCGACGAGTTCGTGGGTCGATACGGGTGTGGCGACGGACACGCGGGCGAACACGCATCATGACGTGTTGTGGGACGGGACGACGTTGTATGTGGCGAGCTATCGGTTCGTCAACGACGGTCTGCCAGCTGAGCCGAACTTCCCGACGACGATGCGGCGTTACAGCTACGACACGAGTAAGAATTCGTACACGCTGCTAGGTTCTGAACAGATCAACAACCAGCGCGTTGAGACCCTGACCATCGACAAGGACTCGACTGGTCGGGTGTGGGCCACGTGGCAGCAGGCGAACCGGATCTATCTGAACGTCACTGACACGGCCGGCGTGAAGTGGGGGACGCCGTTCCAGCATCCTGCGGCGTTGAGCAACGTGTCTGTGGACGACACCTCGGCTGTGATCGCGTTCGACGGGAAGATGGGTGTGATGTGGAGCCGGCAGGTCGGTGACGCCACCGACGGCATGTACTGGAGCTACCACGTCGATGGAGCGTCCAACACCGCCTGGACCGCTCCTGTGGCGGCGGTGAAGGGGCAGCGCAGCGGTGATGACCACATGAACTTGAAGTGGCTGGACTCCTCGGGTGGCCAGGTTTTCGCCGCTATTAAGACGTCGTTCACGTCGGCGTCTCAGCCGTTGATCCAGCTGTTGGCTTTGAGTGGTTCGACGTGGTCGGCGCACACGATCGCGACAGTGTCGGAGTGCCCGAACCGGGTGATCGTCTTGATTGATGAGAGTACGCAAAGGCTGCGTACCTTCGCTACCTATCCGAAGCCGAGTGGCACGACGAACGCTGGTGTCTGCACCACCTCGGGGGGTGCGATCTACGAGAAGTCCACGCCGCTGGACAATATCAGCTTTACCACCACGAAGACGGCTCGTATCGTGGACGCCGACCAGTATGTCCACAACGTGACGTCGACGAAGCAGAACCTTAACAGTACGGCGCGGGGCACGGCCAACAGCGGTGTGCTGGTGCTCGCCGATGTGAACGCGACCAGCCGGTACTGGAACTTTTTCGAGCAGGGCCCCGGTGGTGGTGGTGGTGGTGGTGATACGACGGCTCCGACGGTGACGGCTACGTCTCCGGCGGCTGGTGCCACCGGTGTGGCGGTGACGGCGAATGTGACGGGGACCT
>NZ_JBWZCJ010000060.1:0-2317 GCF_059383535.1 Pseudarthrobacter sp. HLT1-3 | reverse complement strand
GACTTGCATGTGTTAAGCACGCCGCCAGCGTTCATCCTGAGCCAGGATCAAACTCTCCGTTGAAGTAAAACAGACACAACCAACACCCCCGGGAAAACGGGACGCATCAGCTGCACAAAATTTGAAACCAGCTGTAAAAACCAGACCACACCACGGGGTGGCGGACCTGNAATAAATTGGTATCAACAAACTTGGCACACTATTGAGTTCTCAAACAACAGACACACCCGGCACCACCACAACCACAGGTCGCAGATCGCTCCGGAGCAACTTCACAAACTTACCCGAACTCCAGGAACTAAGCAAATCAACGTTTCCGCGATTCACATTTCCAGAAGTGGATTCCCACCCGAATTCAACGCGCAAATATCCGCGCCATTTTCCAGGCTGTTTATCAAGGGGGTCGGTCGCTATCTTTCCGCATCAGCGGCGGCGACTCGAATTACTTTACAGGTCCGGGGCGCCCAGCACAAATCCACCGGCGGAGCAGCTCCCAGGTGGCGAAACCCCCGGATTGGCGCGGATTACCGGCCCCACCGCTCTCCCACGGGCCAGTCACGGGCTCAGGTGGGTTTTGTGTACCGCGTCACAGTCCGCAAGGCTGCCGCCGTCGACCCTTGCGGCAACGCCGGACTCGAACTCGAAGGGCTGGCGTCGTGTCCATCTGGCCTGTTCTCTTGGCAGCACCGCACTGCTACCTTGGCTGGATGGAACGATCTCTGGTGAGGCCCAGGAAGAGCAAGATTATCGCGGGGGTCTGCGCGGCTCTGGCTGACCGCTTCGGTATCTCCGTCACGCTGATCCGCATCGGCTTCGCGCTCTTCGGCCTGTTCGGCGTCGGCGAGCTCGTCTACATCGCGCTGTGGATCATCATCCCCAAGGCCCCGTAGGGGGAACCCCTAAAGGCTGACGGAAATAGCGACGTTAGCGGGCAGGCACGTCGTCCACGAACGCCACTTGGGACACATACTGCCGGTACAGCTTCAGCGCGTCGTCGATCGCGATGTTGCCCTGACCCGGTCCCCAGGGAGTGGGAATTGGCGAAGTTCGTGGCCAGCGCCGCGGCGATAGACGGCAGCCCGGCCCCTAGGCACAGCACGCGCCACACCACTGAATCGTCTTGTAGCGAGAAGATCCCCTGGATTGCTTCGGTGAAAGCAGTGGCCCCAAAGGCCGGGCCGGCGGTGAGCATGGCGGCAAGGGCGCTGCCCACAATGCTGGCGTTGGAGAGCCGGTTCCGGCGGGGCCGCTCCCGCCCCAAATAGGAGCGGACGGCTTGCTTCTTGGACCCGCCGTTCCTTGGACCTATCGAGATCGTTCACCACTCCTACGAGGGCCGCAAAGATGATGATCCCTGCGATACCAGACAGCCGTTGTCCCAGCCCGTTGCCAGTCGGTCAACACCGTCAGTTGGTCCGCTGGTCGACTGGTCCGGTGTGACGCCGACGGTCTCGTCAACGACGTCTTCCGTGATCCGGTGATGCGGTGTCTCCGGCGTGTTGTGTTCGGAGGAGCGCCGGGTGGGTGACGAAGTCCGCCGTCGAGCCTGCCTTTGGTCTGCTCAGTTCGATGGGAGTCTGTGGTCCGGCAGTTGCCAGAGCAGCGACCGATCCTCAGGGAAGGAGAATTTCAGGGAACTGATCAGCCGTTTGAGCGCGTCGAATTCCTGCGAATGGACGTAGTGCCGCGCATCTTCAGTTGATGAAAACGTGCGTGCATAGCTGGATCTGTGTGCAGTTGCGGCATGGCCTGGCGAGTCGAGCTCCACGACATCACCGAATCTGAGGATCAACGGTGGCGCCCCAGGAACACGGACAGAATCCCCGCAGGCGTTCCCGCCTGATGTCTGCGGCACGAGTCCGAAGGAACCCCTGGGTACCTTCTCTGTTGTTAGCCCATACGAGAAGGCGGAGGCCAGGGCCGGATCCAGCAGTTCTGCGCCTGTGGTGACGTCAGCCCGTTGCAGTTGCAGTTCGGGTTCCAAGGGGAGGGGGCACGCTTGTGGGTCGGGGGATGGGCCGAGATGGAGCATGGCAACGGGCAAAGAGTCCTCGTCAAACACGGTGGCGTGCAGTCCGGGATACCCAGCCGAGGGCTCATGCCGGTGCACGCTCCAAGCGACCGGCAGCTCAATGCGTGCCTCGACCGAGCTGGGGGCATCGGCCCACGGCGTGACCAAGGCAGCGGTACGCCATTCCATGGAGGAGGAGGCGGCTAGGAGCGTGGGTCAGTAGTCGTTAAAACGCCGGGTGATATTCCGGGTCCTTGGCGTGGGGGCTGGAAGAATCGGTGGATGACTTCCGATTTCCAGGATGGA
>NZ_JBWZCJ010000059.1:0-2508 GCF_059383535.1 Pseudarthrobacter sp. HLT1-3 | reverse complement strand
CGAATCCTTGCGCTGCCCAGGCGGACCGGATGGGTCCGTACAGGCTTGGCTGGGCTCCGGTGGAGGGTGTCCAGTAGATGGCGCCGCCTTGGAAGGCCTGGGCAAAGCCGCCGTTGGGGTAGTTGAGCTCGTCGGTGGTGGGGTAGCCGAGCTTGCCGTTTTCGAATCCTTGGGTTGCCCAGACAGACCGGATGGGTCCGTACAGGCTTGGCTGGGCTCCGGTGGATGGGGACCAGGTCACGGCACCATTCTGGAACAACTGGTAGCAGCCACCATCCCGCAACCCACACATAATCCCCGAGGTCTGAGCTCCCAGGGTTGACTTCGAGGATGCCAGCGACGCAATCTCCTTGCTGGCGGCGATGGGTGTGGACTCGATCGTCACGCCGGCGGCCGAGTCGGAGATCCAGTTGACGGATACCCGCGTGCCGGCGTGCGTTGTGAAAGTCTCGCCCGCCTGCCAGGCATGGCGGCTGCTGTAGTAGCCGGCAAAGCGCCGGCTATCGGGCATCAGGATCAGTGAACCCGCACCGAACTGCTGAACGATCTTGACTCCGCGGTTACCGTTGAAAGCAGTGGCGGCGTCGTAGCCGACGGGCAGCCGCAGCTCAAGATAGTAAATCTCGCCGCTAACAGGGTCGGTGAACTTCGCAGCCCGATAGTCGGCCGTCCCAGCCCATGCCGCGAGCGTGTAGCTGCTGCTGCTTCCGGCCTTGCCAAGGTCGCGGATCTCTCGTCCGGTGCCAAAACCGCCAAAGTCCCATAGTGTCGAGCTGATGGCTGGTTGTGATGTCTGGGATACTCCCATCAAGTCCATGGAGTCGCCGTATTCACGAATACTGCAGGTCGCATCGACAAAGGAACCGTCCGCCCGGGTGGCAACGTCTTGGGCGCCGCTGCCACATTCCAGGCTGTTGGCGTGCATGAGGCCGAGGACGTGACCAAACTCGTGTGTTAGCACGCTTCTGGTCAAAGACGCTGGCTGAGGCATGATGACTCGCCCGCTGGTCCCGTTATAGCTCCATCCGGCCCCGTAGGCTCCGTCCGAAAGCGTTGGTGTCGAAACGAACACAACCAACGCGGTATATGGACTGGCCACCCAGCCAAGTTCGCCAGAGATCGTGTTCATCATGTCGGAGTAGCTCTGCCGCGATGATGCGCTGCGGCTGTTGAAGGATTCCGTGCTTGCAACGCTCATTGAGAGCCTGCCCTTGGACATGCTCTGCCAGTAGGCGCTGGTTCCCTGGATAGCTGCGACCGCCGCGTCCATTGAAAGGCTCGCCTTGACGTCTGTGAGTTGGACGGTCACCAGCCGCACCTTGATGTCACCGGTCCGGGCGAGCGAATACGCTTCCGTGCTCAGAGCCCGCGGAGCAGTACCCTTGGCGCCCAGCGGCGGCGGCGTCTGAAAAGTGTGAACCGAAGTCGGTGCACCGCCCGTTTGCTCGACCGCGGGTGGCGTCAGAGTGGCCTGTTCCGCCAACGGGGCGGGCGGCGCGGGCGGCTCCGTGACTGGCGGCTGGAGCGCGGTCGGCGTTGGTTCTGTGAGCGCGAGCGGTGTTGTTGTCGCTGCGCCCGGCGCCGCTGTGGGGGTTGCTGTGGGTGGAGACTCGAGCGCGTAGGCTGGCGAGGCAGGGCCGAAGCCCGCCAGCAGTGAAGCGGCCAGCAAGAAGGCGCCGACTTGGATGCAGTGTCGGGGCATGGCGTTAGAAAGGGTCCGCTTCATTTCGCGCTCCGGAACAACGACACGATGGTGGCCGTGTCAAAATGGTGGTCTCGTCCCCCGGGACCAAGCGAAGCAAAGCTATCCGGGATGTGAGAATGTCTGACTTGTCGCGCCCACCCTAACACCGCGAATCGGAGTGAGCCAGAGTTTCTGGTGTTGCCAATGTGACAATTGTTGTGAATCTGTCTGGCGTTTTCCACATAGGACAGGCCGCGCCCTTGTCCTGCGGCGTGGGCACCCCTAGCTTTAACCCAATTGCAGTGGCCCGGGGACAGGGCGGCGGCAGTCATATTGGGGGCCATTGTGGAGGCTGTACGCATTGTCGAGGACGAAGTCCGCGAGTTGATTCGCCGGCGCGGCCTCGACCCCTTAAGTCAATCCGGTGAAGTCCGACGTCTCGTTGAGGCAGCCGTAATGGATTACGACGAGCGCGCCCTCCTGGCGCCTCTCCCGCCAATCGGACCGCTGGAGACTGCCCGGAGGTTCGTTTTCGACGCCGTGGCCGGCTTCGGCGCACTCCAACCCCTGCTCGACGACCCGGCCATCGAGGAGATCTGGCTCAACGCGCCCAACGAGATCTATGTGGCGCGGAACGGCGAATCCGAGCTGACCTCGGTGTCGCTCACGGAGCAGCAGGTCCGGGACCTGGTGGAACGGATGCTCAAGAGCTCAGGGCGCCGTCTAGGAGCGTGGGGCGGTAGTGGTTTTACGTGATCCACGAGAAGCCCTGCTTGCTGACTGGTAGCGCGTTGTCATCTTGATGGCCGGCTGTCAGCAGCGGT
>NZ_JBWZCJ010000058.1:0-3052 GCF_059383535.1 Pseudarthrobacter sp. HLT1-3 | reverse complement strand
GGAGAGTAGGTCACCGCCGGAACATCATTACACGGTCGAGAGCCCCAACCACACAGGTCGGGGCTCTCCCGCATTTAACCCCCCAAACACCCGCCGGCGGGGCACCAGGCGCCGGACGCGGCCAGCCGGCCAGGCCATCCAGAGGTCGGCCCCGGCTCACTCCGCCAAGCCGCACTTCAGGCGCCCGCTCAGCTCGGAAACACCCTGCCGTGCACCCGGGCCAGCAACTCAAGCAACAACCCCCCACAAACCACGCCGAGTCCTGCTGCCCACAACATCTCCGCCGGCGGCAGTGCCAGCTTGAAGAAGTCCTGGGCGAGCGGCAGGTTGAGCAGGGTCACCAGGCTCGCACCCATCGCCATTAAGACTGCCAACTTCTTGAAATCCAGGGGGCGGGAGACAATCGCGAGAATCCACAGCCCGAGCAAGGCCAAAGTCAGCACAGATGCTGATTGCAGGGACTCCGGCCCCGTCTTGGCAAGAGCACTGGTGTTTGCGTACAAGTTCAGCCCCAGCAGGCAAACAGCGACGATGAGCCCTGCGGGCACGGCGAAGGAGAGCGAGCGGCGCAGGAACCCGGGCCGGTAGCGGCGGGTATTTGCCATCAGCGCCAGGAAGAAGCAGGGGATGCCAATCGTCAAGCCGTCCGTGAATGACAGTTGACGGGGCAGGAATGGAAACTGCAGGTTCAGGAGTCCAAAACTTACCGCGATCGCTATCGAGTAAGCCGTTTTGCTGAGGAACACCTTGGACACCCGCTCAACGTTGGCTATGACCCTCCTCCCCTCGGCCATCACTCCGGGAAGCCGATCGAAGCGCCCATCCAAAAGGACCAGCCGGGCCACAGCCTTAGTGGCAGGTGCGGCAGTGTTCATTGCTATGCCAAGATCGGCCTCTTTCAAAGCCAGCACATCATTAACGCCGTCGCCAGTCATCGCGACCGTGTGCCCGCGACGCTGGAGTGCTGCGACCATTTCTTTTTTCTGGTCGGGACTCACCCGGCCGAAGACCGTGTTGGCGGCCAATACGTCTTCGAGAAGCCGGGGGTCATCCGGCAGTGTCCGGGCATCGTAACCAGTCTCGACGTCGAGACCCACGCTGCGCGCAATCGCAGCCACCGTCCGGGGGTCGTCCCCCGAAAAGATTTTCAGCTCAACGCCCTCCTCGCGAAAGTAGGCCAGCGTCCTTCGCGCATCAGGACGAACCTGTTCCCGAAACGTGAGTACGACCACGGGTCTCGCGGCCGGGGGCAGTGTTGCGGTGTCGGGATTGATGGCGGTACCGTCTGCGAAAGCGAGCACGACGGTGCGTAGCCCGGAGGCGGCGAGCCGGCCAGCCTTTGCCAGCGCGGCGCCAGCCGGCGATTCCGTACCCGCAGCGCCGTCGGACCCGGCTCCCAGCACTACCTCCGGGGCGCCGAGGATCCAAGTGCCTGGGCGAGTACCTCCGCCGTCGAACGCTACAGAACTCCACTTCCGGGCGGACGAGAACGGAACCGAGGACACCGCCGCGCTGGTGCCGTTATGCTCAAAGGCCGCCGCCAAGCAATGCGACGTCGCGTTCGCTTCAGGATCCGCCGCAAACCAGCCCAGAGCGTGCTCCCAACCAGGTTCCGCGGGCTCGGCCAGCTCATGCACACCGTCGAAGACGATCCGACCTTCGGTGAGCGTCCCGGTCTTATCCAGGCAGAGGACATCCACCCGGGCCAGCCCCTCGACCGCTGCCAGCTCCTGAATGAGAACCTTATTCCCGGCGAGCCGGACCCCGCCCACGGCGAAGGCCACGCTCGAGAGTAGAACAAGGCCCAGCGGAACCATGGCGATGACGCTGGCAATCACTCCCACCAGCGCGGAAGTCCAGGCGCCGCTAGCGATGGCCTGCTCCCAGCCGCCCCTGGACTGCATCTCACCATTGGCCACGACGAGGGCGACTGGTAGCAGTGCCCAGGTGAGCCAGCGCAGTATCCGGTCGAGACTATTACGGATCTCCGAGTTGACCAGCGAGAACCGTTTCGCATCGGCGGTGAGGCGGCGGGCGAACGATTCAGCGCCCACCCGCACCACCCGAGCGGTGCCGCGGCCGGCCACAATGATGGAGCCGGAGAGAACCTCAGTCCCAACATCCCTGTCAACGGGGTCCGACTCCCCGGTGAGCAGGGATTCATCGGCCTCCAGCCCGCTGCATTCGAGGACCGAGGCATCTGCCGTAACCTGGTCGCCGGGCCGGAGGACCAGGACATCGTCAAGCACCACCTCGGCGGTGGCGATCTCCTGAACACTTCCATCCCGCAGCACGCGGGCCAGCGGCGCCTCGAGGACTGCGAGCCGGTCTAGGGAGCGCTTGGCGCGATACTCCTGCACGACTCCGATTACTGCGTTGCCTACGGCGGAAAGGCCAAAAAGTGCGTCCTGCCAGCTTCCCAGCAGCAGGAGCAGTACGAAGCTCGTGCCCACGATCGCGTTGAACAGCGTCAGGACATTGGCGCGGACGATCTCCCAAAGGCTGCGGCTGGTTGCGTCCGGTGCATGGTTGCCAAGGCCGTCTCTCATCCGGGTGGCAACTTCGCCTTTGGTGAGGCCCGCGGCGGCTGGCCCGGACACACGCCGCCGGCGGAGTTCTGGTCTTTGGCGCCTGCTTTCTGCCATCACCCCCTGATCGTAGTCCGAGTGACCTCAAGGCGCGGTGATGCAGCCCACAGGTACTGGTTTTGGAGTTGCGGGGTGGTGGGTGGTGTGGCGGGGGCTGGTTTTCGGTGTGGTTGCGGGGTTTTTGGGGGNTGGGGGTGGTGGTGTGGGTGGATTTGTGTGGGGGCGGGGTGGCGTGTATTGTTGTTCGAGTCGCCGCCGCTGGTGCGGAAAGATAGCGACCGACCCCCTGATAAACAGCCTGGAAAATGGCGCGGATATTTGCGCGTTGAATTCGGGTGGGAATCCAATTCTGGAAGTGTGGATCGCGGAAACGTTGATTTGCTTAGTTCCTGGAGTTCGGGTAAGTTTGTGAAGTTGCTCCGGAGCGATCTGCGACCTGTGGTTGTGGTGGTGCCGGGTGTGTC
>NZ_JBWZCJ010000057.1:0-3881 GCF_059383535.1 Pseudarthrobacter sp. HLT1-3 | reverse complement strand
GGCCCTCGCAGCCGGAATCTGGCACAACTGGCTGACCGGAACGCCCCGAAAACGTTCGCTGATCGCATACGACCACTGAATCCAATAGGAATTAATCATCTAGCTGGTTTCAGGAACTGGCCGCCGGAAGTACCACTAGAAACCGCGGGCCGGGTTGCAGATGCTGCAGCCCGGCCCGCGGTGTTATTTCTTTCGGCTAATGGCCGGTATTCCGCGCCGTGCAATCCGGGCAAAGCCCGAAAATCTCGACGGTGTGTTCCACTACGGTGAAGCCGTGCTCGGACGCAGTCCGCGCTGCCCAGGCCTCGACGGCGGGCGCCTCGACTTCGACGGCTTTACCGCAGCTGCGGCACAGCAGATGGTGGTGGTGGCCGGTGACTGCGCAGCGCCGGTACACGGCCTCGCCGTCGGCGTTCCGGAGCACGTCCACCAGGCCCTCGTCCGCGAGGGACTGCAGGATGCGGTAGGAGGTGGCGAGCGACACCGAGGTGCCGCGGTCCTGCAGAATGCGGTGCAGTTCCTGGGTGCTGACAAAGTCCGTCAGCTCGTCCAGGACGGCGCTGACCGCGAGGCGCTGCTTCGTGACGCGCTGCTCCTTGGCCGCGGCAGGGACCGGCAGCTTCGTGCGGCTGCCGTCGGCTGTGGCGCCCTGGGACATCGTCGTACTCGCTTCGCTGGGGGTCTCGAAAGGCGGTGGTGGCAAGGTTCCAGATTACCAGCCGGGTCCGTGGACACCGCCGGGAAGGAACCCTAGGCTGGCCGGATGAAGCTGACGAAGTTCACGCATGCCTGTGTCCGGCTCGAGAAGGACGGGAAGGCGCTGGTGTTCGACCCGGGGAACTTCTCTGAAACCGACGTAGCGCTTTCCGGCGCCGACGCCGTGCTGATCACCCACGAGCATGCCGACCACGTCGACGTCGACGCTGTCGCGGCCGCGCTGACCGCCGGTGGGTCGCTGCAACTTTTTGCGCCGGCCGGCGTCGCCGCGCAGCTGCGGGAAAAGGCGCCCGACGCCGGGCCCAGGATCCATACCGTGGCTCCCGGCGAGGACTTCGAAGCGGCAGGGTTCTCCGTCCGGTGTTTCGGCGGGCAGCACGCGCTGATTCATCCGCAGATTCCGGTGGTGGCGAACATCGGCTACTTCGTGGACTCCAACGTCTATCACCCGGGCGATTCCTTCGTTGTGCCCGACGGCGTGGAGGTCCGGACGCTGCTCGTGCCCGTCCACGCTCCGTGGAACAAGGTGGGCGAGGTCGTAGATTTTGTGATCGGAGTCGGCGCGCCGAAGGCCTTCCCGATCCACGATGCATTGCTCAATGAGAACGGGCGGCGGCTGGTGGAAGGGCATGTCACCCGGTTCGGCGCCAAGTACGGCACCGAATACCGGCACCTCGCGAGCGGGGAGAGCGTCGAGGTCTAGGAGGTGTAGGAAACGGCCGGGCGCTAAACCGGCCAGGCCCCGGTGGCGAAGAACTGACGGAGAGTGGCTTCATGCGGTGCGGGGTCCAGACCCTGGGTCCGGAGCCACTCCGGGCTGTAGTAATTGCCGGCGTAACGGTCGGCGCCGTCGCACATCAGCGTTACGACGCTGCCCCGGCTGCCCTCGGCGATCATCGCCGCGATCAGCTGCCAGACGCCCCACAGGTTGGTACCGGTGGAGGGGCCCGACTGCAGGCCGGCGAAATCGTGCAGGTGACGCATTGCCGCCACCGATGCCGCGTCCGGGACCGGGATCATGTGGTCGATCACCGCCGGGACAAAGCTGGGTTCCAGCCGCGCCCGGCCGATTCCCTCGATCCGCGAGGGCTGACTCCCAAAGGCGATGGCGCTGGGTGCCGTGTCGGGGGTGCCGGCAGTGCCAGGGTTGCCTGCGGTGTGGCTGGCGGGTCCGCCGGCGGAAGCTCCGTGGCTCTCCAGCCAGGCAGGGTAAAACGCGGAGTTCTCCGGATCCACCACGGCGAGGCCCGTGTTGTGGCAGTGGTACCGGAGGTAGCGGCCGATGGTGGCACTGGTGCCGCCCGTGCCTGCGCCCACCACGATCCAGCGGGGGATCGGGTGTTCTTCCAGGGCGAGCTGGCCGAAGATTGACTCGGCGATATTGTTGTTGCCACGCCAGTCGGTGGCCCGTTCGGCGTAGGTGAACTGGTCCATGTAGTGGCCGTTGGTGCGTTGCGCCAGGTCCGCGGCGGCGTCGTAGACCTCCGAGGCGTGGTCGACGAGAAGGCAGGATCCGCCGAACTGCTCGATCAGTGCGATTTTCTCCCTGCTGGTCGTCCGCGCCATTACCGCAATGAACGGCAGCCCCAGCAGCTGGGCGAAATAGGCCTCCGACACGGCCGTGCTGCCGCTGGAGGCCTCAACAATGGTGGTGCCCTCGGAGATCCAGCCGCTAGCCAGCCCGTAGAGGAACAGCGAACGGGCCAGGCGGTGCTTGAGGCTGCCGGTCCGGTGCGTTGACTCGTCCTTGATGTAGAGCTGGACGCCCCAGGGCACCGGAAGCGGAATGGAGTACAGGTGGGTGTCCGCGGACCGGTTCGTCTCTGCGCTGATGCGGCGGATGGCCTCGTCGACCCACACCCTGTCCTGCTGTCGAGCTCTGATCACCGCACCAGCCTACCCGCGCACGCAGACCCGCTGGATAGAGTTGATGGATGCAGACCTTGATGGATGTCGCCACCCTGAAGGACCGTCGCGACGGCGCCGGCGAAACGCGACGGCGGGCAGTGTTGCTGGACGTGCGATGGGCGCTGGGCGACCCGCACGGCCGGGAACACTACCTCGCGGAACACATCCCGGGTGCGGTCTTTGTGGATCTCGCCAGCGAGCTGGCCGGCCCCGCAGACCCGGGCCGCGGCCGCCACCCGCTTCCGCCATTGGCCCAGTTCCAGGCGTCCGCCCGCGGCTGGGGCGTCCGTAACGGTGACGTTGTGGTGGCCTATGACGACAGCGGCAACCTGGCCGCGGCCCGGCTGTGGTGGATGCTCCGGAACGCCGGCTTTCCGGACGCCTACTTGCTCGACGGCGGACTGGCCGCCTGGCGTGACGCGGGCTTTAACCTGGAAAGCGGGGAAGGGCACGCAGAGCCCGGGGACGTGGTGCTGAAGGACGGGGCCATGCCCGTGATCGACGCCGGCCAGGCGGCCAGTTGGGGAGGGCAGGGGCTGCTGCTGGATGCCCGCGCGGGGGAACGGTACCGCGGGGAATTCGAGCCGGTGGACCCGCGTGCCGGCCATATCCCCGGAGCCGTGAGCGCCCCCACCACGGCCAACCTCGGCCCGGACGGCAGGTTCCTGCCCGCGGAGACGCTGCGCGACCGTTTCGCCGGACTCGGCGTGCGTGACGACCTCCCGACGGCCGTCTACTGCGGTTCCGGCGTCACAGCAGCCCATGAAATTGCGGCCCTCGAAATCGCCGGATTCCCGGCGGCGCTGTATCCGGGGTCGTTCTCTGAGTGGTCCAACAAACCCTCGAACCCCGTGGTGACAGGGGCCGCGCCGAACGGTGGCCCCTCGGACTGAGTGAAAGGAACCCCACACAGCGTTCCGTAACTCCAGTGCACCGTGCACTGACCCCTGGTAGGCGGGCGAAGATTTGCGCCCGCCCCCGGCGGCCCGCTCAGGCTGCTTGGCGGCGTTGATGACGGGCGTGGATGAGCATTTTGGCCCGGCGGCGGAGTTCGCGGTGGTGGTGCCGGTTGAGATCGACGGGTGGGTCCGGCGCCGTTTTGTTGGCAATAGCTCCGGGCGCTGTTCCGGGAAGCTTTCCGGACGTCGTTCCGGGGAGTGGTGGTGCGGTGGATTGGTAGCTGTGGCCGGTGGGGGTGGTGGTTTCGATGGTGTGTCGGGGGCCGGGGCGTGGGCGTGCGGTCCAGCCGGGGAGTT
>NZ_JBWZCJ010000056.1:0-5385 GCF_059383535.1 Pseudarthrobacter sp. HLT1-3 | reverse complement strand
CGCTGCTGACAGCCGGCCATCAAGATGACAACGCGCTACCAGTCAGCAAGCAGGGCTTCTCGTGGATCACGTAAAACCACTACCGCCCCACGCTCCTAGGAGCTTCTTCGCACCGGACTCCCTTGGAACATCAGTGATGTGCCAATTTGGGTTTTCGCCGGTTGGGGCTTCCCACCCGGCGGAAACGAGAAAATGCGAATTGAGCGGCCAGACGTCAGCCGAAAGAAATTCCTCAGAAACGAGTTCCAAGGACAAACCGGATTTACGCGGGGTGGCCTGAGCATAGGGTGCACAGTCCTCCGCCGTTCCGTGCCCGTATTCGACGCTGATGAAGTCGTCGTCTTTGAGCCACAGCAGATCGTCCGTCAGCGACTGCACTGCGTCTGCCCATAAAATCTCTTCGCTGGGCCCTTCCGGGGACAGGCCTTGCCATTCGCCTTCGCCGTTGGAGGGGACGTCACTCCCGGGTTCCGCGGACGGTAGGTTCACATTCCACTTAATTTGTGCAGGATTCTGAACGCCGCGGCATTCCCGCAACCCGGCGAGGAGGGTTGACGCGACGTCCCCTAGCGGGACGGACTCTTTGATCCACATATCGTGGTGATCTCGGACCGGTGTCCAGCCAAGTTCGAGCATCCGTCTGACATCTTGCGGCCAGTCCTCAGTGCCAACTACTAATGCTGAGGGGAGTGAGCAATGGGCCCCTTCTGCCGTGCTTGTTGCCGTGGCGAACAGTGGAATGTCCAACTGTTCGCCTTCTTCCACGACCCGGAGTTCAAGTGAGGCGCCCTCTGGGGTTTCGGACACGGTTTCGGAGAGCAAGTGTTGGACTCGTCGCCACTCGCTCTCGGATTCGTCGTCTATGTCCTCCGCTAGGTCGGTGCTCCCCGCTACCAGCCTCAGTCCGTTACTCAAGACACCGAATTCGGCCTGCATGCTGAGCAGCGACGGTCGTTCCACTCCCCGTACTACCTGCTGTTTCACCCAGTCGTCGTATGCGAATTCAGTCTCGGGAGAACGGTCTAGCTCCGATGCCGTCTCGGAAAAGTCGAGCGCGGCACAGATGAAGTCCGATCCCTGCCAGTTCCAGGCCTGCAGGATCGGAGGAAGGCCTACCGCGGCCATGGCCCCGTTCCACGAGCCGCTGCCTAAGAATTCGGACACAGTCTCCGCCGGGGCCGGCCAGACCGTGTAGTCGGATACTTCAAGAAATTCTCGGAACTGGGCCCGCCCCAGATCGTATTCCCGCGCGTAGAGCTGCCTACCTGATGCACGATTCAGCTGCCTCAACGCCCCCAGAACAAAACACACAGCACTTCGCCGCACTGAGGCGGGCGCATCGGACACGAAACGTTCAAGGTCGTCCACCACGCTTGCTTCCTCAGGCGAAAGCGGTTCAGCCAGGTCTGCGCTGAGCCCCTCGAGCATGCCGTAAACCGCGAAGACGCCATAGTCGAGATAAGGGGAATGGCAGGTCATCGGGTAATCGACGTTGAGCCCTACTTTCTGGCAAATCTCTTCGTAAACGTCGGTCGCCGAGTTGTGCAGCCAGTGAAATCTGTGTTGAAGGACCATTGACCGGCGAACCGATTCCGCGGATGGTCCGCCGTCGACAAGGCCGCCGTGGACGTCTTCCTGAATCAGTTGACGCAGCGAACGGATTTCACTCGCGATGGCGTCCGCACGGCTTTGTTCATCTTGGACCGTAACTTCTTCCCGGAGACGGTCCAGGAACCGCTTTGGGGACTCAGCACCTTCATACAGGGTGGCTATCCGCTCCCCCTGGGCGTAAGCGGCCACAATCATTTCCCAGATTTGGCTCCGGCCGGTCGAAGTTACTTCAGATACGTTCTTCGTCGGCCGATTCGAGTCCTCCTGGAGCAGGCGAAGGGAGGCACCAACATCGGGTCCGGCGTTCACGACTCCCCGCAAAACGCCACTGGCCCAATTGGCCAAGGACGCTTCTGTCTTCTCACCGCCCGGAGTTGGGAGCCTGCCGAACCGTGACAGGAACTCCGTATAGTCAACAAGCCGTCTCTCGTGTCGGACTTCGCGCGCCGACTTCAAAGTGTCCGCATACTCAAGCACAAGCGAAATCTCATTGGAGATTGGTACTCCTGCAGCCCGGAGCTTGCGGTGTTTGACCAACCACGCATAGACCGGCGATGCGGATCCTGGGATGTGGCCCGCTTCGGTTAACGCCGCCATAACCTTTGCGCACTCCGTGTTCTCGCGGACGGGATTTGCCTTTCGCTTCTTGACAGGTTCAACGTCTTTGGCGGCCTCCGCTATTCGGGTGCACTCTGCGATGAGCTCAGCGATGTTCTCATTGATTTCGGCACCCCCAGCTGTCCGAGATCCGGCGAGACGCCGCTTAACCCAGAAGGCGAGGTTCTTTTCTTCCTTCGGCGCCAACTTCGCAAAGCCGGGCATGCGTCCGTGGGCCTTTACGAATTCGTTCAACTGCTCAAGTCGAGCATCGCGTTTGTGCTCGGTGTGCGCTTTGAGTTGATCCGCGAGAGCCAGCACCTCCAAAGTTTCCGGCGCCATTTCGGCGCCGGCGGCGCGAAGTCGGCGCGCGTTCGCGATCCAGCCGTGGGTCTGGCTGTCTTCGGTACTCGAAGGGACGTGGTCGGCGCACTCAAGAGCCTGTCGTACTCTCTCCCTTGCCGCGATCTCGTTGAATTCCGTTCGCGATGGGTACTTGTCGTAGAGATCGAGGATGCTCTGTCGGCGCTCAGCGTACTCGCTGGGCTCGTAAGCGCGGGTGCTTTCGCGAGCATGGTTGCGCATCCAAGACGCAATCGTCCGCTCTTTCTCCTCATCCAGACTGAGCGCATCGGTGTCGGTGAAGCTGGCCCGTGGAATGTGCCCGTGCTGGGCGCACCAGTCCTGAGCCTCCAGCAACATCGCATCAGGATCAGCATTCTTCCTGGTAGCCAACGCGCCAGGAACCGCGTTGAGCAAATCAATGTGGTTCTGGGGCATGGTCCCGTCTTTGAATGCCATTCGCTTGTTGATGAGCCATAGTGCGAGCCCTCGCTCTTCGTCCCGCGTGCTCAGTGGCATTCGGCCGTGCTCAGCGTGGAATGCCGCGAGGTCCGCAACCCATTCGGCGATTGACCGAACTTTTCGCGTCGAGTCAGCCGGGACGAGGGGCTCAAGCAACTCGGAGCGTTTAGCAGAGAGTTCTCCTTTGTTGCGCGCGATGACCTGATAGTTTAGCCAGGCCGCCAAGCTGCGTTCGGGTGGGTTGGCCGCCGCGAAGAGCGGGCGCCTTCCGTTTGTGCGGATGAACTCTGCGAGCTCCGCAATCCGATCAGCATATGTCTGCCGCGGAGCCAACGCGCTCCCAAGATCCTCCATCAGCTCCAGACGATCCGCAGCGAGGTGCCCGGCGTTCCGCAGCATCTGTTGCGTCGTGGTCCAACGCCCCAAGGCTGCTTCGGCCGCGTCTTCAGACTCTGCCCTCGGGCGGCGCTCAGTTCGCTCAATGAACGCCTTCAATTCACCGTAGCGCGCCATGAACCGGCGATCCTGCTCTTCGCTTGACATAGTCGTCCTAGTCTTTATATCCATAAGCGTCTTGGACAGCCCACTGCACGCGGGTGCATGCAGTGGGCCGCTGGTTCCCCGCATACCGTAGCGGTAGGGATCCACGTATGTGAGCCGCAACCTCGAGTTTTGAATAACAGGAGGGCAACGAATTCCTAGGCGCCGCCCTACCCCGGGATCTGGATCCGTGCGGCTTCCTGCATCAGCGGGGTGGAGATCATTACTGTCGCAGCACCAGGAGCGATGTCGAATGCAATGAATCCCCGCGCCTTGTCACCCGGCAGAATGTCGCCGGAGCCCAGCTGGTTGTCCGCGAAGAGGCTTAGATCAGCTTTGCGTCCATTGGAGTCCTTGGCGGAGAAATAGAACGGGTTGGAACTGGTCTTGCCCGCTTCGGTTTCCCATAGGACGTCCAGGAGCAAGTAGCTGCCGTTCTTGGGTGCTGTCGCGAAGGCCGTGGTGGTCACAGCGTCCGTCCGCGCGGCGGAGATAATCGTGACTTTGGCGACGTCGCCATTGCCCATCTTGACGCTGAAGGGAGTGCCGACGGCGGGTCCGGCAGCAACCGCGGGCGCGACCGGCGACGGAGCAGCGACGGCCGGGACAGCACTGGCAGTCGGGGTAGCTGCAACAGCCTCCGCGGACGACGGCGCTGCAGCGGGGCTGGCATCGCTGGTCTTGGTGGTGCCGCCGGAGCAGGAGCCCAGGGCGATGCCCAGCGCCAGAACACCGGCAGGGATGAGGACGCGCTTCTTCTTGAAGAACGGTCGTGGCCGGGGCGCTGCAATCGCGGCGGGCAAGGGCTGGGAGAGGTTCTCATGGGACATGTGGTGCCTTTCTACAGGTGAATGAATGGTGCGTGAGGCTGCTACTGCTTTTCCCATTTGCCGCAGCGGCTGGACTTGAAGTCTTGGCCGCCGGAGAGGGCGACTGAGGGCCGGCCGCCGCCGGGGAGATCGTTGTCGATGATGTTGCTGCCGTTGCTGCCGGTTGCGTAGATGCCCCAGTAACAGGAGGAGCCGACGTCGGCTGCCGCCCGGTAGGTGCCTGGCTCGATGTCAGTACCCACGGTCCAGGTGCCGTCGCCGATAGTGTTGGCCGCCTTTGTCTTCTCGGCGCCGGTGACAGCCTCTTCGCGGACTTTGACAGCAGCCTCGGCAGTCTTGACGGCTGCGTCGGCCTTGCCCACCTCCGTTTCCCTGGCGGTGACCTTGGCTTCGCGGGCCGCAATACCGTTCTGGAGCGTGTCGTACTTGGATTTCATCGACTCGTAGCTGGACCGGGCCGAGTCGCGGTCCGACTCCACGGACGCTTTCTCCCCCGCCAGCGCCATGTAGGCGTCGCTGGACTTCGGGTCCGGCAGGGTGGTGCCGACGGCGGTCGCCCCTGCCAGCAGGGCCACGGCGGCGACGGTGGCAATGATCCGCCGCTTGCGCCCCGGCTTGGCCCCGCCCGAAGCCGGCTGCGCCTCCTCACGTACGTCTTTCAGATGCGGTCCCGCCGGCTCGTTCGTCTCGGTGTTCAACATGTTCTCTTCCTCTGTACTCGGGTGGCTGCTGAGCGGCGGCGGGATACCGATCCCCCAATGCGTGGTTCCCCGCCGCCGTCGCAGCTCCGGAGGATTCCTTCGTAGCTGCAGAACGAAGCTATGGCGACCCGGCACAACAGGAGCCAATGAACACTGATAACCCCCGTTATCAGCAACTGACCGAAATAGTCACCACACACCGCTGATATGTAGGTCGGGTTGTCAAGAGGCAGAGGTGAGCGGCTCCTGGGTTTGTGGTTCCGGGGGCCGCTCATCGTGTGCCGGGCCGGTTGTGGTGTGAG
>NZ_JBWZCJ010000055.1:0-5434 GCF_059383535.1 Pseudarthrobacter sp. HLT1-3 | reverse complement strand
CTTCCAGCGCCCCTCCGTGCGGCTGGTCACATCGACCGTGCTCGTCACCGCACCTCCCGCATGACGAGCCGGAGGGCGGCTCATCGCGCATCCCGCGTGACGCGCCGGAGGACGACGACCAGCCGAAGGCCGACCGCCGCGGCCCCGATGGAGAGCACCACCAGCCACGCAAGGGCCATGGCGCTGGCGCCCTGGTCGGCGGCCCACAACGCCGAGGCGCAGAGGGCGACACCAAGCGTCACACCGACCACGATCGCCTCCGTGTAGCTACCGCGGGCCCGGCACACGGCGTTGTAGGCCTGCAGCACCGCATAGGGGACCAGTCCGGCAGCCAACCACCGCAGAGCACCGGCGGACGAATCGGCGTACCGCTCCCCCAGCAGACTGAGCAGCGGGTGAGCCAGGATGACGAGGACGGCGGCAGCCAGACCTCCCACGGCGAGCGACAAACGAAGACTCGCCCAGGTGGTCGAAACCAGGCGGTCCGGGTCGCGGACACCCTCGGAGAACTGGACGATGCCCATCAGCATCGGAGCGGAGTAGGCGGCCCAGGCCATCATCCAAGCGGGATACCAGTAGGCAGCTGCCTCCGGCGCCACCATGTGCGCGAGCAGGAGCGGCAGCACCAGCCCGGGGGCGCGCTCGGTGAGGGTGAGGAGCTGGTAGGGAAGGCCCAGCGCCAGCAGCGGACGGCCGCGTGCCGAGCGCAAGGACGGTCGCGGCCGGTAGCCGACCAGTCGTCGCAGCTGGACCGCACCGACGACGCACGCCACGGTCGTCCCGAGGGTCCAGCAGGCCATCAGCACGTCGGCGGAGACGCCGTGCGACAGCCAGGCCACGAGCGCAGCAGCCCCGAGTGAGACCCCGCCGCCCAACATGTACCTCGAGGTCGCGCTGGCACCGCGTCCCAACGCCACGAGCGCCTGGTCCAGCACGATGACCAGGGTGCCGGTGACGGCAGCCACGAGGAACGTGAGCCAGAAGAGAACCGATACCAAGGCCGTGTCCGGCATCACAGCCGACTGCAGCACAAGGTAGCCGAGGGCCAGCACCGTGCTGGCTACCCCCACGATGGCGAACGCCGCGTCCAGCACCCGCGCGGGCGGCTCCCCTCGCCCCACCGCCACGATCACGGCCGACCCGGCGCCCAGCACCGCGAGCTGCGTGCAGATCATCACCGCCGAGACCGCGGCCATGGTGAGCCCGACCTCGCGATCGGACGTCGCGCGCGCGGCCACGACCCAGAAGGCGAAACCCGCGCCCGTCTGGGCGGCCTTGGCCACGACGAGGCCGAGGGAGCTGCGCAAGGCGGAATGCCGGACGGTCGAGCCGCCCATGACAACGGTCCCCCGCTCAGCGCTCACGACGCAGACCCCTCGCCATGGCCGCGTAGTTATACCAGCAGAAGGCGACGTAGTAGCGCAGCCACCGAGGCTGGCCCTCGACGAGGCTCAAGGCGCTGCCCCGGACTGCCGCGGCGGCGGGCAGCAGCGCCAACCTCGCACCGCGCAAGCCGTGCTTGCGGACCATCCGTCCCAGTCCCGTTCCGTCCATGAGGAACTGGTCGAGCGCGAAGTCGAAGTCGTCTGCGGCGAAACGATGTTCGACGACGACCCGGCGTGACACCGCCGTTCGCAGCCCTGACTGCCGCATCCGCCAACGCAGCTCGATGTCCTCCCCCGACTTGAACGAGTCATCGAAACCCACGCCCAGCATCAGGTCTCGGTCGACGACCGTCGCCACGAGCCCGAACCAGTTGCGGCTGCGGCCGGTGCGATGGTGATGTGCCAGCGCCTGCCCCCAGTAGCCCGGTCCAGCAACACTCTCCAAACCGGCCTGGAGGGCGTCGTAGCCGCCCTCCACCAACTCCGTGAGCAGGTCGGCGACCCCCGAGGGCCCGAACACGACGTCGGCGTCGACGAGCAGGACCCAACGGGTGCTGCTGCTCCGCACACCAAGCGTTCGAGCCCATGGCAGGCCGCGGCCCTCGTCACTCAGGACCCGGGCACCGGCCGCGAGGGCAATGCCGACGGTGCGGTCCGTGGAGCATCCGTCCACCACGATGATCTCAGCGACACCGGACTGACGCAGGGCCTCCAGACAGCGCGGGAGCAGGTCCTCCGCGTTGCGGGCCGGAACGACCGCGGTGACCTCGGAAGGGCTGTGACGCACTACGTCCACCCCCTCAGATCTGCTCGTCAAGGACCGACGGTAGCAGCTGCTCGAGATACCGGACGATGTCGTCCGACGCCTCGTCCGCCGAGTACGCGGCGGGCACCTGCAGCAGGTGGCAGGGACGTCCGTCGAGCGCCTTGCTCAGCACAACCCCCTTCGCCGCGAAGTGCTCGCGCCACGGGAGGACGGACGTGGCCGCCAGGCCGGTCACAACCCGCTGCGAGAAGCCGGCCATCTCGATGTGGAAGTTGCCGAGCATGCGGTCGACCATCCAATCGCTCGTCCGCTCGACGATCCGAGACCGGGCGCCCTCGTAGCGCTCGATGTAGATGGCGGCCGCGAGCGGGGCCGAGGTCGTCACTTCTCGCCCCGGGAACGCGGTCCCCGGATCGACCATGCGGTGCTCCGGCGACCATCGCCGGGAGAAGTCCGCGAGGCGCGGATAACGGATGACGTACGGGTGCACCACCGTGGTGAGACGGCCGACGCTGTCCGAGAGCTGTGAGGGGACCAGGGGCTTCCGGACACCTTCGAACAGGTGCGGGTAGATGGCCCGGTGGTGCGGCTTGATGAACATCGGCTTGGCGTAGCCGAGCATCGTGGCGTCCTCGGCGAGGAAGGCCCAGTCGTCACCCATAAACGACCACCCCTCGCGCCGCATCAGCTTGGCGGCAGTGCTCGTCTTACCGGTCCCTCCGGCTGCGGGAAGCGCGATCGCGTGACCCCGGTACGCCATCGTTGCCGCGTGGATCATGCCAGCTCCTCGACCGACCATGGCGGCATCGAGAACAGGGACCACGGAGGTCAACAGCTCGCCCGGCCCGTGAATGCGCCACTGCTCTGCGTCCCTCACGACCTGGACCCGATCGGCTTGGAAACGCACGCTGTTCTCCGTGTACGCGAGTTCGTGCTCAACCAGTCCCGCATCCGGCATCGGCTCCAGCTGGTCATCGACGACGATGTCGGCAGGCCGCTCGGTGCCGGTGGCGAAACACGCCAACATGCTCCGAAGCTGGGCCGCTGCCGGCGCCTCCGCGTCGACGCGAATCATGACGCGGCCGTGGATGTCGAAGTGCAGTGCTTTGGTCTTGGTCTTGCTCTTGGTCTGCATGGTCGTCCCCTGTCTGAGTGGTGTCGGTCGGATGGTGTCTCGGCCCCAGCGACTAGTCCATCCAATGCCCCTAGAGGATTCGAAACCCCCGGCCGAGTGACTCTGCTCGTAATTGACCGTATGGTAGGCCGGCCAGGTAAACACCAGTAGTGAGTACTCCTTTTTACATCGCGTCCTACGCTTTTAAATCGCATCCTACGTAGGGAATTTCGTGCTCCCGCCAGAGCCAGGGGCGTGAATCGCACCGGGTTTGATGGAGGCATCGATTACCCGGAAGGATGATTCTCATGCCAGCAGAACGGAAGTACCCAAAACGAGCTGCGTGAGCGCGCAACGCGGATGGCCATTGATGCACGGAAAGACCCTGCGACCAGGACCGGCGTGTGTTCAGCCGGATAGGTGAGCAGTTCCGGGTGAACAGGGAGGCGCTGCGGACCTGGGGAGCCCGGCCGAGGTCGACGAGGGCCTGCGGCCAGGAACGAGGACGGCGGACATGTACCGATCACGGACTCGAGTGCGTGGTCCGTGAGCTGCGCAGGGCGAACACTGTCCCGAAGCAGGCCTCGGCGCGTCTCTCGCGGCAGAGCTCGTACGGCCGCCGGTCCCGACCTGAGTGCGCCAGAGCAGTCAGCGACCGGGCGCTGGGGGAAAAGATCGACGGCATCCATGCCGGGAACTACGGCGTCTGCAAGACCCGAAGGTCCACAAGGCGCTGCACGGGCAGGACATACCGGCGGCGCGCTGCACCGTCGAGCGGCTGATGCGCCAGAAGGGCCTGCGCGGGATCTCCCGGACCAAGGGGCCGCTGACGACCAGGCCGGCACCGGAAACCTGCAGGCCCGCGGACCTGGTCGAGCGCCAGTTCCTGGCTACGCTGCCGAACCGGCTGTGGGCTGGTCAAGGCAGGCAAGCCGTGGCGGGGCGAGATGCCCGGCCTGCACGAAGTGCTCGGGCGCCAGGCTCTGGCGCACATCGGGTTCCCCGCGGGACCGGCGGCCCGCCGCCCCATTTTCCTTGCATGCGCGCGTGCGCCCGCCCGGGCGGGCTGCACGCGCATACGGCTCAGCCACCCTCCGGACGCCAGTACCGCAGCCCGCCGCTGGTGGTGCCGTCCCCCGCGACGTCGACCATGGCGTACGGGAACGCCAGACGGTCCGACTGGTCGGGTCCGCGACCGCGGACGTCCGAACACCACGTGCCGGTGTTGACGTACCGGGTGGGGCACGCCTCGAGTGCCGATTCGAGGGCCCGGTGGGTGTGGCCCGAGACGTACCAGGCCACCCCGGAACCGTGCGCTTCGAGGGTACGTGCGACTCGGCCCGCTGCAGCAGGAGGCCCTTCGCCGGCGCCTCTGCGCCCGGCGGCCGCGAGCACCATGCGGGTCGCGGCGACCGGGAGCGCGGACACCGTCCGGAACCGGGACAGGCGCGCCAGGTCCCGAACGGCCACCCCGTCGAGCGCGAGCCGCAGTGACTCGGTCTGCAGCAGCTCGTCGTAGGCGAGCTCCCGGACGCGGCGTTCCGCCCGCTCGGACGCCAGGCAGGCCCGGGCAACGGCACCGGCACGGCTCAGGCGTGATCTCGACGGATGGGCGTTCCAGGCAGCGAGCGGTGGGAGGTCCAGCTCGTCGGTGCCGTTGACCGCCGCGCGGAGCACCTCGGGCATCCGGTGCAGCGCGTGGTGCTGGTGGCCGTGCTCGGCCACCAGCACGTGGGGCACGTGCAGGAACCACGGGTGCACCCGAACCCTAGTGGGGTCGGCAGGTGACAGCAGCGCCGACAGTCGGGCGGCAACCGACGGCCGGGCCAGCTCCACATCGTGGTTGCCGCACACGAAGTGCAGCTGTACTCCGCGCGCCGCACATGCCTTCAGCGCCCGGAATGTGTCGCCGTGGCCGGCGAGGATGGACTCGAGCCGGGCCAGGCTCCCGTCCTCGGTGAACCCGACCAGCTCGAATGTGTCTCCGACGAAGGCGACGTGCTGCTGCGGGCCGGAAGCTGCGAGCACCTCGCGGTGCAGGAACTCGTCCAGCGCGCTGCCGGGGCGCCGGGGGTCGTCGTCGGACACGCCCAGGTGGAGGTCGCTGAGGAGCCGCCACTGCGCGGCGCGGTTCATGCGAGGAGTCCGAGCACGCGTGGAAGGAAGAGG
>NZ_JBWZCJ010000054.1:0-6162 GCF_059383535.1 Pseudarthrobacter sp. HLT1-3 | reverse complement strand
GTCTTTCCCAGCGAAGCCTTTATCGCCCAGGATGACCTGGCCGGCCTGGACGAGATGATGGTCCTTTTCCAGCAGGGCCTGGGTGACTTCGCGTTCCCCGATTCCCCGGCTCAAAGAACCACACTGGTCCGCAGCCCTGGCCGGCATCACCAACTACACAGCACACCGGCTCGACCAGCCCGCACCGTCCTGGACCAGACGCATCAAACCCCTCAACGCAGCATGGATGCCTGCCGAGTCCTACCGGAGAATCCGCGAACCCATGAAGCAACTCATAATGTCTGAAACACCGCCGGAACTCGCCGCCATGAACGTCTTCATCCGCGAACGTAGCCTGGCCACCGCATGACCGGCGGAGAACTCAACGCCACTCAGATCCATGCTCTCCTCCGGGAACTCGGCCGGCGCCTGCGGTACCGCGCGTCCACGGCGACGTCAAACTCATAGGCGGTGCCGCGCTCATCCTGCAAGGAATCGGAAACCGCCCCACCGCTGACATCGACGCCAGCTACGCCGACAACGCTGCCGTCAACGCCGTCGTGACTGAAATGGCCGCGGCCTACGACCTCGCGCCCGACTGGCTTAACTCCAACGCCGCAGCCTTCGTCCGGGACAACGCCACCTGGGTTGAACTCGAACACCTCGACGGACTCACCATCCAAGCCGCAGACACCGAAACGCTCCTAGCCATGAAGATCGCCGCCGAACGGGACAAGGACACCCTCGACATCGCCCGACTCCTGCGCAAGCTCAACATCACCAACGCCGACGACGCCGTCGACCTCGCCTACAACAAATACGGCGACCAATCCATACCTCTGGCCGCCGGTCGGGACAACTACCTTATTGTCGTCGACGACGCCCTCGACGCAGCTACCACCCTCGAACCTAACGACTGATTCAACACTTTCGGATCCCCGGCGTCAAAAAGGGGAGTGTCCGTTTAACGTTGGATCCGCGGTGGGCATTTAGTTGATTCTTCCTTCGAAGGTGATGGCGAAGGCGTTCAGCGCCGGCTTCCACCTTGTGGCCCACCGTGCCTGCCTCTGCCGGTCGGGTCCAGTGCCCGAGCCGCCAGGTAAAGACATTTCAGGGCCGCCTGTTCGGTGGGAAATGACGCCGCGGAAGTAGCGTCACATAGCCCGCAGGATACTGGCCGGGTGATCGAGGAGCATGGCGCTGAGGAGCTGTCGTATTCGTGCATTACTACATGCGGGTCCGCCAACAAGAAAATCCGCCGCGTACTGTCTGTCGCCCAGAACCCGCTTCATGCGGTACGGGGTCGGATTCCGTCCCCACCCCTGGGGCAGGCCGCCCACCGGGACGAAGGCCTACCTGCCGCGTGAGGCGAGCTTCATCGCCAGCGCATCGGGGATCGCCGCGCTGACCGTGGTCAGGGCCTTGTAGCGTTTGGTCGGGATGGAGACAGCCTTTCCGACGAACGCGTCACGTAGCCCTTCGGCCACGACCCGTTGCGGCTCCAGCCACATCCAGTCCTTGATGCCGGTCGTGTCGGCCCCCATCCGGCCGTGAAATTCGGTGCGGACGAACCCGGGACAGATCGCCGTCACGCTCACACTTTTGGCTGCGTAGAACGCGTTGGCCCAGCGGCTGAAGTTGATGACCCACGCCTTGGCTGCCGAGTACGTCCCGCGCGGGGTAAATCCGGCGACGGAGGAGACGTTGATGACCCGGCCACCGCCCCGCCGGACCATGGCGGTAAGTGCGGCATGACTCAGGTCCATCGGGGTCTGGACGAGGATCCGCAAATGGTTCCGCTCCTGGGCGAGAGTGTTGTCCGTAAACCAGCCGGCCAGCCCGAACCCGGCGTTGTTGACCAGCACGTCCACCGGCCGGTCATCGGTCTCGAGTCGTGCCGCGACCAGGGCAACCCCGTCGTCGGTCAGCAGGTCAGCTGTCAGAATCTCCACACCGATGCCGTATCCGGCGGTGAGCTCAATGGCCCGCTCCTGCAGTCTGGCAGTGTCGCGGGCGACCAGGACAATGTGGTGACCGCGGGCGGCGAGCTGGCGGGCGAACTCGGCGCCGAGGCCCGACGTAGCGCCGGTGATCAAAGCAGTGGAGGTCATCGGCCCATCCTTGCCGTGAACGGGGGCGGACGCAAACAGCCCCGGCGTTGAGGGGCAACAGGGCTGTTGAGGTGCAGGGTCCCTTACAGACGGCCGTGACGGACGCGGCCGGCTGCAGGAGCGGGTGGGTGACGGTAAATCTAAACGGTCCAGGGCGCCGTCGAAGTTCTTGACCCGGCTGGAAAACCTCCCGCATGATCTCCTGCGTCGGGTGCTTCGACCTGTCCTCATCCTGGATCTTGTACCAGTCCCATGCCCGGTTCCAGGCAATCCGACAGCGGTCATTCCACTCGATCAGGCTCACTGAGTCAGGCGCCTGGGTGGCCCCTGGATCTGGCGCAGGAGTGAGTCCGGGATGTCAGCATCGGGTGCAAGCGACCATGCATGGCGGACGAATAGCAGCAGATTCAGCGACAGGAGGTGGTCATCTACAGTTATGACCATCTGCTGCGGCCAAGGATTCTCTGGTCTCTGCTTGCTCCATTGCATCTCGCTACCCCCGGTTCAATCACATGCCACGCGACCACGATGCGTTCAGCATGGCACCGACCCCATGGCCTGTAAACGGAATACGAAGTCCGCGGAACCATCGTCGCAGCAGGTTCGATTTGAAGGTATCCGAATCCCTGTTTTGCCATCGAAGGCACTGCAGGCGTGTGCCAAACGTACGACAGGTTCAATCGAATACTGCCTCAATATCGGAAGTTTTCGGGCCCTGAAAGGTGTCCCGCACGGGGTCGTCGTGCGACGGGAGTGCATGATCGATAGTCTGGCAACATGCCCATCCAGACAAGCGGCGCCACGGCTCACCTGTAGTCGCGGCTTGCGTCGTCCTTCTGGGCTTGCTGGTCCTTTTGGTGGTGCAGCCGGTCCTACCTGGTTGGGGATGTGCGGTCGGTGTTTCGGCGATGTGCCATCCGCATTTGCTGCCTGTTCGTGCATCGCTGATCAGCGCAGGCATGCTCTTCGCACTGCTCGCGGCTTTCATCGTCGGGCTACTGCTTCAGCCCCGGGCAAACGGCTGGCTGGGCGGTATGTCCCGAAGTGTCGTCGTCGCCGTGCCGGTAATCCTGGTCCTGACAGTCGTCGCGCACTTCCTGATACCGCAGCCCTGATTCGAGCCTGCCTCGCGCGGATGGCTGTCGCGGACTTCGAAACGCCATGCCCGTTGTCAGTTTCAGAAGTCGTCTGCACTGGATTCCGCGGAACTACGAGGCTTGTGCAGACGACTCCTGACATGGATGCGTTCGAAGTCGTCTGCACAAACCGTCGTTTTGTCTGAAGTCGCGTGCACCAACCGTCATTCTGTCTGAAGTCGCCTGCACGAACCGCCACGGACGTTCGGGACTTTTAGGCGTTCGGCTGGGTCTCGGCGGTCAGCGTCTCCGGCGGACGGGGGTCGACTTCGGCCGGGGGTTCTGGCTGTGCCGGTTCTTCCGGTTTTGCTGCGTCGGCCATGAGCTGGTCAATGCGTGCCGAGTCTGTCTGGGCGGCTTTGAGCGCGTCGGCGTGCTTGAAGGGTTCCGCCAGTGCTTTATCTGCCTGCTCGACGCGCGACCCGGTACGGTTCACACCGCCATCGAACGGGTGGTTGGGCTGGGTGGATGGCGACAGTTATTCTCGTGCGGCACGGCCGCACCACAGCCAATGCCACTGGACTGCTGGCCGGCCGGGCCGTCGGCGTCAGCCTGGACCAGATCGGGCGCGACCAGGCGGCTCTGACCGGGGACCGGCTCGCGGCCGTGCCCGTAGTCGGGGTGGTGTCGAGCCCTCTTGAGCGTTGTCAGGAGACCGCCCAGCTCATCCTCGATCGCCAGGCTGGCACGCCGTACGCGCCGGTCGATCTCGATCTCACCGAGTGCGATTACGGCCAGTGGCAGGGCCGCACGCTCAGTGATCTCGCGACCGAGGATTTGTGGCCGGTTGTGCAGTCGCAACCGTCCGCCGTCGTCTTTCCCGGCGGTGAATCCATGGCCGCGATGCAGGCTCGGTCTGTGGCAGCGATTCGACGCCACGATGCAGCCTTCGAAGCCGAGTACGGGCCAGGGGCCGTGTGGGTGGCGGTGAGTCACGGTGACATCATCAAGTCAATCCTCGCCGACGCGCTCGGCATGCACCTTGACCTGTTCCAGCGTATTAACGTGGGCCCCGCCTCCGTGTCGATCGTGCGCTACGGCGCTAGTCGGCCGAGCGTCTACGCGACCAACACCGACGCGGGTGATCTGTCGTGGCTGTCGAACGGCATCCGCTCTGGCGATGCGCCGGTGGGCGGCGGTGCAGGGCAAAAGGCGCCATGAACCTCGTGTGCCTAAAATACTGACATGCCTACACGTGTTCATGAGTTTTCCTGGCCTGATCGGGTCGTCGTTGGCACCATTGGCCTTCCGGGGGCGCGTACGTTCTACCTGCAGGTGCGCGCAGGGACGCAGATCGTGAGTATTGCACTGGAGAAGCAGCAGTCGGCTCTGCTCGCGGAGAAGATCGACGAAATTCTCGACCAGCTCATCACCGTCGAGGGCAACCCCTTCAGCGTTCCCACGAGTACTCCCATTGAACTTGTCGACAATGACCAGCTCGAGGCCGTTCAGGAGCAGTTTCGCACCGGCGCTATGAGCTTAGGTTGGGACCCAACCACGGCCCAGGTCGTAATAGAGGCCTACCCCATCACCGATGTCGATGCTGATGACAACGACGAATCGCTTGATGAGGACGGAGCTAACGAGCCCGAAATGCTGCTGGTGCGAATGCCGGTCGGCACCGCCCGGGCATTCACCAAGCGCACCCGTGAGATCGTGGGCGCCGGGCGTCCGATGTGCTCGCTCTGCGGTTACCCCATAGACGCCGATGGGCACATCTGCACCCTTCCCGAGGTCTGATGCCAGCGCCGGACCTAGTAACCGCCGAGCTGACGCTCACCGGCCGCATCACGACGGCTTCAAACGCTACATTTCTGGGCAGCATCGGCGACGTGGTGGTCGTCTATAAGCCGATAGCAGGCGAAAGTCCCCTGTGGGATTTTCCCCACGGCACCCTGGCTCACCGGGAGGTGGCCGCCTACCTGGTCTCTCAGGTCTTCGGCTGGGACGTCGTGCCGCACACCTGGCTGCGCGATGGTCCGATAGGCGAGGGAATGGTGCAGCTCTGGCAGGAGCAAGACCCCGCCCAAAGCGCCGTGGGCCTGGTCGCGACGGACCACGTGCCGGAGACGGGCTGGAAACACGTTCTTGAGGGACGCGATGAGAACGGACGGATGGTCGCCCTCGTTCACGAAGACTCGCCAGCGCTCAGACGCATGGCGGTGTTCGACATGGTCGTCAACAACGCCGATCGCAAAGGCGACCACATTCTTGCCATGACGGACGGACACCGGCACGGCGTGGACCATGGGCTCACCTTTCACCGTGACCACAAGCTGCGCACGGTGCTGTGGGGATGGCTGGGAGACGCTCTGACCGCCGAGGAACGAGACGGCATCGATCGTGTCAGCGAAGGACTGCACGGTGGCCTGGGCAGAAACCTGGCGGACTTGCTCAGCGCCGACGAAATCGCATCGCTCGCCGCGCGCTGCGCCCGGTTGCGCTTGGCAGGGCGGTTTCCGGCTCCGAGCGGTGAGATGTCGGCGGTGCCCTGGCCGCTGTTCTAAGGGAATTAAGCTACGGGCTTCGCAGGCTGTGTCACGTTGAAGGCATGGATCTTAAGGTAGCGACGGAGCTCATCATTTCTGAGCGCGAGCTCGGCTGACGATCTTCCTAGGAGCCACGCCCCGGCGGGCAACCCTCTGTTCCGAAGGTTTGGGCGATGGGAGACACATCAACTGTCACCCGGAATTCGCTGCCCAAACGCCGATAACAGCGCATCTGTCACGTTGAGTCGTCCTCTGCGGGCGCGCCCGCAGAGCGGATCCAACGCCAGGCATAAACGGTGCCTGAGGTCTTTTGACCGACTTTGATTGCGACCACGAGTTTTGACCTAGCCCGGATTTTTCATGATGGCCGGGTTGGCGGTCGGGTCAGGGGCTAATTCCCGTTCCGGCTGATTCTGCGGTTTTGGGCGTGCGGGCGGGGCCTGTTGT
>NZ_JBWZCJ010000053.1:0-6216 GCF_059383535.1 Pseudarthrobacter sp. HLT1-3 | reverse complement strand
AACTCCGTGGCCGCCAGCGCGCTCCGCCGCGCCGGCTACGACGTCGTCGAACTCGACGGCAGCTACGCCGCCTGGACCGCACGGCAGCACGCGCTGGAATCCGTCCCCGCCAGCTAGTCCGCGCCAGCGGCACTGCCCGGCTGACACAAGTGGCGGCGGTCCTGGACACAGGGCCGCCGCCAACCCTCGTCCCCAACCATGTGGAGCAAGATGACTTCCGGCAACACCAACCCGGTGCAGGAACGGCGCCGCCGCACCGGCATCACGCTGGGCCTGCGGCAGAACCTGCCCCAGTTCATGCTCCTCGTCGCCGTCAATGCCCTAGTCGGCGGCACGCTGGGCCAGGAACGCACCGTGCTCCCGCTGCTGGCCGGGCAGGTCTTCCATCTCGACCTCTATACGAGCGCGCTGACCTACATTTTGGCGTTCGGTCTCGCCAAGGCCGCCACCAATTACTTCGCCGGCACCCTCTCGGACCGCTACGGCCGGAAACCCGTGCTGATCGCGGGCTGGGTTATTGCCCTGCCCGTCCCGCTGATGCTGATATTCGGACCCGCCTGGGGCTGGATCGTCGCCGCCAACGTGGTCCTGGGCATCAGCCAGGGCCTGACATGGTCCACGACTGTGATCATGAAAATGGACCTCGTTGGCCCCTCCAGGCGGGGCCTGGCCATGGGCCTGAACGAAGCGGCCGGTTACCTCGGCGTGGCCGGCACCGCCCTGGCCACCGGCTACATCGCCGCTACCTACGGGTTGCGGCCCGGGCCGTTCCTCCTCGGCGCCGCCTACATCGCACTGGGCCTGGGACTGTCGGTTTTCGCCGTGAAGGAAACCCGGGGTCATGCCCGGCTTGAATCCGCCAACCATACGTCCGCCCACGCCGGCGCCCACGGTGAACTCAACAACCGGGACATCTTCACCCTCACCAGCTTCCGGGATAAATCCCTCTCCTCGGTCAGTCAGGCCGGCATGGTCAACAACCTCAACGACGGCCTCGCCTGGGGACTCTTCCCCGTCCTGTTCGCCGCCGCCGGACTGACGATCGAAAAGATCGGCATTCTGGCCGCCGTCTATCCCGCAGTGTGGGGCGCAGGGCAGCTTGTCACCGGGGGGCTGTCGGACAGATACGGCCGGAAATGGCTGATCGTCGGCGGCATGCTCGTCCAGGCTGCCGCCCTGGCGATGGTCGCCGTCGGCCAGGACTTCGGGATCTGGCTGAGCGCCGCCGTGCTCCTGGGTCTCGGAACGGCGATGGTGTACCCCACCCTGCTCGCCGCCATCGGCGACGTCGCGCACCCGGACTGGCGTGCGCGTTCGGTGGGCATCTACCGTCTGTGGCGCGACGGCGGCTTTGCTGTCGGCGCGCTGCTTTCCGGGATCATCGCCGACGCCTACGGCATTCCCGCCGCCGTCGGCGTCGTTGCAGGACTCACTGCCCTGTCCGGTCTGCTCGTTGCCTTCCGCATGCGCGGCACCGACCACCACCCGGCCGTGGCCTGAGCCGTCAGCCCTCGTGCATATTGTGAGGGGGCTGGTCACAAAACAGGTTCCTGTGCCAGCTCACCGCCGATGTCACCGGGCACGCCGGTGATGGCGGGACCCGTGGAAGCCACCGCCCTCGGCAACGTGCTCGTGCAGGCACGCGCCGCCGGCGAACTGCGGGGAGGCCTCGCTGACCTGCGGAAAGTCGTGGCCGGCAGCGCAGTCCGTGAGCGGTACGAGCCGGCCGCGCTCCAACGCGGGTTGCCGCGGTCCCACCCGATCCGGCAGCGATGAATCCACCAGCAATGACCCAGCAGCAATGACCCAGCAGCAATTTATCCGTCAGGCTGCCCCTGCTGTCTGGAGCGACTGCTTTCACTCACGGTGCCGACCGCTGGCCGCCGCTCGAGGGTGACCGAGGCGACCGTTTCCAGCCTCGGATGCAACTGGTCGCCGCCGTCGACCACACCGGTCTGCCACCACAGCTTCAGCCCTTCCGGTGCCACCTCCAGGCAGGCCAGGTTGTTGTCGAACCATGGACCCTTGATGCCGGACCAGCGGAACGGCGGGTCCGGGACCTTGGCCGAGCGCGCTACCAGCGCTCCGATCGGCGTGGCCAGTCCGTAGGACATAACGGCCGCGAAGGATCTCATCAGCCGGGGCAGGGGATTGCGGATGGGGGAGCAGACAGCCTGCACGATCCGGCTGCCGGATGCGCGCTCCACCTCCGCAACGTAGGAGTAGTGGACGTCCCCGGAGAGAAAAGTGATCGTTTCCGGTGCCGGGCCCCGTTTGCCGTCGGCGACCTCGGTCGCCATGTCCGCCACCTCCTGGAAGCTGTTCTGGAAGGCGCCCCAGTGTTCAAGGTCCACCGCCTGGCGCAGCTTTTCACCGGTCCGGGCGGCACGCTTCCCCCACGCGCCCTGGGAGATTGCCTCATTCCAGGACTCGACATAGTGCAGGCCCATCGGCAGCAGGAAAGGCAGCGAGGTCGCCACCAGCAGGTGCCGGAAACCGCCACGCATCCGTCCGTCCAGCCAGGCCATTTCCGCCTTGTCCACCAGGGCCCGGTGGTCCGGCGCCAGATCCCGGGCAGCGCGGGAGTCCACCACAATCAGCCGGGTGTCCCCGAAGTCCCGGCAGTAGCTCCATCGATAGCTTTCCGGGTTCCGATCGGCCCGGTCCGCGAACTCGTCCAGTGCCGCGCTCACGTCAATCTCGTCGTCGCCTACGTGCCGGGCGATTTGCTGCCAAATTGCGTCCTGCGCCCGCTCCTGCGGTGACAGGTTCCCCAGGTGCTGGTAGACCCAGTACGAGGCCAGCCCAGCGACAATCCGCCCATGCCACCAGGATGTGGCCTCCATTTCCTGCTTCCAGCTCAGTGACGTGTTCCAGTCATCGCGGATGTCATGGTCATCGAAGATCATGGCGCTCGGCAGGGTCGACAGCAGCCACCGGTTCGCCGGGTCTGACCAGGCCAGAAAGTAGAGGTGGGCGTATTCCTCGTAGTCCTTGAGCTCCTCGCCGGGAGGTGCGTCGATGTCCCGACGGGCGCGGATGAACTCCTGCATCTGCTCGCTGGTCAGGTCGGCGTAGACCTGGTCGCCGAGGAAGGCCACCAGATCCGGCCACGGCAGGTCACCGCCGGAGGCCATCCTGAGGGCGTAGGCACGCAGGGAGTCGACGCCGTGGGTCCGGTTGCCGGACTTATCGTGCGGGACGCTGGTCCGGCAGGAGCCGAAGGCCATCCGCAGCGGCTTCCCGGGCTCCAGCGTCGCAATCTTCGACGGCGGGAACCCGGACTCCGGATCGGGCCAGACCTGGGTTCCGTCGATGTCGAGGGCGTAGGACGTGACGCTGCCCGGCTCGAGCCCGTCCAGCTCCACCAGCGCGTAGTGGTGACCGTGCACAGCGAAAGTACGGGCTGCCCAGTTCCTGCCGCCGGCGCGGACCGAGACGCGGGCAGCAGACCGGGTCTCCACCCAGACACTCGCCGAGGTCTCATCCACATGCCGCATCATCGGGCCGAGCACCAGGGGCGAAGTCATGACTCAGTTCTACCCGCTCTGCCCCGGTGCGGCTAGCCGTTCAGCCGCGGGCGGCGGTGGCGTAGGACGCGGCGGCGTAGGCCAGCGCGGCGGACATTTCCTTGAGCAGGTCCGTGTCGGTGTTGCTGATCGTGTCGCAGGCCTCGTGGTAGCAGGAATCGAGGACCTTGCCGGCCGTGCCGCCGAAGGACTGCACCTGGGCCCTGGACTTCTCTTCCACGTCGCCGCTGAACAGCCCGCCGCCGGGAATGCCGGCCTGCAGGAACGCGTCGTAGTCGGAGCCGCCGTCAAAGGGCGTGGTTTCCGCCGGCAGCGAGTTCTCCTGGAAGAACCGGAAAAAAACGTCCTCGATCTGCCTCGAACCCGACGGGCCGGCGTGACCGAAATCCGAGCCGTCGCCGTCATGTATGGACCGCACCCCGTTCGGGGAGGCGGGCATGTCCACGTTCAGGTTCACCGCGGTCTGGGCCTTCCCGGCCTGGCCCAGCTCATCGACGTAATGCTGGGAACCGTACAGGCCGTCCTCCTCCGCGCCCCAGAACGCAAACCGGACCCGGTTCGCCGGGGTGAACCCGCTATCCTTCATCCACCGGGCGATCTCCAGCATCGCCGCGATCCCGCTGCCGTTGTCGTTGATCCCCGGCCCCNTTCCCTCGCCGCGGAAGCTGAAGGTCTGCCGGACCGGGGTGTACCCCGCGGCGCGCAGCTGCTCCTCGACGTAGCGCGCGGAGGCCTCATACCCGGAGGTCCCCGACGCGCGGTTGCCATCATTGTCATCAGCGATCCGCTGCAGCGCCTCCAGATGGCCCACCATGCCCCGGCCCCTGAACTCCGCCAGCACCGCCCGCGCATCCACCCCGCCCGCCGGTTCCAACCGCGGAGCCGCAACGCTGGGGCCGGTGGCTTTGCCGGTCGGGCGGGTGGTCGCCTTGCTGGTCGCCTCCTCTGTTGCGCCGCTCGTCGGGCCAAGGGGCGGGGCTCCGGCCGACGACTCGGCAGTGCAGGCCGTCCCCGACAGCAGCAGCAGCACGGCCAGGACTGTCGGAAGTATGGGCTTGCGCAGGTTCAACATGCTGGAAACCCGTCGTTAGTCGGTTTCAGGTCGAAATCTTCAGACGCTCGCACTGACGCCCGGTGCGCCGCGGCCACCATTGAATCCGCGAAGACCACTATCAGTTGTGACCATTCTGGTGGATTCGGCTGTATCTGCAATAGCGCTTTCCTGTGAAAGAGCTGTGCGAATGGACGTAAGGAGGACTCCCGGCGCCGAGTCAGGTGCAGATATACTTTCTGACCTGGCCAGCGGCACTTCAGACCCCCCGCCGGCGTTGGATTGTTCAGCCACCTGAATACCGGACAGAGCCGGCCACCAGGGCCGGTTCCCTCATGGAAGATGAGCAGAATGACCGTTTCGCCCCTTATCTGGGCTGTCACCATTGTCGTCATCCTGGCATTGCTGGCCTTCGACTACTTCTTCCACATTCGCAAGGCCCATGTGCCCACGCTCAAGGAGGCCGCCTTTTGGTCGGCGCTCTATGTCAGCCTGGCCATCGTCTTCGGCGTCGTTGTATGGTTCTTTGGCGGATCCGGGATGGGGTCCGAGTACTTCGCGGGATACATCACGGAGAAGGCCTTGTCTGTGGACAATCTCTTTGTCTTCCTGATCATCATCGCGAGTTTCCGGGTGCCTCGTGAAGACCAGCAGAAGGTGCTGCTCTTTGGCATCGTCTTCTCACTGATTGCCCGCACCGGATTCATTTTCCTGGGGGCCGCGCTGATCAATTCGTTCGCGTGGGTGTTCTACATCTTCGGCCTGATTCTGCTGATCACTGCCGGCAATCTGCTCCGCCCGGAGACCCACGGCGACGACCAGGCCGACAACTTCATGATCCGTCTTGCCAGAAGAATCTTCCACACCACCGAGCACTACGACGGGGACAAGCTCTTCACCATCCACGATGGCAAGCGGGCGCTGACGCCGATGCTTCTGGTGATGGTCGCGATCGGCGGAACCGATATTCTCTTCGCGCTGGACTCGATCCCTGCGATTTTCGGACTGACGCAGAACGTCTACATCGTCTTCACCGCCACGGCGTTCTCGCTGATGGGCCTGCGCCAGCTCTACTTCCTGATCGACGGACTCCTGGACCGACTCATCTACCTCGCCTACGGTCTGGCGGCCATTCTTGCCTTCATCGGTGTCAAGCTGGTGCTCCACGCACTGCACGAGAACAACCTGCCATTCATCAACGACGGCGAGCCGGTTTCCGTTATCGAGATCAGCACGGGCCTGTCCCTGAGTGTCATCATCGGGGCGTTGACGATCACCGTTGTCGCCTCGCTGCTGAGCAAGGCCGGTCTTGCCCAGACCTCCCTCAACAATGCGCGGCGGCACGCCGTCAGCTACCTTGACCTGGAATACACCGCCGACGCTTCCGAGCGGGAGCGCATTTATCGGCTGCTGACGGAGGAAGAGTCCCAGATCCTGGCCATGGATCCGAAATACCGGACCAAGGCCAAGGACATCGATAAGCTTCGGGCCCTGGCCGCGGAAGCGCACCGGCAGCACGAGGAGTACCTCGCCCGCTGATATGTAGGTCGGGTTGTCAAGAGGCAGAGGTGAGCGGCTCCTGGGTTTGTGGTTCCGGGGGCCGCTCATCGTGTGCCGGGCCGGTTGTGGTGTGAG
>NZ_JBWZCJ010000052.1:0-6270 GCF_059383535.1 Pseudarthrobacter sp. HLT1-3 | reverse complement strand
CGGTGGAACAGTGCGTCAACAACACTATTTTCCCAGCTCAGAAGCACCTTTCGTCGCTTAAACACACCCTACGGGCCCCACCCTCATGAAAACCCCGGGCTAGGAAGCCGTGATCCCTAGGTGCGTCGGTGTCAGTTTCCGAAGTCGTCTGCACGGAATGTCCACACTCGTCTGCACGACCCACTACATGTCCGTATGGGGAACGTCTTACGGGACGAAAATTCATTCTCTGAGGAGTTTTCGTCCTGCCGATGATTTGCTGTGCTTGAATGCGTCTGTATGTGGCGAGCGAGCGTGGGAGTGAAGCCACGAAAGTCGAATAGAGGAAGCGGACGTCATGGCGAAATCTTCGGACGGCCACCTTTGGGCTCTAGCGCATGCTGAGCGCGCCGCGCTGGCGGAGGACTTGGCAGTCCTTAGCCCGGAGCAGTGGCATCACGAGACTCTATGTGGGCGGTGGGATGTCGAGCAAGTCGTCGCGCATCTCACTGCCGCAGCGAGCCTGAACCAGTGGCAGTGGCTGCGCAGCATGCTCGGTGCGCGCTTCCGCCCTGACGTGCACAACCAGCGCCGACTGGAGGAGCACCGCGGTAACACCTCGGCCGAAACCCTGGCCCGGTTTCGCGCCGTCATCAATAGCAGCATCGCACCGTCCTCCGACACTCCGGCCTATCTGGGGGAGGTAGTCGTGCACGCTCAAGACATCCGCCACCCGCTGGGGCTTCCCCGTACTCCGAGCATTGATGCGTTGACACCCGTCGCGGAGTTCTACGCGCGCCGCGACTTCACAGTTGCCAGCCGCACGCACGCTGCCAGTCTGCAATTGAGGGCAGATGACGGGCCCTTCACCGCGGGTACGGGCTCGCTGGTTACTGGGTCGACCCTCGCCCTGGTGATGACGATGGCCGGACGCGTTCCTTACCTTGAGGACCTCCACGGTCCCGGCGTGCCGACTCTTCGGTCACGCCTCGGCAGCACCGCACATGAACCGCTCCGGTAGCAGGACGATACCGTGGCCTAGTTGCTCCTGTATCCGGAAGGAAGATAAATGTCCGGCTTGCCCCAGCACATCAACCATTCGTTCACCGCACCAATCGGAGTCCTGATCAAGGGTGAGACATGGCCCTGCGTCGAAATGCCTGGCTCGGCTGAGTTCTTCGGGACCGGTCGAAGCGTGCGGGTCGACGCGACCGTAGACGGCATTGCGATGCCCGACGTGGGACTCATGGTCACCGGTAGCGGCGGGCATATGCTCTCAGTCAGCGCGGCAATGCGTAAGCGCCTCGGTAAGGATGTCGGCGACGAAGTAACCGTGCACCTACAACGCCGGCTTCGCTGAAATAGCCAACGCAATACATCGTCCCGCAAGCCGAACGCTTATCGGGCGTCTGCCCTGTCGCGAAGATCGAGAGCGTACGTCACGTATACGACGGGCGAGCCGTCCGGACGGTGATCAGACATCGATGTAATCGCTGCGATGAAACGGAACCCGCAGTGTTCCGCTACACCGAGTGATGCAGTGTTCTGGGGGTCAGCCCGGATGATTGTTCTGTCACCAATGTCCTCGTCCGCAATGTAGTTGCAGACCAGAAGGAGTGCAGTCGCCGCAACAACTCGACGACGTGCCCAAGGATGAACGGCATGGGAGATATTCACGTCACCGGCAGCAGGTAAGTCGTTCGTGTCGGGGTCGAAATCGATATACCCAGCCAACTGGCCGTCGAGCCATATGCCGAATCCCCGCTTACCTACCCCGCGGCTCGCATTCTCAGCCAGCATCGCAAAATGTCGGCGTGTGGAATCGACCGTCCCCGCCCTCCCGGAGAGCCAACGAACCGTCTCGCCGTCCCGGCGGGTGGCCGGCATGTTCGTCAGTACAGAGCCATCTGTCGGTCGGGTCAGGCGACTTGCAGGCTTTGCCCGAGAACGGCGGCAGCTCCCACCTCGCTGTCCAGCAGGGGCGGACCACAGTTTTGTATTTTAGGCGCGGGACCTGCCGCGAACGAAGTGGAGGATCAAGACGACCACGGCGATAACCAAAAGTATGTGAATTAACCCGCCACCGATGTTGCCGAGCAGGCCGAGAAGCCAGAGAACTGCGATAATGATGGCTATCCAGAGCAGCATGAGAGTCTCCTTTAATTCCCGCACGGTAATCGTGTGGTGCATATCACCATATGTCAGTACTGGTGTGGGTAGGAATAGCAGAAAGATAAGGCGTAGGACACGAGCCGGTCGGTCTCCTGGAACGATGATGCGTCGGGCATGCTGCCTCGCCCTTCGGGAAAGTTCAACTGGTCAGACTGTCCCGTAAGACGGTCGTCCACGGGCGATCGCTCCCATGTCGGCCTACCGGTCCGTGCGACGAGTGAAGATCAGATGGAGAACTCCGGATGGAGAAGGGGTCGCTTCGATGTCAAAGCGTCGTTCGAGTCCTTCGAGTCCATCCCAGAGCCGTTCGCCCCGGCCCAGGACGATCGGCACGAGGACGATGTGCATGTGGTCGATCAAATCGGCCTCGAGGAACTCTCGAACCGTGCTGACCCCGCCACCGATCCGGACGTCAAGATCGCCGGCCAGGGCGCGGGCCTGCTTGAGCGCGGAGACGGGGTCGGCGTCAACGAAATGGAAGGTTGTCCCGCCTTCCATCTCGAGTACCGGCCGGGGGTGGTGCGTCAGAACAACTACAGGGGTGTGGAAGACAGGGTTGTCGCCCCACCATCCCTTCCATTCCCCGTCCTCCCAGGGACCGCGTTGAGGGCCGAACTTGTTGCGCCCCATGATCTCCACGCCGATCCCGGGCCCCCACATGCTGGCGAACGCCTCGTCCACGCCGAAGGATCCCTCCGACTCCCCGTGGATGCCCATCTCGCGGAAGGTGCGCGTCTCGAAAGCCCACTCCATCAGCCGTGAGCCTGCGTGCCCGAACGGAGCGTCGAGTTGCTGGCCTTCGCCGGTGCCGAAGCCGTCGAGGGAGACCGAGAAGTTATGCACGCGGACGAGGGACATGTCATCTCCTGAAGTGCTTGTCGTTCGCAATCACTTTATGGTGATCGAACCCAACGACTCAAGACCGACGATGGGAGAACATAGCCGCGATGCACCCGGAACCGCGTAGCGGATGCCCCATCAAGGCGGCGCTCGAGGTCCCCGGCGCCGCCTGGGCGCTGCTGGTTCTGCGCGACGTGATCTGCGGCAACCGGCGCCACTTCAGTATATTGCTGGCCAAGTCAGAGGAAGGCATCGCCTCCCGCATCCTCGCCAGCCGCTTGAAGCACCTCGTGGATCCACCGGGCCCCCTTGGCATTCACCGCCGTGGGCCATCAGCGGGTGGACTCATTCGGCGGTGCCCGTCTTCGCGGCGTATGCGGTGGCTTGGGCCCGGACCTGGCGGATGTAGGGATCGGACTGGTTGTAGGAGTAAATGGCGTCGGTCCACCCTTGGGCGGTTGAGAGGTCACGGCTTTGGGCGCACAGGTAGGTCGCCGCGCTGAGGGCGGCGTCGTCGATATTGAACGGGTCCGCTGCTCCGTCCCCGTTCCCGTCCCGCCCTGCAAGCTGCCAGGTGGAGGGAATGAACTGCATAGGTCCGACGGCGTGGTCCCAGCGGGCGTCGCCGTCCAGGACTCCCGCGTCCGTGTCGGCGATGGCGGCGAACCCGGCGCCATTGAGGCTCGGGCCCACAAGTGCGCCGCTCGCCTGCCCTGCGGTGTTGAGGCTGCCGCCGCCGTAAGTTCCGTGCGCGGATTCGACGAAGCCGACAGCTGCCACGGTGTTCCAGCCGATCCCGCACAGCGGAGCGGAATCGTTGGCCGTGGCTGCCGCCGCAACATAGGCCCGCAGCGCGCGGGCAGGAATCCCGGTCTGCGCGGCAGCCCGGATCAGCCACTGGTCATCCGGGCTCGGGGTCACGTTCACGGCAGTGGTGAGGCCGGTGGAGAACATTTCAAGTTCCGCCCCCGCTCGGGGAGGTGCAGAAAGGGCCCCGCGGGCGTCTGCGCCGGGCTGCCGGGTCGCCCAGAAGGAGAATGCGGTGATGAGGCACACCGCGAACAGGCTGAAGACCATAAGGCGTTTTAGACGGAGCACGGACTAATCAAACCATCCACGCTCCGTGACCGGTTGACGAAACGGTTCTCAGCGGATCAGGGGAGGCCGTCGGGTCGGCCGCGGGTGCTTTGGCCGGCCACGCGGACCTGACACCGAACCCTTCATAGGCACCACGGCGTCCCACCGTGCCGTCATGTCGTCCTCGACCACGCAGGTAATGAGCGGATGTGAAGTACCAGCCAGATAGCAGGCAGCCCCTACGGCACATCGCCTCCCAAGTCCACAGCGTCATGCAGTAGACGCCGCGGGCACCCATGAAGAAGTAACAAAGGCCCGAACCGTCGAGCACATAGGAAAGGAGGCTGCCAGCCACTGCAACCGCTGCCAACAAAAAAGGCCCCCGAAGGGGCCCATCAGTGAACAGTTTGTGCACACGCAGAGGCTCGCAAGCCCCTGAGTAGGGAAAACATGTGCCCGAGGTGGGACTCGACCGGGTTCCAGCCCTTGAATTTCCGCAACTCCCCCGCAAACATCCGCAATCCGTCCCAGTCCGGCGCCAGTACGACCCGATCCGAAGCCCAGGGTGTGCACATTGTGCACACCCTCTTCCTTGCCCACTTCGCCGACCCAACCACGCTGCTTAAACGGCCGTCCAGGCGAGGCAGTTGTGTCTTGGGCGCGATTTCGCTCCGACAAGAAAAGCAGATCTCCGGAACCGGACCGGCCGCAAACAAGCGCCGCACAACGGGGCGGCCCTCATGCTGGAAATCAACGAACATCATGGCGGCGGGTTCCTCCTTTCCGAACATCTCATGGAGAAACGAACCGCAAACTACATGACCAACCGACGGGCGCCCCTCCATGAAGTGAGCACGCACCACCAACGGCGCAGCGGAGCCGACCGCAACGTCGGGACTGCCCCCGGTTTTGTTGACTCCTTGACCTAGCGAGCGACTGCTCGTGGAAGGATGTTGACCATGCCCACGGCTTATGGGGCGGAGTTCCGCCAGGATGTTATTGATGTGGCCCGCAAGGGCGAAGCGCCGCTGGCGCAAATTGCCAAGGATTTCGGGCTTTCGGTCACGACGCTGAAACGGTGGATTGCCATCGCCGAGCGTAAAGATTCCGGCGCCGGCCCGGCAGCGGCCGAGTCGGCCGAGATGCGGGAGCTGAAGAAACGCCACCGCCTGTTGGAGCAGGAGAATGAGATTCTGCGCCGGGCTGCTGCTTATCTGGCGAGGGACATCAACCCAAAATGATGTACCCGCTGGTCACGGATCTTGCCGCCGACGGAGTTCCCGTGGCCGTGACCTGCAGGGTGTTGGGATTCAGCAAGCAAGGCTATTACCGGTGGAGGGCCAGCCCGATGACGGACCGGGACTGGGAGGATGCGCACCTGGTCAACGCCGCCCTGGACATCCACGACGACGATCCCGCCTTCGGATACCGTTTCATCGCCGACGAACTCCCCGAGAAAGGCATCCTGGCCGGCGAGAACAGGGTCCAGCGATTGTGCCGGGACCACGGCATCTGGTCCGTGTTCTCCAAGAAGCGTGGCCTGAACCGGAAGCCGGGACCACCGGTCCACGATGACCTGGTGGAGCGGGACTTTACCGCCGAGGCGCCGAACGAGCTGTGGCTGACCGACATCACCGAGCACCCTACCGCCGAGGGGAAGCTCTAACTCTGCGCGGTCAAGGACGTCTACTCCGGCAGGATCGTTGGGTACTCGATGGACTCACGGATGAAATCCTCGCTGGCGGTCGCCGCACTGGAGAACGCCGTGCGCTCACGCCGCCCGGCAGGAACGGTGGTGCACTCGGATCGGGGATCCCAGTTTCGGTCCCGCCGCTTCGTCGAATCGCTCCGGCACCACGGGCTCGCAGGGTCGATGGGCAGGGTCGGCGCGTGCGCGGACAACGCCGCGATGGAATCCTTCTTCTCGTTGCTGCAGAAAAATGTCCTGGACCGCCAGAGATGGCTCACACGCCAGGAGCTCCGCCTGGCGATCACCATCTGGATCGAAAGGACGTACCACCGCCAGCGACGGCAAAGACGGCTGGGAAAACTCACGCCGATCGAATATGAAACAATCAACCGGACCGCGCTCACAGCGGCCTAGTAGTACTTTGTTAGGTTGGGGCGCGTTGGCGGCAGTTGGGGCAGTAGCCGAGCCAGGCGGCGATCACTCGTTGGAGTTCCTTGAGGATGCCGTACAGG
>NZ_JBWZCJ010000051.1:0-6342 GCF_059383535.1 Pseudarthrobacter sp. HLT1-3 | reverse complement strand
TCGCATCCCCGATCCCGGTCACACCGTCATCGGTGGTAATCCGGAGCGTCACGAAGTTACGGGACGGACTGGTCACAAAAACTTCCGCGGCAATGATTTTCACTGTTGGCCTTTCAGTCGGGCTGGTGCTGGGTCAATCGGGGCAGGTTCTGGGGATTAGTTGTTGGTGGAGACCAGCGGCGTGGCGGCAGCCGGCGCGGCGCCGTCCGTTAGCCCGCCGTCTAAGGTGCCGTCAGGGCTGGCGGCGGTGCCGTCAGCACTTTCGGCGGTGGCGTCGCCGCCCTTGCGGCGGTGCTGGATCTCGGTGAGAATCCTGGCGTGCATAGCATCGGTGAGCGTGTACTTGGACATCACCACGACGGCCAGAATGGTCATGATGGCCGGCAGCGCACCGGCCGCGAACTGGATGGCGAAGACCGCCTCCGGGGTCTGGATTGCACCGGACTTGTAGCCGCCCAGGGCCAGGGCGTAGGCGGCGAGTGCGCCGCCCACCGCTTGGCCGGTCTTCCGGGTGAAGGAGAACAGGGCGTAGGTGATGCCTTCGGTGCGTACTCCCGTGCGCCATTCACCGTATTCGACGGTGTCGGCTTCGAGCGCCCACACCACGATGTTGACCGCGAGGACGCCCATCAGGCTCAGCACGAGGCCGGCGAAGCCCACCCACACTTCGCTGGCCGGGGTGAAGAAGACGATCACGCCGCCGACGACTGTCATCAGCGCGGAGTAGATGTAGACGCGCTTCTTGCCGATCCTGCGGACCAGCCTGGGCATAAAGGCCGCCAGCACGAAGGTGAGCACCAGCTGGACGATGGAGAGCACGGGGTACAGGTCCAGGCGGTGCAGAACGTCCCGCAGGTAGAACAGCTGCACCGAGGTCAGGGCCAGGTAGCCGGTCAGGAAGAAGAAGGAACTCAGGCACAGCATCAACAGCGGTTTGTTTCCCTTGAGCGTCTCCATGCTCTGTTTGAGCGTCACGTTGGGGACGGCCCGGTACACGCGTTCCTTGGCCGTCAGCACCGTGAAGAAGTAGAGCGCGCCGCCAATGGCTACGAACAGCAGGGTGATGGTGGTGAACATCGACTGGAGATCCGCCCCCGGCTTGATCAGCGGCGCGACGAAGATGCCCAGGGCCGATCCCACGAGCAGCATGCCGATCAACCGGGCGGAACCGAGCTTGGCGCGCTCCCCCGGATCCTGCGTCATGGCGCCGGCCAGCGAACCGTACGGGATGTTAACCAGGCTGTAGGCCAGGCCAAGTGCCGCGTAGGTGACGTAGGCGTAGAGCAGGGTGCCAGATTCGCCGAGCTGCGGGACGGAGAAGGTTGCCACGCTCAGCAGGAGCAGCGGGATGGAGCCGAACATGATGAACGGGCGGAACTTGCCGAACCGCTTGCTGAACGTACGGTCCACCACGCGGCCGGCGAAAACGTCGGCGAAGGCATCAAAGATCCGCACGACCAGCAGCAGGGTGCCGGCCGCAGCGGCTGAGATCCCGGCCACATCCGTGTAGTACACCAGCAGGAACATCGTGGCAGTGGTGAAAGCGAGGTTGTTGGCGGCATCGCCGGCGCCATAGCCGATGATGCTGAGCTTGTTCAGCTTTTTCATGATCTGGGCTCCTTTACCCGTTGCCGGCACGTGGGGCCCGGCGGAAATGCATGTAGGAAGGCTAGGCCTTGGCGGAGTTCTTGTGGCCGGCCAACGCGGTCCATCGCTGGCGCAGGGCGAACGCTGCGGGCTTGGGCGGGCAACCGCGGGTGACGACGCCCAACATATTGCCGTCCAGGCGCACGATGCCGCCGGACAGCTGGCAGTCGGCGAAGCCGCGCTCCCCCGCCATGGCGTCCACGCGGTCAGAGACACGGTGGTTCATGGCCCTCGCGGCGGCCGGACCGGTCGCCGTCCACCGTGAACCGGTACAGACCGTCGATCTGGACGATCTCGCGGTTTCACTTACCTGGGGGTTGAGCATCTTGGAGGTCCTTACGCGTCTTTGCGGGGGTGTGCCTGCGGGCCGGCCAGCGGGGCCGGGCTGACCCGGCAGCGCCTTCGTCTGGATGTAATCCTAATCACGTGGCAATCATTTGGCAAACGGTTGCCATCACTTACCTATCCGGTGAACGTCCCCCGGAGCCCGTCAATGAGCGCAACGATCGGCCCGCCATCCGCAACGGCGGGATCCACGAGCTCCGGGGACACCAGCACGAGCAGGGCCCGGGTGCGTTCCGGTCCGCTGAGCGCGTTGGCGGCTGCGATGTCCATCGCCAAGGGATCGTGGAGTTCCTCCGCGGCCGCAGTGAAGTCCACCCAGGCCGCGATCAGGAGGGCCGCGGCGGAGCCTGACCTGCCCTCGGAGCGCTCGACAAGCAGCACTGGCACAGCGCGCATCCGCAATTTGGCGCTGCCGTCCATGGCGATCTGGGCGAGGTGGTGGGCGATCCTGGCGTTGCTGAAGCGTGCCAGCAGGGCCGCGCGGTAGGCAGGGACGCCGAGCCCGGCGGCCGGCAGCTGGGCTTCCGCCTCGTCCCAAAAGCGCTCCACGGCGTCCCGGCACAGCGGATCGGCCAGCGCCTCGGCCACGGTGGTGTGGCCGCGGAGCTGTCCGGCGTAGGCCAGCAGGGAGTGGGCGCCGTTGAGGAGCCACAGCTTCCGGTTTTCGTACGGTTCGATGTCGTCGACGAACACGGCGCCGGCATCTTCCCAGCGGGGCCGGCCAGCCGGGAAATCACCGCTGAGGACCCAGTTGTGGAACGGTTCGGCCACTACCGGGGAGTTGTCCCGGTAGCCGCAGGCCGACTGGACGGCTGCCAGGTCGGCTGCGGTGGTGCGCGGGGTGATGCGGTCCACCGAGGTGCTGACAAAGCTGATGTTCGAGTCGATCCAGGCTGCGAGACCGGTATCCCAGGCCCGGGCCATGCCTGCTACGGCCTGGCGGGCGACGGTGCCGTTGTTGGAGAGGTTGTCGCAGCAGACGACGGCGAGGGGCCCGGCCCCGGCTGCCCGGCGGGCGGCGAGGGCGAAGACCACCCGTCCCAGCGGCGTCGTGGGGTGTCCGCTGCCCGCGGCCAGGAGCGCAAGGTCGGCGACGACGTCGGCCGCGGACCGGTCCAGGCTGCCGTCGGTTCCGAGGCGGTAGGCGGCCTCGGTGATGGTCAGGGTGATGACCGCGGTGGCCGGGGCCGCGACCAGGGCGGCGAGCCGCTGCACGTCGGCCCCGTCCACGGCCTGCACGATGCTGCTGACCACGGTGAAGGAGTCGCCGCCGTCGGCGCGCTCCACCACGGTGAAGAGGCCGTCCTGCGCATCGAGGGCCAGTGCAGCGTCGGGGCGCCGGCCGGTGAAGGAGGCGATGCCCCAGTCGGCGGCGTCACCGGCCTGGTGGGTGTACCAGGCCTGGTGCGAGCGGTGGAATGCACCCAGCCCCAGGTGGACGATCCGTACCGGCGCCTTGGCGGAGGGGCGCAGCGAGCGGTTCAGCCGGGGAAGTTCTGCGGTGGCGGCGGCCAGGGACTGCAGTTCGATACTCACAGCTTGAAGACCCTTCGGGGGGAGGCATCGACGAGGTCGACAATGATTTCGTGGGCGCGGTCCTCGCTGACGCGGTGCTCCGCGACGAGTCGGGCCAGGAAGGACGCCTCGATCCGGCGGGAGGCATCATGCCGGGCCGGAATGGAGCAGAACGCCCGGGTGTCGTCGATGAAGCCCGAGGAACGCGAGAACCCTGCCGTTTCGGTGACGGCGGAGCGGAAGCGCAGCATGGCATCCGGGGCATCCAGGAACCACCACGGGGCGCCAAGGTAGACCGACGGGTAGAAACCGGCCAGCGGCGCCAGTTCGCGGGAGAACACGGTCTCGTCCAGGGTGAACAGCACGAGGTGGAAGTCCTTCGCGGTACCGAAGTCCTGCAGCAGCGGCCGGATCGCCTCGGTGTAGTTGACCGCGTACGGGATGTCGTGCCCCGTGTCCGCGCCGTATTTTTTGAAGGTCTCCGTGTGGTGGTTGCGGAACGAACCCGGGTGGATGGTCATGACCAGGCCGTCCTCCACGGACATCCGGGCCATCTGGTACATCATGTGGGCTTCGAAATCGTCGCGCTCGGCGGCGGTGGCTTCGCCGGACCGGGCCCGTTCGAAGAGACGCCCGGCATCCGCGGCATCCAGCTTCAGGGTGCGCGGCGTGCGGACACCGTGGTCGGCCGAAACCGCGCCATGTTCCACAAAGTAACGACGCCGGTTCTCGAGTGCCGTGAGATAGCCGGCATAGCCGCTGCCGCGGTCGCCCGCCGCCGCGATGAGGCGCTCAACGTTGCCGGCCCACGCGGGGTTGGCCGGATCCAGGTAGGCATCCGGCCGGAACGTCGGGAGTACGCGGCCGTGGAAGGTGGCATCCCCGGCCAGGGCCTTGTGTGCGGCCAGGTTATCCAGTGGATCGTCCGTGGTGGCCAAGACCTCGATGTTAAAGTCCTTGAACAGCTGGCGGGGGCGGAACTCCGCTTCCTGAAGCCTTGCCGTGATGGCGTCATAGGAGGCATCGGCGGTGGCGCCACTGATCTCCTGATCCAGGCCGAAAACACCATGGAACTGGTCGCGGAGCCAGTAACCCGACGCCGTTCCCTCGAAAAGCGGCCAGGCTGCGCAGAACTCCCGCCACACCGTGAGGGACTCCGGCTCCGGCGCGGACGGGTCAGTCTTTGCGCCGGCCTGCGGGCGCAGCCGGTCCAGCGGGACACCGCTGGCGTGGATCAGGCGGGTGACGTAGTGGTCCGGGCTGACCAGCAGCGCTGCCGGATCAGGGAAGGGAGTGTTGTGCTCGATGACCGCAGCGTCCACGTGCCCGTGCGGAGAAATGATGGGCAGGTCCTGCACCTGGGCCAGCAGGCTGCGGGCGATGTTCCGGGTTCCGGGATCGGCGGGCAGGAGCCGGTCCGGGTGGGCAGCAATCGACTGTGACATACATCTATGGTCCGGCCTGTTTGTTCTCATGTCAACCGGTTGCCAATTATTGCCACTGGGTTGCGGGGCTTGACCGATGACGCTAGCCCGAGGGCAGGAGCCGCCCGCTCGAGCCGCGCAGCACCAGTTCCGTTTCGACCCGCACGGTCCCGGCAGGCTCCCCCGTTCCGTGCAGGAGATCCAGCAGCAGTGTGGCGGCACCCGAGCCGCACTCGCCCAGCGGGGAGCGGACGGTGGTCAGCGGCGGAGTGGTGAAGTCCGCCCCGAAAATATCATCGAAGCCCACAATGCTGATCTGGTCCGGAACCACCACCCCGGCGGCCTGGAGCTCCTGCATCAAGCCGATGGCCAGGAGATCGTTGTAGCCCAGGACCGCGGTTGCGCCGCTGGCCAGGACTCCGCGGGCGGCCTGCCGGCCGCCCTCGACCGTTGGCTTGGTGGATTCGAGCCGCACGGCCTCAAGCCGGGACCACTCACACGCGGACCGGACGCCGTCCCAGCGCCGGGCGGACATCCAGGACTGGGGCGGCCCGGCCACGTAGGCCACTTTTTTGTGACCGTTGGCGGCCAGGCTGCGGACCGCTTCGCCGATCCCCTTGTTGACGTCCGGGACCACGCACGGGACGCCCTGCACCTCGCGGTTGATCACCACCACGGGCTTTTCCCGGGCGAGGTCGAGGATGTGGTCGTCGTCCATCCGCGGACTGGCCAGGATGAGGCCATCCACGGTAGCCATCATCCTTCGTGCCGCCGTCAGTTCCGTTACGGCCGACTCGGCCGAATCTGCGAGCACCAGGGTGTAATCCCGGGCCGTGGCGGTGGTCCCCGCCCCCCGGATGATGTCAAAGAATGTGGGATTGGTGATGTCCGCGACGATCAGGCCGAACGTGTGGGTCCGGCCCGTCGGCAGGGCCCGAGCGAACGGATTCACGTGGTAGTTCAGCCCGGCGGCGGCATCCTCGATCAGCTTCTGCGTCTTGGCACTGACCCGGCCAGGCTTGCTGAGCGCACGGGAGACCGTTGACGGATTAACGCCTGCGACCCGGGCGATGTCATAGATCGTGGCATTGGGCCTGCCGTCCCGGACGCGCTTTTTGACCGGAGTTGGGGTAGTTTCGGCAACTTCCGGTTTGCTGGGTTCAGTCACCGCCCCATCCTAACGATGAAACAGCCCAAGAAACCCGCAGCGGGGGCCGTTTTGGGCGTCCAAAACGGCCCGGCCCGCTGATATGTAGGTCGGGTTGTCAAGAGGCAGAGGTGAGCGGCTCCTGGGTTTGTGGTTCCGGGGGCCGCTGATATGTAGGTCGGGTTGTCAAGAGGCAGAGGTGAGCGGCTCCTGGGTTTGTGGTTCCGGGGGCCGCTCATCGTGTGCCGGGCCGGTTGTGGTGTG
>NZ_JBWZCJ010000050.1:0-6582 GCF_059383535.1 Pseudarthrobacter sp. HLT1-3 | reverse complement strand
CCGCTGCTGACAGCCGGCCATCAAGATGACAACGCGCTACCAGTCAGCAAGCAGGGCTTCTCGTGGATCACGTAAAACCACTACCGCCCCACGCTCCTAGACATGTCCTCGCCCTTCGTCGACGCCGCGCTACCGGACGGTTCCCGGCTGCACGTCGTGATTCCGGACGTGACGCGGCGCCACTGGGCCATCAACATCCGCAAGTTCGTGGTGAAGGCCAGCCGCCTGGAACATCTTGTGGAACTTGGCACGCTGACGCCCCAGGCAGCCCGGTTCCTTGGTGCCGCCGTGGCCAGCGGCCTGAACATCCTGGTCTCTGGCGCAACGCAGGCTGGCAAGACAACAATGCTCAACTGTCTGGCGGCGAGCATCGGAACCCGGGAGCGCGTCATCACCGTTGAAGAGATCTTCGAGTTGCAGTTTCCGCTGCGCGACGTAGTGGGCCTGCAGTGCCGGCAGCCAAACCTGGAAGGTGAAGGCGAAATTCCCATGCGCAGGCTGGTGAAGGAGGCGCTGCGCATGCGCCCCGACCGGTTGGTGGTGGGCGAGGTCCGGGAGGCCGAAAGCCTGGACATGCTTATTGCTTTGAACTCAGGCTTGCCCGGCATGTGCACCGTCCACGCCAACTCTTCCCACGACGAGGTATGTCATTCATGGCGTGTAGCTAAACGACACCCGTCGGCCTGCGGGAGGCATAGGGCGTCACCATGGAAAGACACACGGAAGGTGCGGACGCGCGAGCCGCCATCTACACAAGAATCTCGAAGGACCTGACGCTCGAAGGGTTGGGCGTTGCCCGGCAGCTGAAGGACTGCAGGGCAATGGCACAGCGAAACGGCTGGCACGTCATGGAAGAGTTCGAGGACAACGACATTTCGGCGACGGGTGGCAAAACCCGACCCGCCTACCTTCGACTGAAAGCACTGATGCAAGCCGGCGCTTTGGATGTGGTTGTCGTCTATTCGGCTGATCGACTTCACCGCAACTCCCGCGAACTCGAAGACTGGATCGATCTCGCCACGGCCACCGGCATCAATATCCATTCGGCCGCCAACGGACACATCGACCTGAGTACCCCCGACGGTAGGACGATGGCCCGTGTGGTCACGGCCTTTGCGGCTGGTGAGGTCGAGAAGGCGAAGATGCGCCTCCTCAGAAAGCATCTTGAACTGGCAGAAGCCGGCGCCTGGCCGGGGCAGAAGTGCTACGGCTATACAGCGGACGCGGAGATCGTCCCTGAGGAGGCCGCTGTCATTAGGGAGATGGCAGCCCGTGTATTGCACGGTGAGGGGCTAAACGCAATCGCGCGAGACCTTACAGCCCGGGGCATCCCAACGGCGCGTGGGGCGGCCTGGAGGGCTGCCAGCATTCGAAATATCTTGAAGTCGCCGCGCATTGCAGGCTTGCGCGTACACAGGGGCAAAGTCTCCGCCCAAGGCCAGTGGGCAGGCATCGTCTCGGAGGAGACGTCGGTAATGCTCCGGAATAGGTTTGCGCCCGGTAGGGCTACCGGTCCCATTGGCGGGCCCCGCAAGCACCTGCTGACGGGCTTGCTGGTCTGTAGCAAATGCGGGACCGGCATGGTCAAATGCGTCAACGGCAAGTCTAAGAAGGAGAGCTACCGTTGCCCGCGAAACGTAGGCGCGGCAGCCTGCGGGGGGACCACCATTGTCGCTGCGGAGACTGAGGCATGGCTTGCCGAAGCTGCGTTTCAATTTCAGGACGCCCGGGTTGTCGGCCAGACGGACGCCACCTCGGAGTGGCTGGAGCAGACGGGTGCTCTGGATACCCGGCTCGAGGAGATCGCGGCTGATTACGCGCTAGGAGCGATCGGCCGCCCTGAATGGCAAGCAGCACGCGCCGCTATTGAGCGGGCGAAAGCGGCTCTACCCGTGCCGATTGTCAGGCCACGCGAACTCACGACCGGGGCGATGCTTCGATCGGCATGGGGAGGCATGGCCGTCAGCGTCCGACGCGCCGTGCTGGACGACATCTTCGTGAAGGTGGTGGTCATGCCCCGACACCAAATTACGGGACCCAAATCCTTTGATTCCACGCGCCTCGACCCGGAGTGGAGGCGGTAACGCGGAAAGTGACAGCCGCTAGCATTTGGGCCGCATAGGGATTTTATGAAGCCTGAAGCAAAAGAAGTCATTGAATGGATCGCCCGGACCAGAACGGCGCAGGGAGTCAGCGGTACCGTTACGCTCGATCCCGCGCTGCACGCTCGCACAGTTGCCGCTGTGGAACGCGCACAGCAGCAAGAGAGGGCCCAGCTGGCAGAGGGGGCATGAGCACTTTTGGAATCGCAATGACAATGCCGGCCCTGCGGTAGCCCGCGCTGCTGCTCACGACCGCGGTATATCGCTGGGAGGCGCCCTACGGCATAAGCCTCATCCTGCTCATTCGAAGGCGACCACTTCCGCGGAAGCGGCCGGGACTCCTCGACGGGCGCTGGAGCAGGCTGACGCGATGTGAACAGCATCGGGAGGCTCGCCCCAATCGGTTAAGTCACCTGGGACTGACCGCCGTTTCGGTCTTGGGCCGGAAGGATATGCCTGCCACTAAGGAGTGCGCTGGGATGAGCTTGATCCAGCTGTGCGCCAGCTAACGTCCGTCTGCCGAAGGCGACAGCGGAGCCTGCGACGTGCTGGCACGAAGGAGCAGGCATTCAAGACCTTAATCTTCAGCAAAATGCCTGGACGCCGGCGCCGGCGTCCTACTTCCACACGGTGGAGATGCTCGGGCTCGGGTAAAACAGCGATGAGACCGCCAACGAATGGGGGACTCATCGTGGTCGCGCTGGGAGCTAGAAGTCCTCTTTGGTGGGTGCCGGGGTCTTGGGCGGCGTCGTGTGCCCCAAGCGCTTATCGACGGCGACCCGGAGCTTGGCAACCCCGACCTGGACTCGGTGGTCCGCGGCGGAGTCCTTCGTGGAGGCGGCGGACCGAAGGGACCTTTCTTGTTCCGTTGTGCTTATGCTCATTGCCCGCCCTCCTTGGCGTCTTCGCTGGTGGACCCGTTCTGGCCGACGCTGTCACTGGAGTCATTACGCCTCAGCCGTCGCGGGCTCCTGCTCGTCGTCACTGCCCGGCGGCTCCGTCGAACGCCTTCCAGGCGATGTCGAGCAGCTCGACTTCCTTTTCCTAGCCAGTTGGCTGCGGGTCAGCATCGCCGGCGTCGCCAGCCCGAGCGCCTTGGTTTCATTAGTCCTTGGCCAGCGCCTGAGTCAAGGCCCAGTGGGTGCGCTTGCACCACTCGGCTCCGGTGTCCGCATCCGCTTTCTGCTGCAGCGCCAGTTGGTCGGACTTGGCGCGCGGCTGCAGAGTAAGCCAGGCGATGAGGGCGCCGACAGCAGGGACCTGCCGCCACTCTGAGGCCTGTGCCCATCGCAGTCGCCTAACTACACGTGCTGACGAAAAATAACCGGATCTGTCGGAAGGGGAGCGGGGGCGGACACGTGGGCTCCTGCTGGGGACGGAACTTTATTTTCCTTTCGTGGCTACCAAGATTTCCGGTTATTTCTTGGCTGCAATTCGTCTGAGTCAGGGCGGGTGCTGCCCGGTTCGTGGTCCATGGATGACAGCCGTCGTCGATCTCGCCGCATAGGGAAGGTTGAGGGGCGGGTTTGAGCGCGTGTTTCTGGTTCGTCGTCCATGGACGACAGCCGTTGTCGATCTCGCCGCATAGGGAAGGTTGAGGGGCGGGTTTGAGCGCGTGTTTCTGCTTCGTCGTCCATGGATGACAGCCGTTGTCGATCTCGCCGCATAGACGAGACCAAGACGGGTCATGTGCTAGTCAGCCTCACCCCTCGTCCATCGTCACTTGCGACTCGTGTTGCAGTGACCAGCTAGGACCCGCTGTTCCACCAACGGGATCCGTTATGAAAGGTCGATGAGAGTTGAATCGCCGTGTTAACACCCTTGAAGCAGCCATTGAGGCCTTGGACGCCCTTGGCCTCAAATACAAGCGCCAAAGTAACGGAATTGTTTGTCAGTGCCCGGTACATCAAGACCGAGAAGCAAGCTGCAGCATCAGCACAGGAACGCGCACCGAACAGAGTGTCGTGGTGAAGTGCTTCGCAGGTTGCGACTGGCTGGACATTAAAGAGGCACTCGAATCAGCCCTCGGAACCCGAGGAGCCGTTTGGTCCACCCGCGACAGTGCCTTGCCAGCAACGGCTTCCCCGACGAAGCCCGCGGCTGTGCAGAAAACCAAGGTCGACCACGGCCCGCCTGTCGAGCAGGCCCGTTACCATTTCCTTTTTGAGGATGGTTCCGTTGCCTTCAGCAAAGTCCGGCTGGCCTATCCGAATTCGCCGCAACCCGGCCGCAAGTCATTCTTCTACTCGAGCGATGACGGAGCCAGACTCAAACAGCTGAAAGCCGATCGCGCCGTACCCGTCTACAACCTCCCCGATCTCAAACGTTGTATCGAAGTAGGGGAGGATGCCTGGGCTGGTGAAGGGGAAAAGGATTGCGAGACGGCAAAGGAGCATGGCCGGACTATGATCTGCGGCCATGCCGGGGCCAGCCAGCAACTTCCGGACGAGTACGTCGAGCAGCTTCGAGGCTTGCGACGCTTGACCATCGTGCCGGACGTTGACGACCCAGGCACCAAACATGCCCTGAACTGGATGGCACTTGCTAAGAAGGCGGGCATCCCATTCAGGGTCATGCGCACGCCACTGGAGATCAAAGGGGCGGATCTCACTGACCACTTTGAGTCCGGCCTCGGGTGGCATGACCTGCTCGATGTAACTGACAAATTCCTTGGCCTCGGGAATCCTGAAAGAAACGAGATTCCTGACTCGACGCCTCCCGCGGAGGCCGTCACGCTCGCCGAATGCGATATGACTTACCAGAAGTGGATGAGCAAGGCCTACGACCTGGCCGTGCTGCACGCCAACCTCGCAGTCCGCGCAGCGCACGAGCTTGAGGGCGAGCCTGTCTGGCTCTTGACCGTAGCCGGATCAGCCAGCGGCAAGACCGAAGGAATCGCACCTTTGGCCGCTACTCCGAACACGGTCATGGTTTCGGAAATAGCTTCACCCGGTGCACTGCTTTCTGGAACAAGCAACTCAGAACGTGCCAAGGACGCTACCGGGGGACTGCTCAATCAGATCGGAACGCAGGGAACTCTGATTTTGAAGGACTTTACCTCGATCCTTTCAATGGGAAGTGACGCGCGAACACAAGTCCTTGCTGCCCTCCGGGAGGTCTACGACGGCTCGTGGACTCGACACGTTGGAACGGACGGTGGGAAGGCGCTGGGCTGGGTGGGCCGCATCAGTTTGCTCGGTGCAACCACAACCACATACGACCGGCACCACAGCGTCATTGCCTCCATGGGTGATCGTTTTGCACTCATACGCATGAGCTCTCGCGACGACCGCCGGATTAAGGGGGCCCAGGCCCTGATGAACACCGGACACGAGAAACAGATGCGGGCCGAGCTCAGCAAGGCAGTAGCTGGCGTCATTGCCGGAATGGACAAGAAGCCCGACGCCCTCGACGAGGACGAACTGATGGTGCTTTTCGAGGCAGCGGACTTCGTCACAATGGCTCGCACCCCTGCTGAGCGTGACTACAAAGGCGAGCCAATTGAGGCCAATGATCCTGAATCCCCAACGCGATTTGTAAAGATGCTTCAGCAAATTGTTCTCGGTGGGAGCGCCATCGGAATGCGTCGGAGGGACGCCCTGCTCCTGGCGCTTCGTATTGCCCATGACAGCGTTCCGCCTGTCCGCCGACAAGTCCTCCAGGCCGTTCACCAAAAGCCAGGTAGTGCGACCGTGGATGTCGTCGAGGAGACCCAGCTTCACCGCACCACCGCCGATAGGATGCTCCAGGAACTCGCTCTGCAGGGCTTGCTGCGGAAGAGTCAGGGGGTCCGCCACGACGGGACCGAGGGTGGGCGGTGGCGGTACAACCTCGCTGACGGCATCGATCCCAAGGCTGTGACTCCCGAAGCGCTTCCACCGGAGAACGCCCCGGAGATGTCGGCGTTGGAAGTTACCAACGTCCCTGACGCTTTCCTGTCGGGCGTGTCTATGGGAACTTCTTCCGTGGCCACCGTGACGTCCGTGGCTCTTTCCATTGTCGTACCTGACTCCGCTTCGGAGGAGGGCGCCGACGCTTTCGTCGTGCCCCAGCCCTCAAAAGTTCGCATCTTGGCGCCGGCTAAGGACATCGAAGCGGAGACCTGCGATGATCACCTCGTCGCCCCTTCAGCGGTCATCAGGACCTGCCTTGCATGCGGGAGCCTCAGGAGGGCGGCCGCGGCATGAGTCGACTTACCTATACAGCGCGGGAAACTAACTTCCTCTACTTCAAGTCTTACGAAGACAGCTTCTGGGGAGCTTTCAGTACGAGCCGCAGTGACCCGACGGGCTACTACCCGGGGCCGGAGCGCTTCTACCCGGACTTCGAGACGTACGTAGAACTTTTTGAGGCTGCGGAACAGGGGGCGCAGCCAGATCCTAGGAGCGTGGGTCAGTAGTCGTTAAAACGCCGGGTGATATTCCGGGTCCTTGGCGTGGGGGCTGGAAGAATCGGTGGATGACTTCCGATTTCCAGGATG
>NZ_JBWZCJ010000049.1:0-7474 GCF_059383535.1 Pseudarthrobacter sp. HLT1-3 | reverse complement strand
GACACGGGAAGGAATAACAAAATCCATCACGGACCTTTCCCCGCCCCGCACGCCAGGCCGCGGGCGACAGCAAACCTGTCACACAAGAGCCTGACACACAGGGCAACGACGGCTGTGTCGTCGCCCGGGTCCAACGAGAGAAGAATCCTAGAACAGGAACACCGTGAGCAGTTACGAGCATGAACCCAGTCCCCCGGCGCAGCCCACCCGACAGAGCAGCATGCAGAAATTCTTCCGCGGTCCGGGCCTCATCGCCGTCGTCTTCACCCTGGCACTCGTGATCTGGTGGCTCATCAGCTTCCTCACTCCGGAGCCTGTCCATAAGGAAAACCCGGGCCCGATCAACTACTACGGCGTCGCCGAGGTTATGGACATTGCAGAGACTCCGAGCAACTGCAACATCTATATCAAGCGTGACACCGGCAAGGAAACGAAGCAGAAGATGGCCAAGGCCGACTGCCGCAAAGTCCGGGTCGGCGACATGATCAACATCGAGAACGGGCAGTACGTCAGCACCGTCCCCAATCCTTACTTGACTCCCCGTCCGGGCCCGTACCGCGCGCCCTGATTCCGCGAGGCGATAGCGCACCCATCCCTTCCCGCGCCGCCGTCAGGTGGTGCGGTGTGATTGGCCGGCGGTAGCCGTGGACCCGGTCTGGAAAATCTGGAGCAGGGCCGGAAAGTTTGGTGGGATCGACTGGGCAGGCATATTAAGAGGACTCGGGGCTTCGCCCCTCGCCCTTCGTGTTTCCCGAATCGTTGACCGTCCCGCTCCTCGTTCTGTTCTCGCCGTGATGTTCCTTCTTGCTTTCCGTGGCCTGCGGCCAGCTGCCTCACGCGCTGCGCGCGCTCACCGCCCGTGCTCGTTTTGTCTGCGTCGGGTCAGCCGGCGTGTTCTTCGTGCTCCGCTGCGCTCCGCGTCCGTGCTGCGCACGGCCCGTCTTGTTTCCCGTCTCGCCTCCCGTTCCGGTTTCCGTCTTGGGGTTCTGGCCGCTGCGCGGCCGGAGGCCTTGTCTTCCTCTCCGCCAGACTTCATGTTTCCCGCCGCCTCCGCTCTGAGTCCGGTGGCTCCCTTCGCTGTTTCCTGTTCCGGCGATGATTGCGCCTGCGGCGGGCGGTCCGGTGTCCGGAGCGTTTGTCTTTCTGGTTCCCGGATCGTTTCTCTGCCTGTGGCTGCGCCACCGGCTCCCTCGTCCTGCGGAGCAGATTTCTTCGACGTCCCTTCTTCCTCTGCAGAGATCGTCATGAAGATCCGGGGGCTGCGCTCCTCGTTCGTCGGGTCGTTCTTCTCTGCGGTCCACGGAGTGTTTCGCAGGGCTTCGCCCTGGGCCGCTGGGACCTCCGACGGTGTGAACCGAAGGGGGCGGGGTCGCCTGCGGCGGGCGGTTCCCGGGTCGTCCTCCGGTTCGTTTCTCGCTGAGATGCACTGGGCTGCGCCCACGTCATGCGAACGGAAAGAGGTTCTTGCGCTGCGCGCTGCGGGAGACTCGGTGGAGGACCGGACCGGCGTTGCAAAACGTCCACGCGGAGACACGTTGCGATGCAATTCGGAACCACCGGAAAGTTTTCGAGGAAAAATCCTGAAAGCTCCGTCATTTCGGAAGGGCGGCCGCACACAGAAGAAGTACCAGCAGAAGAGCCACGGTCCACGGTCCGAAGACACCAAAACGCTTGCGCATGACGGTCAGACATGTTCTCGGCGGGACACCAGATTTATAGAGGGGAAGCCTCGGCGGCGTTCCCGGCCCGGCTTCGGGCGATTCGGGGATTTGTACAGCGAATCAAAGTCTGTAGAAAGCCCGGAATCCGCCTACCGTTCCTGGGTATGGAACAACGCATCTTTCGGCTGGCACGAGCCCGGCGGCATCGACACAAACCCCACAACCTTTACGCAGCGTGCCGGGACCTTCGCGTCCGCCGCGACCAACACCGGCCATGCGACGCTGTTGACCCGCCGCGAGAAGACCGGGCTCAAAAGCTACCTGATTCTGCCGGCCGCCGCGCTCGGGACGAACGCCCCGCTGCACCTTGTCCACACCGTAGGTGCCGGCGCCGGCACCGGCCTAACGCACCCTGACAAAAGGCCGCCGCTCGGGAATCACCACTGACGGCCGGGGACTGAAGATAGGTAAGTGCGGCCCTATCGCCCCCAATAAAACAGTCAGAGCCAGTGGCTACACTGGCACCCATGAAGCAGGAGCTAAGGAATGACGACAGAGGCCAGTATCTCGTCACCACGGCCACGGGCAGCCAGTACCTGCTGGATATGACAGCCAGGACAGTGCACCGGAGGATGGCAGCCACAGCACCGCTCCATGACTTCTTGGAGGCCGGCTTCTCGAAGCTTCGTCGCGACGGCGAGGCCCTCGAGCTGCACATGATCGAGCACTGCGTGGTCGGAGAATCAGCCCGCTACTACATCCAAGTTAGAGAAGACCACATAGTTACGATGAGGATGACTTCCCCCGTCGTTCGGATTGAAGCGCTGGCAGTGGCAGGAAATGCGTGAGTCCGGAAGTTCGGCCGCGTTCAGTGTAGTCGGCGATTGGCACGGGGACCTCGGATGGTCGCTGAAGGCCGTGCTCGACCAGGGTCGATGGCTGAACATGGAGGGCAGCCACGCGGGAAACGGCGTCCCCGATCGAACCTTCACTATCCTGAGGATGTCCAGGCCCGGGATGGTCGGCATATCGAAAGCGTTCCTGGACCCCTCCCTTTAGGGGACAGTGCGTGCGTGCCATCGATGGGCTCGCTCGATTGCACGGGCCAGAGCGGCGTTCGTCACCCCTTCACCGTCCTCGGCTTCGCGCCACAGGAAGTATCCCACCAGCTGGACCAGGAAGGGATAGCCGTCGGTGGCCTCAGCAGCCTGGCGGAAGGTGCCCGCCGAGGCGTCAAACCCGCCGGCGGCGAACCCCTTTCCCAGGGATCTTTCAACGTCCGCTACTGCCACGTTGTGGAGTACGATCCAGTCGGCTTGCCTCAGGAATGCAGCCGCCCCGTCGTCCAGGAGCTCGGACACTTCAGCTGGCAGTCCTGCAACCACCAAGGCGAGGGGAAGTCCTTCACTTGCGAAGGACCGGAACGTGGTTCCGATCTGAACCAGATCCTCGTGGCCTACGGCGTGGATCTCGTCGACTGTGATGAACAACCCGGAGCCAGCTTCCCGGAGTCGCCGGAGGAGATTCGCAGTGACGTCCTGCCAGGCACCGCCGACGCTGACACCTAACCGCTCCTCCGCCAGCCGACGAACCGACACGCAGAGCCGCCCGGCAAGACCGACCGTCGCGGTCTCGGAGATGACCTCCCATCCATGCCCGCGGGCTTGGACCTGAGCCACACCGAGCATGACCGTCTTTCCGACGCCTCGGGCCCCCGTGATGATCGTCGGACGCCCATGTGCCCCGGACCTCTGGCTCAATCCACGTTCGAAGACGTCGAGTACTCCTGTCCGGCCGATGAGCTCTGGTGGCGGCGCTCCTGCCGACGGACGGAAGGGATTCTGCAAGAAAATCTTTCCCCCTGACTTGGCCGACTGGTCAGTCCAGCCAGATCCTATTGGCTCCTGGGAAGTGCAGCAACACTACCCGGAAGCCGGGGTAGTCGCGCGGATCTGGCCCTTCGTCCGGGCTGGCCGTGTGACCATCGCCGCGAATGGCTTTGCTCTTGATTCCTAGCTTTCGCAGGGCCACGGCGATCGCATCTGACGGTGTCAGCATGGGATACTCCCCGCGCACTCGATAGAGGTTCGCTTCGATGGTGTCCCCCGCAAGGGCGTCGAAGTCAGAGGCGCTGGATTCCCTGATGGCGACGAAAACAGCGAGTTCCATCTGGGTGCGCTCCCCCAAAGGCGGCGCCTCAGCGAGGGGCCCTGAGGTGATGCGCTGCACGCTGGCTGCGGCGCCGGCTCCGGTCTGCTCCATCTTGAATTCGTTCTCCACCCGGCCAGCCCGAGTGAGCAGGTCCACCTGCTCCTCCCCCTCGCCGCCGAGATCGTCCAGCCAGCTTTGCATGCCGGGGTCGCTTCCCTGCCACCCGCTACTCCAGCTGCCGGGTTCTACTTCCGTCATTCCCATTTCTTTGAGGAAGCGGAGTTCTTCTTCGGTCGGCTTGCCTCTATCTTCGGCGTTCATGGATGTCCTCCCCAAGTTGTCTGTGCTGATCCTAAGCGGCCAAAAGCTTCCGGGGTGCGAACCTGTCGTCAAGCAGCGCGCCAAGAAGATTCGTCGTCCCCTATGTCTTCGATCGTGAAGTACCAGCCGGCCCCGCGCTGAACGCGGACGCAGTGCTTATGCCAGACTGCCGGGATCGTGCCCCCGGTGGTCCTGATCGCGAACGATCCGCTGCTGCGGACCGAGACCCGTCCGGTGTAACTGCCTGCGTACTTGCCATTGGGAACCACAGCACGGACGGCGTCGCCGGTGATGAATCCAAAGTGTTCTTTTCGTCTGGTGAAGACCAGCCTTGGAAACCCGTACTTGGTTGGCCTCGTTCTAGCATATGAGCCTCGGCCCGTTTGATCAGCTACGAGAACTGACCTGATACTCGAGCTGATCGTTACTACGTCCCCCACCGACAATGCGTCGTTGCAATGGGTCTTGGCCAAGCCATTGCGTGTCCTGTTGAACTTCGTCAGGCCACCGGAGCCAACGTGGACGGGCAATCCGGTTCCTTGGAGCTCGCGCAATAGGGCCCACCTGGTCGAATTTACTGCCGCAACATCTCCCAGTGGCTGTTTCTGCAGTGACAGGATTCGGGTCAGCCGAACCGGGTCGGTGACGAACTCCTCCACGGGGCGGTTGGCCTTAGCTTCGTTGCAGGGGACGCAGGCAAGCGTCAGATTGGAGAGCCGGTCAGATCCACCCCTCGCCTTCGGGATGACATGATCTTGATTCAGCGGAACGTTACGGACGTCGCAGTAAACGCACTTCCGGCCGAACTTTTCCAGCAGATACTCACGGACCTCGAAGCCAGCGAGGGTTCCTTGCTGATACTGGGCGCCACTGATGTTGGCATTCTCCATGAGCTGGGTATCGAAGCGGACCAGCTCCTGGTGGATCGCCGTCAGAGGAAACCAGCGCCTCAGTTTGTTGACCATCGACACAACGCCATCGACGCGGTGCCTAAGCGACGGAGCGAGCCATTTCTTGGGCCTGGTCCTATTCGAGAATCGCGGCTCCCGGTAGCGCAGCTTTTTACGGCGCCTCCGACGGTGCTGAGCGCGGGTCCTCATGTGCCGCGTGATGACGTCGGACCGATGATCAACCCGCACAGCGTAAACGCCGCGACGGGCAATCTGGACAGGGTCTGAGGATACGAAGACGGCCAGCCCCGTGTGCTTGGAGCCAGGGTCAATGCCCAACCCCATCTGTTGCACTGAAGCTGTGCAGTCGGTGGTCGTCTTGCGCTTCAGCCTGATGACGAAGGGCACCTCAGAAGCGACAACGGCCTGCCCGTGGCTCAGGAGTTTCCGCGCCCTTGCAGCGTTCGTGGGCATGAGCGGCATCTTATCTCTGCCTAGAACGGGCACAATAGTCGGAGCCTTACGGCCCCAGTCTGGCCGGCCAGAGTTCTCTGGCGCGGCCGTGACGCCTCCGGCAACAGGTGAGCCGCCGGAAGTCTCCCCTCGATCATGTTGCACGGCAGTCTTTCGGGGCATAGGCCCGTCAACCGCACCCCGTTTCGAACCTGCTCGGGGCGTGTCTGCTGATGCGGTTTCCATTGGACCAAGCTGAGGAAGCACTTGGCCGTCGGTCTTTGTGCTCGCGTGCAACGCTGGCATCTGGGTCACCTCGTATAGATGCCTGGATCTGGACAGCCACGCCTGAAGAGGCTCGAGCGGCCGCCGCCGGTCATGTGTGCGTTGGAAGGCAAAATGCTGTCTCCCATGAGTCGAGTGTGCACTCCAACTGGCCCGGCGGCAATGACCAAGAACAACTGCCAGGCGTTGCGTCCACAAATGTCTGCCCTCCCATCGCTACCCACTTCTCGGCACGTGCCCCAGGCGAACGGGCTACCGCAGGGCAATGAGTCGCTCACTTACGTATCCGGCGGCCCGACTCCTCATTTTGTTTACGGCGTTCCGTGAAGGCATTACCGACCGTTACAGGCTCACCTTCGGCGCCACGACATACTTCTCAGTGCCGTCGCCTTCAAGTATCTTCTTTGTCGTCGTAGTGACACTGCGAATACCGTCGGTCGTGACGATCCGCTGGTGGCTAACAAGAGCACCGAGTTCCTCGCCTTCCTCTGTGAAGACTGCCCGGCCGATATGGTGCGGGCCGAAGCTCAGGGCGAGCATGGGTCGTGCCGGGAAGGTGAATGTCTTCCGCTGGTGGTCCAGGTCGGGCACGCAGGCATGGCAGGTGACGTAGCTGTTCAAGCCCTCTACTTCCTGCCGGGAAAGTACTTGGGGAACCCGGTAGACCATGCCAAGATCGGCTGGCCGAAGCGTGTCGTAGTTCTGCAGCACCAGATCCCAGGACTCGGCCCGGTCCACGGTATGCCTGACATGGTGGCAGCCGGGCCGGTGGACACGACGCGTGCCGCTGGCGGTTATGACGAAAACCTCCTCGCCGGACCGCAGCCTGGAATTGACTGCTTCCTGCTCCCGCCTGATCTGTGCTTTGATCTCATCCAGTGACGGCTTGGGCGAGTAATCCGCCGCAGGCCAGTCGGGGTCATCCGCTGGCGTCCGCTCGGGAATCAGGCCGGACCCGCGGCCGGCTGCTATCTCGTCGATCAACCTGACCAGTTCGTCCGTGCTCAGTCGCTCCGGGCCATCGTTGTGCTCGGCCATGGCCGTCCTTCTCTCGCATCCGCTTATCGACGTTCATCATCTCAACAGCGGGCAAATCGGATGCGTAAGGCGCGACACGCAGCGCGTCTGTCACCGCGGCCTCAGCCGCCGGCGATAACGTCGGACCATGAGCCCGTCTAGGATCCCTTCCGACAAGCAAATCGACCCGTCCAAGCTGGACGCCTGGATCCAGATGAACACAGTCCACCGGCCCATCTATTCGCCCGGGCCGGCCTTCATCTACATCAGGGACATCGACGCCGAGATCTCGGGGCCAGCCATTGACCCGGTGCGGCTCCAGGCGCTCATTGATGAGAGGGCAGTCCGGAAGGGCGACCCGACCACAGGCGTTCCGTTCATCTATCTGGACGACCTCCACGACGGCCTAAGAGGAACCAGAGTGGAAACCGACGAAGCTATCACGGCCAGAGCGATGGAACGTAGCAGGCAAGAGCAGCTGCGCCAGCAGAAGTAGCCGGCACAGCCACAGTGCCCCCGCTTGGATTCGACGCGTTGAATGCTTAGTCCCCTCGCCAGTAAGTGCCTGTGCTGCCCGGGCAACGGTTGGGGCGCGTCTAGGAGCGTGGGTCAGTAGTCGTTAAAACGCCGGGTGATATTCCGGGTCCTTGGCGTGGGGGCTGGAAGAATCGGTGGATGACTTCCGATTTCCAGGAT
>NZ_JBWZCJ010000048.1:0-7563 GCF_059383535.1 Pseudarthrobacter sp. HLT1-3 | reverse complement strand
CAACAGGCCCCGCCCGCACGCCCAAAACCGCAGAATCAGCCGGAACGGGAATTAGCCCCTGACCCGACCGCCAACCCGGCCATCATGAAAAATCCGGGCTAGCTCGCGGCGGGCAGTGCATCGGGAATGTGCGGCTTGGTGTTGCCGGCGAAGGTGAACTTGGCGTCGTCGCCTTCGCCGTCCACATCGACTACAACAATGTCGCCGGCGTGGATTTCGCCGAAGAGGATCTTCTCGGAGAGCTGGTCCTCGATCTCGCGCTGGATAGTCCGGCGCAGCGGCCGGGCACCCATGGCGGGGTCGTAGCCGCGGGTTGCCAGGAGCACCTTGGCCGCGGGCGTGAGCTCGATGCCCATGTCCTTGTCCGCAAGGCGTTTCTCCAGCCGGCCGACGAACATGTCCACGATCTCGATGATTTCGTCCTGGGTCAGCTGCGGGAACACGATGACGTCGTCAACACGGTTCAGGAACTCGGGGCGGAAGTGCTGCTTGAGCTCCTCCGTTACGCGGGCCCGCATCCGGTTGTAGCCGGTCTGCGTGTCCGTGCCCGACTGGAAGCCGGTGGCCACACTCTTGGAAATGTCCCGGGTGCCGAGGTTGGTGGTCATGATGATCACGGTGTTCTTGAAGTCGACCACGCGGCCATGGCTATCTGTCAGGCGGCCGTCTTCCAGGATCTGCAGCAGCGAGTTGAAGAGGTCGGCGTGCGCCTTCTCCACTTCGTCGAACAGGACCACGGAGAACGGACGACGCCGGACCTTCTCGGTCAGCTGTCCGCCCTCGTCGTAACCGACGTAGCCCGGAGGGGCACCGAAGAGACGCGACACCGTGTGCTTCTCCGAGTACTCGGACATGTCCAGGGTGATCAGGGCATCTTCCTCGCCGAAGAGGAATTCGGCCAGGGCCTTGGCGAGTTCGGTCTTGCCGACGCCGGTGGGGCCGGCGAAGATGAACGAACCGCCCGGACGCTTCGGGTCCTTCAGGCCTGCACGGGTCCGCCGGATCGCCCGCGAAACCGACTTAATCGCCTCCTCCTGGCCAACGACACGTTGGTGCAGCTCGTCTTCCATCTTCAGCAGCCGCGAGGACTCTTCCTCGGTCAGCTTGACGACCGGGATGCCGGTGGCATTGGCCAGGACCTCGGCGATCAGGTCCTCATCAACTTCGGAGATGTCGTCCATGCCGCCGGTCTTCCACTGGCGCTCCTTCTCTTTGCGCACGGTCACGAGTTTCTGCTCCTTGTCGCGCAGCGACGCGGCCCCCTCGTAGTCGGAGGCGTCGATCGCGGATTCCTTCTCCAGCTTCATGGCGGCGATCTTCTCGTCCATGACCTTGAGCTCCGGCGGGGCTGTCATCCGGCGGATCCGCAGCCGTGCGCCGGCCTCATCGATCAGGTCAATCGCCTTGTCCGGCAGGAAGCGGTCCGAGATGTACCTTTCGGACAGGTTTGCGGCAGCGACCAGCGCGCCGTCGGTGATGGTAACGCGGTGGTGCGCCTCGTACCGGTCACGGAGGCCCTTGAGGATCTCGATCGCGTGAGCGACGGAGGGCTCCTTGACCTGGATCGGCTGGAAACGCCGTTCCAGTGCGGCATCCTTCTCGATGTGCTTGCGGTAGTCGTCCAGCGTGGTGGCACCGATGGTCTGGAGCTCGCCGCGGGCCAGCATGGGCTTCAGGATCGAGGCCGCATCGATGGCGCCCTCGGCGGCACCGGCACCGACCAGGGTGTGGATCTCGTCGATGAACAGGATGATGTCGCCGCGGGTGCGGATCTCCTTGAGGACCTTCTTCAGCCGCTCTTCGAAGTCACCACGGTAACGGGAACCTGCGACCACGGAACCCAGGTCCAGCGTGTACAGCTGCTTGTCCTTAAGAGTCTCCGGCACGTCCCCGCGGACAATCGCCTGGGCAAGACCCTCGACGACGGCAGTCTTGCCGACGCCTGGCTCACCGATCAGCACCGGATTGTTCTTGGTGCGGCGCGACAGAACCTGCATCACGCGTTCCATTTCGGACTCGCGCCCGATCACGGGGTCCAGCTTGTTTTCGCGCGCAGCCTGGGTCAGGTTGCGACCGAACTGATCCAGAACCACGGAACCAGAGGGAATCGCTTCAACATGATCCTGACGGGGGCCTGTGGTCTCCTTGCCCTGGTAACCCGAGAGCAGCTGAATGACCTGCTGGCGGACCCGGCTCGGATCCGCACCGAGCTTGACCAGCACCTGGGCGGCAACACCTTCACCCTCCCGGATCAGACCGAGCAGGATGTGCTCGGTACCGATGTAGTTGTGTCCCAGCTGCAGGGCCTCGCGCAGCGAGAGCTCCAGGACCTTTTTGGCCCGCGGGGTGAAGGGGATGTGACCGGATGGGGACTCCTGGCCCGGGCCGATGATCTCCTGTACCTGCTCGCGTACGCTGTCGAGCGAAATACTCAAGGACGCAAGGGCTTGGGCAGCAACACCTTCACCCTCATGGATCAGACCCAAAAGGATGTGTTCGGTACCAATGTAACCGTGGTTCAGCATGCGTGCCTCCTCTTGGGCAAGCACAACTACGCGACGGGCACGGTCCGTGAATCGCTCAAACATTTTCGCCACACTCCCGGCTACCCCCTTCTTTGATGCTACGTCGCCTTAGGCCCGCTTGGGGGCGTTCGCCGAAGCAGGATATTCGAGAACCGGATTCATCTGACGTCCCCTTGAGTTAGACAGCGACGGCAGGCGGGAGCGCTGCAGTCAGTGCGCGTTCAAGCAACATCAGGTCGATCTGACCAAGCACGTCAACACCGTAGATGAAGGCTTCCAACTCAAAGGGCCCGGCGTCATTTTCAGAAGTCGTCTGCACCGCATTTCAGAAGTCGCCTGCACTCGAACCTAGGCAATTCCGTCAACGCCCCCCTAGGTTGTGGAACCCCAACTTGCAGCGGATCTTGCCAGTCTCGGCCGTCGGCGGATGGGTCCCGACCAGAAGAAGATGCGCAGTGAGGTGTACTACTGATGTGAGACACAGTTTGAAAGGACTGTGCCCATGTCTTCCCGTCCCACTTATTCCGATGAGTTCAAGGCCGATGCCGTGAATCTCGTCATTTCCTCTGGCCGTTCGCCCGCCTCAGTTGCCCCCGAGCTGGGGATCTCCGTGACCGCGCTGAAGCGGTGGGTCCAGCTGCATCGGGAAGGAGAGGCCGGGGCCGGCGGCAAGCCTGATGATCCGGTGGATCCCGCGAAATACAAGGCGTTGGAGGCACGGCTGCGGGAGCTGGAGAGGGAGAATGATTTCCTGAAAAAAGTTTCGGCGTTCTTCGCCAAAGAACAACGGTAGAGGACCTCTACCGGCTTGTTCAGGAGAAGAACGCCGAATTCCCTGTCACCTGGATGTGCGCCCGGCTGGGCATTCCGCGGGCCTCGTATTACCGGTGGCTGGACCACGAAGAATCACCGACGGCTGTCCGGCACCGGGAGCTGACCGGATTGGTCAAGGCGATGTTCGATTCCTCCGACGGGATCTTCGGCCATCGCATGGTCCACACCAAACTCGCCGCCACGGGTGTGGAGATTTCCGTGGGGACGGTCGCTGCCATCATGGCGGAGAACGGCTGGGCGGCCAAGCGGATGCGTTTCCGTTCGTGATTCGGTTCTTTCCCTCTAGCCACTCGGTGAATTCGTCAGGGGCAGCCGGTTCAAACTGGTCGGTGTTCCTATTGGTGACGTAAGCAGTGCCGTATCGGTTCACAAACGGGACCACGTCGACATGGAAGTCGCCTGCATAGTCAATCGTCACGCAGCGCTTCTTCGCGAACGCATTGACTTGTACGACGCATTGCGCCCAAAAGCCTCGTACGACTTCTGCACGTAGTCACTGGGATTCCAGCCGTCGACCCCATCCATCGGGACTAACACGTCTGCGTCGAACTCTTTGTTACCAACAGGCTTGATTATGGTCCCGTGCGCGAAGGAGCCTTGCGGAATCACTTCGGTTACGTACTCACCAAAGACCTCATCGTTCGACAGGAAGTTTTCGATGGCGGTCACGCGTTGAGAAAGCAGGTTTAACCTGCCTTGGTTCAGATTGACCTTCTCCATGAGAAACGCCTTGAACTCACTGGGCTGACTCACGTTTTGTCCTCCTGGAGAAGTTCAGAGGCCCAGTAGCCAAGCACAACACGTTGACTTCAGATAGCGGCATCAATAGTCCACTCTGCCGTCTGGGCTATCTGGGTTGTCTGGCTGGCTGCGCCGTCTGCTGCTCCCAATCGTCGAATCTGGTTCTCTGAAGCCCATAGGATCCGAGAATCGGAACGACCTTTGAGCTTCCGCAACTCGGCGAGCTGATCGTCCGTGGGCAGAAGCTCCAGGATGTCTGCAATCAGCAATTCCTGGCTCTGCGCCCATTGGCTGTACCTCATCGGGTTATACCGACGCGTAACTCGGTCGTACTTGATCACTCGGAAAGCCTCCTCGGGCAGAATCCCCGTAGCAACAAGCTCTTCATAGAACTCGCGCCAGCCGTCGGTCTCACGTCCACGTTCTCCCTCGAACCATCGTACGAACGAAAGTAGATTTTTGCCCGGGACCCGCACCCGCAGGTCGCCCTCACTGACCGCGTCTGGGATCAACAAACTGTCGTTCAGGACGTTCAGGTCACTGAGCCTGCCTGACGATGACGGATGGGTCTTGTAGACACCCCCGACGGGTTGATACTGATCGAACCGTTGTCCCTTCACGAGTAAGTAGTCGCCATCAACCTGAATGCGATAGAGGTACGACGCTGAGATACGGACACGGCCTTTCCACGTACGTATGGAGTAACAGGCGATCTTCAGCAAACGAGAGTGAACAATCATTGTGTCTACCAGCGGTATGGCGAAGCCAACCGCGAGTCCGCTGGAGACTGCGAAAAATCCGCCGCCAGGATCCGAATTGATCATCACGACTGTCGACACAAGCAATACGACGAGATAGAAAAACAAACGAGCCACTGTCAGGGTCCTTAATCGCAGTCGTCGGCGAGTTGTTGATGGCGACCCAATAGGCAGACCTTGGAGCTGCCATTCAGGAAATTATGTTTGACATTGGTTGAGCGGAGGGCAGGTGCATGACTGCTGTATGACGTTGCGCGGCCTCGATGTCGATCAGCTGGGCGCCGAACTCGTCCAATGGCACCTTGGGCGCGCACTCAGCGTTTCATTGCTTGCCATCGATCGTGCCCGCTGTCTTCGTTTTCGAACATCAAAACCTAAACGAGGGTAGCCGGGACAGGACGCTGGATGGGCCAGGCTCGGGGCTGAGCGCTTCCCCGTGGCCGAGGCAGAAACGATGCTTTGTCGAACTAGCCAAGACCGAGGCCTAGAATACGTTCACGACTCACCCTCGTACTCAGACTCATGAGGACAACTACATCTTCGAAAGCACCAGCAGCGCTGGCGACGTCCTGCCCAGCTACCTGTTCGACGATGAAGGCAGCAACTATCGCCGCGCGATCCGCCCCCGGCCACGTCCATGCATCCACTCCGTCTTTGCGTGACGGCGATACAGGACTGTCTCGGTCTTGTCGTCCTCCAGACGGGATCCCAGGTAATTCAGAACGGGAACAGGGGCTATCGCGATGGGGCTCAGCAGGGATAGGCGCCGAAGACACCTCCGCCTTAGTTGCGAGTCCCGCAACTAAGGCCGAGCGTCTGTATCCAAGTACGTTGGGCCGTTTCGACGACTAGCCGGGCAACTCCAACTAGCCTCCGATCTCATAACAAGTTCCGAAAGATCTCAACTAGCTCCGAATCTCACAGTCGGCCTACTTGCAAGTCTTGCAAATAGGCCGACGAGTTCTTGCAAATAGATGCCCGTTCTTGCGCCTAGGGTGACATCTCTAACCCGAACTCGTCAGGGAACGCTTGAAAGACAACCCGCCAGCGGTCGGCTGGGCCCGGTAGTTGGCCAGCTGAGTGAATCAGTTGGCCGACTACCGTAAAACCTGGCCATCTAAGTTGGGAAATGGCCACGTAGCCTGGAACCTCACAGCCAACTAGCTTCCGATCTCACAACAACTGTAGATGGACAGGCAACTTGGTCCCGAGGACCATCGCTTGACCGCGTACTTCTGCGGCAGCAGTCGTTCGCTCGCGCCAGGCCATGGACAATCCAGATGATCCCATGTGCGCTCGTCGCGGTTTTATGCGACTCTGCCTCTGCGGCAGCAGTCGTTCGCTCGCGCCAGGCCAGCCACCTGAACGACCCCCGGGGCTAGCCAAACGCACCGCCCTCCGGCGGCAGATTGCAGGTATGAGCGGCTGCACGCCTCCAAAGACACGCCAGCACTCACGCCCCCGGGTCAGATGCTGGACTCGGGTTCGACCAGCATCAGGATCGTGTCCGGGCGTACGCCGTCGAATTTCATGGCGTCGGCCGCTGCCTCGGACTCCATCATTCGCTGGAACGTGTCCATGTCCGGGACTTCGACGATCAGGCCGACGCGGTTGGTTTTCCCCGGGTCGACAAAGGTTCGAACAGTCATGCCAATAGGTCCGAAGAGTTCATGGCGTCGCGGCGAGCTGAGCCAGTGGTCAACGTCGTCGACCTCATGGAAGATCAATAGAGTTGCCATCGTTGCCTCTGCTTTCGAAAGCGGTTTCAGGAGCCGGACTGGAAGGCAATCGCATGAGGAACTCCTAATCCAAGCAGAAATTACCACGGCCGCCTTATCTTCGATAGGCAGCGAGAAAAAAGGCGGCCTGAATCGTTCCCGGCGGCCTTCGTAGGTTCTGCCGGCGTGCTCCCCCGCGGCGAGTGTCAGCGTGACCCATATAGCCTCACGGCAAAGTGTCAGGAAATGCCACAACAGATCCCGATTTGCCGCGAGTATCGGTACTCAACTGACGTCAGTCAGGGATATGCCCTCACCGGACAGTCAAAGGGTCCTATCAGAACCGAGACTCCCGGGATCGTCTCAGCACCTCCCGCGCTGCACACAAGGACTCAAGCACCGCCTCGATACGCTCCGAAAAGGTAGCGACGGCACCGGTATGGCAATCGATTTGATCCAGGTGCTACCGAGCCAGCGAACCTGGATGGAGGAAGCTCGAACCGGCAAATGGCTTCTGGCCGGAGAACAGGTCTACCTGGAAGACTTCCATCTGGACGAGGCGTTTCTTCCAAGTAGAGAGTGTTCTTCCAATTGGGGCGCGCCTGGAGGTGGACGACCCAGATGGTCCTTTCTGCTCCCGGCGGGCTTTCATGCGGCCGAACTTCGGCTCTGTGTAGTTCAGCCGGCGGTGATGCAACTCGGGGCCAATGCCGATCGGGGCTTGAGAGTTCCACGTCGCGCCCCGGGTCTTCCGGCTTTTCTCTGCCCGCGCGGTCGGCCACGATACGTTTTGCCTGTTCAAGAAGGGCACGTTCGGCTACATTTCGCAGACCGCCAAAGAGTCCGGCCCCGCATGCGCGGGGGTGATTCCCAATCTGAGCCGTTGTCTAGGAGCGTGGGGCGGTAGTGGTTTTACGTGATCCACGAGAAGCCCTGCTTGCTGACTGGTAGCGCGTTGTCATCTTGATGGCCGGCTGTCAGCAGCGG
>NZ_JBWZCJ010000047.1:0-8076 GCF_059383535.1 Pseudarthrobacter sp. HLT1-3 | reverse complement strand
CGGTGGAACAGTGCGTCAACAACACTATTTTCCCAGCTCAGAAGCACCTTTCGTCGCTTAAACACACCCTACGGGCCCCACCCTCATGAAAACCCCGGGCTAGTCCCCGCCCGGAGTCAGAATGAAGTCCCACGGGTCGCTGTTGGTGGTGCTGACCCGGATCTCGACGTCGTGCCCCTGGTCGCTCAGCACATTGCCCAGCGCCTCGGCCGCGGCCGGCAGCCACAGCCACTCACTCGCGAAGTGGGAAACGTCGATCAGGTACGGGCGGTCATTGACCGCTGCCTCGCGGGCTTCCGACGCCGGATGGTGCCGCAGGTCCGCGGTCAGGAAGACGTCGGCGTTGCTCGCCCTGACTTCGCCGAAGAGGGAATCGCCGGCACCGCCGCAGACGGCCACGCGGCGGACCAGCCCGTCCCTGTCCCCGGAGACGCGCACCCCGCCGGCGACCGAGGGCAGGATGCCGAAGACGCGGGCCGCAAAGTCGCCAAGGGTCAGGACGTCCGCCAGGTCCCCGACCCGCCCGATGCCCTCCTCCGGCAGACCGTTCGCCGCCGGCGTCAGCGGGGCCACGTTTTGCAGGCCCAAGGCGTCGGCCAGGACATCCGAGACGCCGCCGACGGCGGAATCCCCGTTGGTGTGGACGGTCAGCAAGCCGGTCCCCGACTCGATCAGACGATGCACGGCCCGGCCTTTGGCGGTGGTGGCCGCAACCGAGGTGACGCCCTTGAGCAGCAGCGGATGGTGGGTGATCAGCAGCTGGGCGCCAAAGTCGATGGCCTCCTCGATCACCTCGAGGGTCGGGTCGACAGCGAAGAGGATCTTGCTCACCGCGGCGGAGGGGCGGCCGGCCACCAAGCCCACTTCGTCCCAGTCCTCGGCCAGGGATTCGGGCCAGAGCTCTTCCACGGCCAGCAGGACCATGCCCAGCGTGGGCACCTCCGGTATTTCCCCGGATCCGTTGCCGGAACCGTCGTTTCCTTCGGGCGGGCCAGCTGAAACGTCGGTGATTACAGGTTCCATACCCCCATTTTTACCCTATAGTCGGGCCTCCCCCGCGGACGCCGGGAATCATCGGGGCCCTTCAACCATTGAAGAGAGCATGAGAACTTTTGTGCTCGGCGGAGGCTGCTTCTGGTGCCTCGACGCCGTCTACCAGAAAACCAAGGGTGTCAGCGCCGTCATTTCGGGCTACACCGGAGGCCACCTCCGCAACCCCGACTACTACGCAGTCTGCTCCGGGACCACCGGCCATGCCGAGGTGGTGGCGGTGACTTTCGACGAGGAGGTCATCCCCGCGGAGGTCATCCTGGACATGTTCTTCGCACTCCACGACCCCACGACGCCCAACCGCCAGGGCTACGACGTCGGAACCCAGTACCGCTCCTCGATGTTCTATGAGACCACCGATGAGAAGATCCTCTTCGAGGAGGCCATCGAGCGGAACCAGTCGCTGTGGGCGCATCCGATCGTCACGGAAGTCAGCCGGCTGCCGGTGTTCCACCGCGCCGAGGAAATCCACCAGGACTACTTCGCCAAGTTCCCGGAGCAGGGCTACTGCCAGGTGATCATCAATCCGAAACTGGCCAAAGCCAGGAAATATTACTCAGCATGGCTTAATGCTTAGCTAGGGCCTGCGGGCTCTCGTTAGGCTGACCTCAGTATCCCCACAACAGACAGGCGCAGACACCCATGGCACGGATCTATGACGATGTTACCCAGCTGGTCGGCGGCACCCCGCTGGTCCGGCTGAACCGGCTGACCGAAGGCCTTGACGCCACCGTGGCCGTCAAGCTCGAGTTCTACAACCCGGCCAACAGCGTCAAGGACCGGATCGGCGTCGCCATCGTGGACGCCGCGGAGAAGTCCGGTGCCCTCAAGCCCGGCGGCACGATCGTGGAAGGCACCTCCGGAAACACCGGCATCGCCTTGGCCATGGTCGGCGCGGCCCGCGGCTACAAGGTCATCCTGACCATGCCCGAAACCATGTCCACCGAGCGCCGTGTCATGCTCCGCGCCTTCGGTGCGGAGATTGTCCTCACGCCCGGCTCCGAGGGCATGCGCGGCGCCGTGGAGAAGGCCCAGGAGATCGTCGCCAACACGGAGAACTCCATCTGGGCCCAGCAGTTCGCCAACGAGGCCAACCCCGAGGTCCACCGCCAGACCACGGCGGAAGAAATCTGGTCCGACACCGACGGCAAGGTCGACATCTTCGTCGCCGGCGTCGGCACCGGCGGCACCGTCACCGGCGTCGGGCAGGTCCTCAAGGAGCGCAAGCCCGAGGTCCAGATCATCGCCGTCGAACCGAAGGACTCCGCCATCCTCAACGGCGGCGCCCCGGGACCGCACAAGATCCAGGGCCTCGGCGCCAACTTCGTCCCGGAAATCCTGGACACCAACGTCTATGACGAGGTCCTCGACGCCACCCTGGAGGACTCGGTCCGGGTCGCCCGCGAACTCGGAGTCAAAGAGGGCATCCTCGGCGGCATTTCCTCCGGCGCGATCGTGTGGGCCGCCCTGGAACTCGCCAAGCGCCCCGAGAACGCCGGTAAACTGATCGTTGCTGTTGTCTGCGACTTCGGTGAGCGTTACATCTCCACCGTGCTGTACGACGACATCCGCGGCTGAGCCCAGCCCGCTATTTCCGATTTCGTAGAAAGGTCTTTGTGAGCTTTTTCGCAAGACTGAAGGAAGACCTCGACGCCGCCCGGTCGCATGACCCGGCGGCTCGAGGGTCCGTTGAGAACTTCTTCACCTACTCCGGCCTGCACGCGATCTGGGCGCACCGCCTGACGCACCGGCTCTGGCAGAACCCTGCGCTGCGCTTCCCGGCGCGGCTGATTTCCCAGCTGGCCCGGTTCCTCACCGGGATCGAGATCCACCCGGGAGCCACGATCGGGCGCCGTTTCTTCATCGACCACGGCATGGGCGTCGTCATCGGTGAGACCGCCGAGATTGGCGAGGACGTCATGATCTACCACGGCGTAACCCTCGGCGGACGCTCGCTGGCGAAGGTCAAACGCCACCCCACTCTTGAGGACCGCGTCGTGATCGGGGCCGGAGCCAAGATCCTGGGACCCATCACCATCGGCCGGGACAGCGCCGTGGGCGCCAACGCCGTTGTGGTCAAGGACGCCCCGGCAGATTCAATCCTCACCGGCGTGCCGGCGACCTGGCGTCACCGGGACGCACAGCGCGAAACCAAGCCCGCCGTCGACCCGGCTGAATACCTGATCGAATACCGGATCTAGCCGGCGCCGCCTGCCGCCGGACTGGCATGGGTGCCAGCATGCATGCATCCGGCTGCTAGGCGGGAAACCGCCGGTAGATCTTCCAGATCACAACGTCAAAGGCCCGGTCGGGGAGCAGCCGCCGCAACAGCAGAATCGCCCGGGCACCCTTCCCCACCGGGTAGCGGGTCCTGGGCCTGCGCGACGTCGCGGCGTGCACGATGGCGTCGGCAATGACGTCCGGCGGGGTCGACATGGACGAGCCCATGGTTGAGGCCAGCGCTGCAGCGACGATTTTCGCCTGGTCCGTGTAGGGCCCCCGGCCGGACGTGGCCAGCAGGCTGTCGCCGGAAATCGCGCCCCACTCCGATTCGGTTCCGGACGGCTCGATAATGGACACGTCGATGCCGTGCGGCTTGAGTTCGACCCGCAGTGAATCGCTCAGGCCCTCGACCGCGAACTTGGTGGCGTGGTACCAGGCACCGAGCGGCTCGTACATTTTTCCGCCGATCGAGGACACATTGATGATCCTCCCCCGCCCCGCCGCCCGCATTCCGGGCAGCACTAGCTGCGTCATCCGGGCCAGCCCGAAGAGGTTGACGTCGAACTGCCGCCGCCCCTCGGCGAGTTCCACTTCCTCCAGCGAGCCGTAGGAACCGTAGCCGGCGTTGTTCACCAGGACGTCGATCCGGCCGTGGGCGGCAATCACCTGCTCGACGGCGGCGGTCATCGAATCCTCGTCCGTCACATCGAGCGGCAGAACCGTCACTCCGTGCGCCTTGAGGGGCTCCATCTTCCCGAGGCGGCGGGCCCCGGCATAGACGGTGAAACCGTGCGCCGCGAGCTTCCAGGCGGTCTCAAAACCGATTCCGGTCGAGGCGCCGGTGACGAATGCTACGGGCTGTGTCATCTGCTGCACTCCTGGGACGGTGGCGGGTGGGACGCCGGCGGGGGCGGTTACTGGACGGGATCCCGGAGCGGGTTCCCGGTTAAACGCGAACGGCCGGTGCCTCCCAGCGTAACGGGGAGCACCGGCCGCCGGCCTCAGTGGCGAAACTAGTGGGTGTCCACTGCCTCGATTTCGGACTTGTCCTCGCCCCAGAGAGTGTGGAACGTTCCTTCGGAGTCAACACGGCCGTAGGTGTGCGCACCGAAAAGGTCGCGCTGGCCCTGGATCACGGCGGCCGGGAGGCGCTTGCGGCGCAGGCCGTCGTAGTACGCCAGCGAGGAGGAGAACACCGGGACAGGGATGCCGAGCTGGACCGCGGTCGAGACGACCCGGCGCCAGGCCGGGAGGACGTCGGCGATCGCCTTGGTGAACGCCGGGGCGAACAGCAGGTTGGCCGGCTTCTCCGCCGCGGCGTAGGCCTTGGTGATCTCCTTGAGCAGTTCGGCGCGGATGATGCAGCCGCCGCGCCACAGCGAGGCGATCTCGTCCAGCTTCAGGTCCCAGCCGTATTCCTTGGCGGCCGAGGTGAGCATGTCCAGCCCCTGCGCGTAGGACACCAGCTTGGAGGCGTACAGCGCCTGGCGGACGTCCTCGACAAAGCTCTCGGGGATCTCGACGTCGGCTTCCGCCCCGACGAGCAGGTCCTGGGCCAGCTTGCGCTGCTCCGTCTGCGAGGACAGCGCCCGGGCAAAGACCGATTCGGCGATGCCCGACGTCGGGGAGCCCAGCTCGAGTGCGGAGATGACGGTCCAGCGGCCGGTGCCCTTCTGGCCGGCGGCGTCCACGACCACGTCGACGAACGGTTTGCCGGTCTTCGCATCCACGTGGCCAAGGACCTCGGCGGAGATTTCGATCAGGAAGGAGGCGAGGTCGCCCTTGTTCCATTCGGCGAAGATTTTGGACTGCTCGGCCGGCTCGATTCCCGCGCCGGAACGCAGCAGGTCGAACGCTTCACCGATGACCTGCATGTCGGCGTATTCGATGCCGTTGTGGACCATCTTGACGAAGTGTCCGGCGCCGTCGGTGCCGATCCAGGCACAGCAGGGCTTGCCGTCGACGTGGGCGGCGATCTTTTCCAGCAGGGGGCCCAAGGCGTCGTAGGACTCCCGGGAGCCGCCGGGCATGATGGAGGGGCCGTTGAGGGCACCTTCCTCGCCGCCGGAGACACCGATGCCGACGAAGTGCAGGTCCTTCTTGGCGAGGGCCGCCTCGCGGCGGCGGGTGTCCTCATAGTGGGAGTTGCCGGCGTCGATGATGATGTCGCCCGGTTCCAGCAGCGGCTCGAGCTGCTCGATCACGGAGTCGACCGGCTTGCCGGCCTTCACCATGATCAGCACGCGGCGCGGCTTCTCCAGCGAGTCGACGAGTTCCTGCAGGGTCTCCGTGCGGACGAAGTCGCCGTCCTTGCCGTGCTTCTCCAGCAGGGCATCGGTTTTCTCGACGGAACGGTTGTGCAGGGCAACGGTGAAGCCGTTACGGGCCAGGTTGCGGGCGAGGTTTGCCCCCATCACCGCAAGGCCGGTGACACCGATGTGTGCTGACATCAAAACTCCAATTCATTCTGTGCAACGAGTGCAGTTCGTCCCGCGCGTGAGGCGGGACCATTTTCTTGGGATCAGTGGCTGTCAATAAACCATATGTATTTCCGCGGGCGGCTGGAAAGCCGTGCCCACGTGGCGGAATATGGCGCTTCACCTACAGTCTATGATTTCCCGAGCCGTGCGCCGCCACCGGCGTCAACCTCGGCCGAAACGTCCTCTGGAACATCGTCTGGAACAGTGACTGCCCCACTATGCTTACGACTATGTCAACCAGCCTCCACCACCGTGCGATCGAGCACCTCGGCACCCGCATCGTCGCAGGCGCTCTGCCGCCCGGCCACATCATGCTGGCGGAGCACCTCGAAGAGGAACTCAAGGTGTCCCGTTCGGTGGTGCGCGAGGCGGTACGCGTCCTTCAGTCCTTGGGCCTGGTGGAAACGACCAAGCGGGTGGGCATCCGGGTGCTGCCAGCCGCCCGATGGAACCCTTTCGACCCCCAGGTGATCCGCTGGCGCCTCGCCGGCGATGGCCGTGGCGCACAGCTGCGTTCGCTCGCCGAGCTGCGCACCGCCGTCGAACCTGTCGCCGCCGAACTGGCCGCTGCCAACGCCCCCGGGGAGATCCGCCGCGAGCTCGTCGACGTCTCGCACGCGATGCGCGACGCTGGGCAGGCCGGGGACGTGCCGAGGTTTCTGGAGCTGGATATTCATTTTCATTCACTGCTGCTGACAGGCTCCGGAAACGAAATGTTCGCCAACATGGTGGGCCAGGTGGCTGAGACGCTGACCGGGCGCACGGTGCACGGCCTGATGCCGGACCATCCACGGGCGGCCGCGCTGCAGTGGCACGTGGACCTGGCGGAAGCGATCGCCGACGGAAAGCCAGTGGCGGCCCGCGAAGCCTCGGACCGGATCATGCGGAACACCATCTCGGAGATGGAACCCGAGTGGAAAAACCAGCCCAGAGTCTTTGTCGCGGTCCAGCGGCCCTAAGCCCGGGCGATCGTTGCCAGGGCAGCCCGCCGATTCCTCGAGGGCGGGTGTCTCCCCCATCTTCTGACCAGGGTCTACCTCTACCCGTGGCCAAGCGGCCCGCAATTACACCATCGACTGGGCATTTACGAGGCCCGGAATCGCCGCCGGGTGTTTCTCATTTCCAAATATTCACGGTATATTCGTCTCAGGCCTTCCACCGCGGCATCCCCCAATAGTCGCGGTGGAAGGCCTTTCCAATGCCCCTGTAAGTCTGGCCCACGGTGGCAGCTGACGCTCCGCCTAGGCCGCGTCTGCGATGGCCTCCCGGAGCCGCCAGCCGCCGCCCCGGCCGTCACGGACGATTTCCATCGTTGTGAGGGCAGAACCCTGATTCCGGCCCAGTCTCGCCTGGATCTGCCACACTTCGACGTCGACGCGGCTTAGCCCCTTGGGCATCCGCCGCTCCGCCTCCCACCAACTCACCCGCTCGAACCAGCGCACCGGCTCCGCCCCGACCAGCCATTCGTGACCGCCGCGCAGCACCGTCTGGGGCCTTCCATCCGGACCAGTTTTCAGTATTACGTGTTCCATGCGAGCCACGGTAGGGCGAGGCTGTGACAAAGTCCGCTGCGTTGCCCATTGACCCGAACGCCCGGTCAAGCAGCCGGTCTGGTGGCGGCCTGGGGTTCATTCGAGCTGGAAGTGGCGGTTTCGGCGTGGCACCTGGTGTGGGTCCAGGTGCGGCGGGGGGATGAACCAGGGGATGCCGGCGCGGACCTGGATGGTCCATTGTTCCTTGTGGATCACGTGGTGGTGGTGTGAACAAAGTNACTGCGGAAACGCGCAGCCCCCGTCCCGCGCGGTGAGGGCCTTGCGGATGTGCGGCGGGAAGACCCGTGAGGCCCGGCCGATGTCCAGGACCCGGCCGTTGCCGCCGAGCACGAGCGGAATGATGTCCGCGTCGCAGGCGATTTTGCGTACGGTCGAGGCCGTGACCGGGCCGGTGAACATCAGGGTCCCCGTAGTCGATCCCGGTCCGCGTGTCTGCGGGCCGGGGCCGCCGAGCTGATCAAGGAGGTCACGGTAGTCGATGGTGACCATCACCTGCGGGCGCAGGCCTCCGGTGGCGGGCAGATCTCCGGCCGCCAGGGCCACCTTGCACGCACCGACCAGACCATCGAGCAGCCGCTGCGGCCGGGTGCGCTGATCGAGGCGCCCGGCTGCGGCCGCCTCCGCCGCAGCCGCGTCCACAACACCCCCGGAGCCGGCGCCGGCGTCAGCGTCGGGGTCGGCGGCAGCGCCGGTGCGCGGGTTGGTGGCGGTGTTCATGACCGTGAGCAGGTGTTCGAACTGGTCGGCCGTGGCGAAGATTTCCAGATGCT
>NZ_JBWZCJ010000046.1:0-10275 GCF_059383535.1 Pseudarthrobacter sp. HLT1-3 | reverse complement strand
GATAGCACCCACCGCCACCGGCAGAACACAGGTGACGGTGCACTCAACCCTGCCTGTCGTCCAGAGCCAAAAAAGGCTTGACAAGCGTTAGGGAATCTCTTCGTGGTTCGTGGGGAATTGATTCCGTGTCGTAGCTAAAAAAGGGGCCCGTGGCCCTGCTGGGATGAGTGTGTCTAGCATTCAACCAGGAGCAGGACCACGAGCCTTGATTGAGCCTACCGGGGCGGCGGCCGACGCTGCCCCCAGCATCTTCAACCTGCCCGACTACACCGTCATCTCGGCCACAGTGCTGGAGGACGGCCGGCGCCAGATCATCGTTGAAACCGACCAGCCACCGGGCTGCCCCAGCTGCGGTGTCGTCGCGACGCGGCGGAAGGAACGACGCTTCCAGCGGATCCGGGACATCCCCGTCGCCGGCGCCGTGGAGGTCCTCTGGTCCAAGTACCGCTGGTACTGCGAGGAACCGGCCTGTGACCGACTCTCATTCTTCGAATCCACTGGCCAGGTCCCGCGCCGGGCCCTTTCCACGGCCCGGCTCCGGGACCATGTCGTTGACGCGGTCATCAGCTCCGGCCGCGCCGTGTCCGAGACCGCCGCCGCGTTCGCGGTGTCCTGGTGGCTGGTCCGCGCCGCGCTGACCGAAGCCTGCCTCCTCAACCTGCCTGACGTAGAGGAGTTCAGGCCGCGGATGCTGGGCATCGATGAGCACCGGTTCCGGTCCGTGCGGTACTTCCGGGACCCTGACTCCAGCTCATGGATCCGGCACGAGCCGTGGATGACGACCATCGTTGATCTGGACACTGGGCAGGTCCTGGGCGTGGTCGACGGCCGGGACCACAGGGGCGTCGGCGATTGGCTCTTCGCCCGGCCGCTTCAGTGGCGCCTGGGCGTGCAGGTCGTGGCGATCGACCCGTCGGCGGCGTTTCGGAAAGCGTTGAGGATGTGGCTCCCGCGCACCGCTGTCGCGGTCGATCATTTCCATCTGGCCTCCCTCGGAAACCAGGCCATGACCGAGGCCCGCCAGAACCTGTCCCAGCAGGTCAAGGGCCGCCGCGGCCGCGGCGTCGACAAGGCCTGGGCACACCGGATGCTACTCCTTCGGGCCGGCGACACCCTCTCCGAGACGGCAGCCCACCGGCTGGCTGAGGTCTTCGCCGCCGACGACCCGACCGGCAAGCTGCAAGCCGTGTGGAAGGTCAAAGAGCAGCTCAGGACGCTGCTGCGCACCGACTCCCTGGCCGACGCGGTCGCCGCGAAAGCCGAACTCAAGGTGCTCGTCGAGGACGCCGGCCGGCCCGAGACAAACAAGCTCTACCGCACTGTCTGCCGGTGGTGGAACGAGATCGAAGTCCTCATCGTCACCGACGCCACCACCGGCAAGGTCGAGGCCAACAACACCGGCATCAAGCACATCAAACGCACCGCCCGCGGCTACCGGAACGCAGGCACTTACAAATCGCCTATTCTCATGAGAAGTGCCGCCCGGACGGCGGCATGACACTCATCCGGGAATCCATTTCCCCACGAACCTTGAAGAGCCGGTAACGACCGCTACTGGCAGCCAATACATGATCGACATGACAGCCCGGACTGTGAGGCGGCGAATGGCCGCCACCGCGCCCCTAGTTGATTATCTGGACGCGGGGTTCTCGAGGCTGCGCCGGGACGGGAAAGCTCTCGAGCTGCTCATGCCGGAGTCGTGCGCTGTGGGCACGTCCGCCCGATACTTCATTCAGGTAAGAGCGGATCACGTCGTGACCCACAGAACGACCTCGCCCGGGCTGCGGATCGACGCCGTGCCCTGAGCGGATTGCAGGCGCATCGTCTATCGGGACTCGACCCGGCCTGCGGGTACTTGTAATAGCACCCTGAGGCAGCGGACGACCCCATTCTGCCGCTTCGGCAATCCGGATCACTTCACGCTTACATATTTGCTTATCGGCGTTTGGGGGAGCCGGGAGGTTACGTCCCGCTGAGTGGTGGAGTTTTCTCGACACCGTGCAGGTCAGTTATTGATTATGCTGCCGTGAGTTCGGGAAGCAAAATCGTCTCCTCTATCGGCGTGGCGGGTGCCTTGTTCATGGCCTTGAGTTCGGCCATGGAGGCCTCGGAGAGGTAGCGGCGGTCGCCGGCTTCCCATTCGTCGTGTTGCTCGACGAGGACCGCGCCGGCGAGCCGGAGAAGGGCTGCCGGGTTGGGGAAGACCCCGACGACGTCGGTGCGTCTTTTGATCTCTTTGTTGACCCGTTCCATGGGATTCGTGGACCAGATCTGCCGCCAGTGCCTGGCCGGGAACCCGGTGAAGGCGAGCACGTCGTCCCGGGCGTCGCCGAGCATCGCGGCGACCTTCGGGTGGGATTTGAGAAGCATCCGGGTGACTTCGTCGAACTGGGTGTTGACGTGTCCGGCGTCGGGCTGGGCGAAGGCGGTGCGGATGATCGAGGCGACCATGTCCTGGGATCCCTTCGGCACGGTCGAGAGCACATTACGCATGAAATGCACGCGGCAGCGCTGCCACGCAGCGCCCTGGAACACCGTGCCGATGGCTTTCTTCAGGCCGCTGTGGGCATCGGAGATCACCAGTTTCACGCCATCCAGTCCGCGGGCCTTCAAGGACCGCAGGAACGCGGTCCAGAATCCCTCGTTCTCGCTGTCGCCGACATCGAACCCCAGGACTTCCCGCCGCCCGTCCGCGGCCACGCCGAAGGCAACCACAACGGCCTGGGACACGACGCGGTGCCCGACGCGGGCCTTGCAGTAGGTGGCGTCGAGGAACACATACGGGTAGTCCATGGCCGAGAGATCGCGGTCCCGGAACGCACCGACCTCGTGGTCCAGGTCCCTCACAGATCCGGGAAACTTCGGACTTGGAGATCCCGGTTTCGGCCCCGAGCGCCTTGACCAGATCATCGACCTTCCGGGTGGAGACCCCGTGCAGATAGGCCTCCATCACCACAGCGTAGAGCGCCTGGTCCACGCGGCGGCGGCGTTCGAGCAGGGCCGGGAAAAACGACCCGTTCCGCAGCTTGGGGATCTTCAGGTTCAGGTCCCCGGCGGTGGTCGTCAACGTCCTGGGCCGGGACCCGTTGCGCTGCGTGGTCCGCGCCTCGGAGCGTTCAAACGGGGCGGCGCCGATGAACGCGGTCGCCTCGGCCTCGATGAGCTGCTGGTACAGGGTTTCGGTCGCGGCACGGATCCGGTCGGAGACATCGGTGAGTTTCAGTTGGCCAAGGAGATCGAGCAGGGCAGACTGGTCTAGAGCCATCGTGTGTTTGTGTCCTTTGTGAGTTCTTTGATCGGTTCTCACTGACCATCGCACGATGGCTCACTACGTCACCGGAGCAACGCGCAACTGCTGAGATCTACACCACTCCACGGGACGTAACCGAGCCGGGAAGTGCTGGACTGCGGCCGCAAAGGCAGGACTGTTGCTTTCCGGAGATGTTCTACTGGTCGTCGTCGGGCCACGCATCGCTGGTCGAGTCCTTGTTCCAGTGCCAGGACTTGGTGGACCTTAGACTCTTAGGCCGCTGCGAAACAAGGGGGCTCAGCCGGGGTGCGCCCAGCCCTCGGTTGCCGTCACTCTTGATAATTTCCGACCGCGCACGTTCGTACTCCTGGACTGTCATCTCGTAGGTTCGCACGCAAACCAGTGGTCTCTCTGGGGCAGCGACCACGTGGAGGTAAAAGGGCCTAAATAGTCCCCTTTCGCTGACGATGGCATCCACACGGCCCCGGAACAAAAGAGAACGGCCGTGCTGAAGCAAAAGATCGACGGTTGTCCTACTCGTCATGTTCTCGAGCGTTCGAGTGAGGATTGATTCCTTTGCGCGTTCCCGATCGATTCGTGGATCATGCTCGATTTGCTGCGACACGTCTTAGAGCTCCTTGGTCACTACGCGGATGGTCGAGTCGAGAGCATCATTTGTCATCGTGTCGAGCCTCTGCCTTAATTCTTCTCCCTGTGAGGTATCGAAAGAGCCCCACTTCCAGAGCTTGGGATGAATCTTTGGGTTTATCTGATGTCTCTCGGCGATGGTCCGCAGCTCTTTCACGCGTGCATCCCCGAGGTCGAGGAGGTCCTTAGCGCGGTTGACGAGTGGTGTGAGAATCCTTAGCTGATTCCGAACTTCGGTGGCAACCTCCTTGTATTGGATCAGTATGGGGTCCGTGAGAGCGAGGTAGCAGAATTCCTTGGTGGCACACCGCGTCCTAAAGATGCTGATCGCCTCGGATGTGCGGTGCGTGGCGGCCATATATAAAGCCTGGTCATAGTAAAAAGCGCGGGCACCCGGAAAAGTGCGATAATCGCGAATTCGCGCCATGTCGGATGGGTCGGATTCGTCAAAGCGATCCGCTTCACCCAATTCCTGCAGGGCTGCCTCAGGCCCTTCAAGTGCGAACGTCAAACGTGCTGCAAGGCGTGCAGCGTGGAGATTGGCGAAGTCTGGGACAACGGAACTCCCATGCCTGGCTGTGGCCTGCCTCGCCTCTCGGAAGTATCCGCGCGCACGCTCGAGCAGTTTTAGCCCGAAACTCGCCCATCCTGCGACGATAAATGCCAAGTGATTATTGGGGTCGTCTTTGATCGCATCCTCGGCAACCGCAAGGGCCCGGTCGTTCCGATGGTGGCGCAGCAGCTCGTTGGCCGCGCGCACCCTCTCTGCGGCCCGCGTCCTTAAGGGATTCAGCAAGATTGCAGCAATCTGCTGGAGCGCATCCAACTGCTTGTCGAGTACGTCCGTCTGGGCATCGAGGCGTAGGCAGATTTTCTCTTCCAGAGAGGCGACGGACCGGGCAATCTCGTTCATATCCTCCCCGAGCCACCGCAACTCCCGGATGACTGGAGTAAGGTCTAAGCCCCGCCCGGTGTTCTCGGCGATCCGAGCCAACGCAGCGCTCTGACTCCAGTTCAGAGACGACCCCCACGATGTTCCTGCAGGATCGAAAAGGGCCATTACCGAATCCAAAGCAGCCATATTTTAACTCTGCCACTCCAGCCCGAAAGCGTCCATGAGCAAATCGAAGTCGAAGATCGGCTCGCCTTCGCAAGAAATGTTCTCGCTGAACAAACCCCTGGTTGCCATGACTTCGCGCAGACGCGACTCGTAATCCAGAGCGTTCATTCGCTCTCCTTCCGGTTATGGGCCGCCTCAAGGAGGCCAGAGGCGGCGCGACGTGACCGGCGCAGGACATCGTCCTGATGTGTGCGGGCACTCCAGGGCTCCTCCCCGCGGGCGCGTCCGGCGCCGGTATCGTGGGCCGGAACAAGCCGCCTCCTCCACCCGATAGGAGCCGTAGATGACTCCCTCCAAACCGTCCAGCAAAGAGGCAATCGCCTGTGTAGGAGAGCTCGTAGGCCGTGTCTTGATCGGTTGCTCACGGCGGCCGTTGAAGTTCGTTGTGGGCATCGCTCCGAAAGGCTTCGGGCTTGGCAACGTCGATGAGCCCGATCACCCCTCCGTGAAAGTCTGCGGCGCATGCTCCCGGCATGTCGATCAGCTCGTGGAGGTCATGAGGCTCTCTTCTCCGGAGGACCACCGCCCCGACCCCATGGTCTTTACCCTGAACGAGCTCCTTGAGATCTGGGACGACTTCTTCGAAGACCTCATCACTACCGTCGGAGGGGAATGGGAGGCCGACGGAGTTCCGATGAGCTCACTCGTACCGCAGGCACACAGCACCGGCAATGGCGCCCCTGAGTGCGAGCCCGGTGAGTAGCGCCGCCACCAGACGTCTGGCGTGCCGGTTGCCGTGATGAACGCCGAGCCCGCCTGCGATAGCCGTGCAGCAGAGTGGCTCGAGCCGGCTACAACATGACTTGCTGACTGTTCTTTCGATCGGGGGTAGCCGCCCCTATGGTCACACAGGAAAGTAGGGGCTGCGGCTCCCGCAACCCCACCCTCAAAAACTACTGGTGCGCATCCTATCGGCATCGCCTTCATGCGGAACGCGGGCGCCGCCGTCGTTCTTCAGCGCCCTGGCTGGCTGGTCCCAGGCGTCACCAGCGGTGCGCTACATCGATCACCAGCCGAGACCCGTTGCCCGGGCCGTCCAGCGTGAATACCCGGAACGGCAGCCGTGCGCGGACACCCAGCCCGATCTGAGTCACCGCCTCGAAGGTGCCGGCGAAGGCCACCTGGCGGAAGGTCTGGAAGCCGGCAACGTTCACCGCTTCGTCCCGGTTCGCCGGGGTGTAGGTCGGGTTGTAGTTCTGGTCATGGGCCGGTGCCGTGACTGTCACACCGATGAACGCGCCTCCCCGCAGCGGAACGGTGAAGCCGGACCCGCCCTGCGTCACGGCCCTGACATAGCGCACGGTGTATCTGGGGACCTCGCCGTTAACGTCCACCACCAGGCGGTCGAAGCAGGCGTGGCGCCCGGAGCGGATATTGGTGATCGGATCCTGGCTTGGACCCAACGCCAGCGTGGCGGTCGACTTGGCCAGCGAACCCCAGGTGATTCCGCAGAAGGGGGCCGCCGAGGCGGTGCCGGGCACAACGAGTCCCAGTCCTGCGGTCAGCGCCAGGACCGCCAGGACCGCATGCACTTTCGTCGTGATCGGGCGGCGTTTCCGTTGTGCGGTATTCGGCAGCGTTTGGGACATGGTCCCGCGGGCGAGGATCCCGTTTCCGGGTCCGGAATGCTTGGGCAGCCGTCCCCACGGTGCCCGGAAGTTGATGCTCATTTACATCCTGCTTGCTCAAGGGATTGCGAGTGAAGACGTCCACTGGACGTGATGGCCTCATTGCCATGTAGTGGGATGGCACCCCGCTCCCGTTCGCGGTGCGGTGTGATGCGTTCAGTTTGTGCTCCCAGACGACGGCAAACAAGCAAGATTCGGAGACGATAATGAAACGGTTCTGCATCATTCACGGGTTTTTCAACCCCTGATTATGGACGACGAACCACGGATCGTGTGCCGGGCAGATCAACGCTTCCGGTGCCTTTGCCTCCGTTTCCATCCGGGTCAAACAAACGAGGGCGTCCACGGCTGCTCCTGATGGCGGATTGTCAGCAGATGCGGATTTCCGTCCCCGGCGCTTCAGCCCACCACAAGCTGCGTCCAGTGCATCCGCCCAGCGGCCCTCGTGGGCGTATGCACGACGAAGGCCCCCGCAATCCTCGGCCGGTACTCGAGATGGAGGGCGGAACGACCTTCCATTTCGTTGACGCCGACCCCGTCGCCGCGCTCAAGCAGGCCCGCGCCCTGGCCGGTGACCTCGACGTCCGGATCGGTGGCGGCGTCAGCACTGTTCGGCAGTTCCTCGAGGCCGATCTGATCGACCACATGCATATCGTCCTCGTGCCGATCGTCCTGGGCCGGGGCGAACGGCTCTGGGATGGGCTCGAAGGACTTGAACGACGCTTTGACATCGAAGCGGCCCCTTCTCCACTCGGAGTTCTCCATCTGGTCTTCACTCGTCGCACGGCCCGGTAGGCCGACTTGGGTGCGATCGCGGGGCCAAAGGACTCCATTACCGGAAGCGCCGCGGTAACTTGGGCATTATCTGGGGGAGATTCCGTCAACCTAACCACACGCGCATAAGCTTCAGGGTCCCGGCCGGTCGTGCCCTACGGCTTATCTTTCTGCTACTTCTACCCACGCTGATACTGACATAGGGTGATATGCACCACACGATTACCGTGCGGGAATTAAAGGAGACTCTCATGCTGCTCTGGATAGCTATCATTATCGCAGTTCTCTGGCTTCTCGGCCTGCTCGGCAACATCGGTGGCGGATTAATTCACATACTTTTGGTTATCGCCGTGGTCGCCTTGATCTTCCACTTCGTTCGCGGCAGGTCCCGCACTTAAATACAAAAGTGTGGTCCGCCCCTGCTGGACAGCGAGGTGGGAGCTGCCGCCGTTCTCGGGCAGGGCCTGCACGTCGCCTGACCCGACCGGCAGATGGCTCTGTATCGACGAACATGTCAGCCAGCCGCCGGGCGGCTAGCACTGAGGTGGGCTCAGAAGTCTCCGGCAGCGGCTGACCTGGCCTGCTGCGCCGTCGTGCCCGGCCTGGTCGTTGTAGGTGCCGCTGCCATCTGCGGCACCTAACGTGGACCGAAGAAGATCAGATGCGCGATTCTTTCATTACACGGGAGCGCATTTGGAACGCTGATAACCGATCTTCCGTCAATTAGTACGTGTGAGTCCGGCTCTGAAAAGGATGGGCGAAATGGGTCGTGCCGGGTTGCGAGCGACGTCATCCAGAAGGTCGCCCATTCTGTGCCGGGAAGTGATGGCCCTGGGCGTGGGGCGGGCCCAGCGACTACTCCGCCGGCCTACGGAGCAGCGAGCACCACATCGGTCGCACCCCGAATGAGTTGCTGGACATCCTCAAGGAAGTCCCGGCTTCTTACCAGGCATACGAATCAGCAGAGGGCGCGATCGTCGAGTGGGCCAGGGTCTCGCTAAAGTCGCAGCGCGGGGATATGAGCATTCGCACTGCGTCTATCAGCAGCAGTAAAGATGACACCCAGGGATTGGATGGGGTGCAGGCTCAGGGACGATCGAGCGCTATTGAGTCCCTTTGCCCCTGCGAAGAGGGAAAGGTCATCGAAGAAAATGACCAGAACGCCCGGCTTCCGGGAACCCGATCACTTGATCAGCTGTGACAGGCAAGATCACCCACAACGTCATCGCGACCGGCCGGCCGCATCAACCACTTATCCCGGATCGAGTGTTACTACTGGGTTTACTGCTAGCTACTACTTGTCTTACATCCGCCCTCTTGTTGGCGTCAGCGGATCCCCGGTACAGTTCGACCCACCATCCTTCCTAGGGATGTCACCCGCTTTTCTCGGTCGAGGCTGGCTCCGGGCAGCCGGATACATCAAATACCTAGTAGAAACAGCGATAAAGATGAAGGCTACGAGTGTTCAGGGGTTGCCAACTCAGCAGAACCGACGTGGCATGATGTTCCGGCGTAAATGCGTAGCGGCTGTATCGTCCATTCTGATTATGTTCGCAGTCATTACTCCGACAACCGCAAGCGCCGCAGCGACAACCTCGTTGGTCATGGACACTTACGTGCAGGCGGACAGGGCGACTTCGAACTTTGGGGCCAGCATCCGTTTATCTACAGAAGGCCGTGCGTATATCTGGCGGAACTCGCTTCTACGGTTCTCCGTGCAAGTTCCCGCTGGCGAACATGTTGTTTCAGCCAAACTTCGGGCGTATTCCGAGGCATCTACAACGTCCACTGAGTTCGTGGATGTGTTTACTACATCTGGCGGCTGGACAGAGAGGGGCGTCACGTGGAATAACGCACCGGCACGCGGGACATGGCTCGGGAAGGCGGGCGGATTCGCCACCGGCTCCTGGGTTGAATGGGATGTAACCAAGGGCGTCAACGCGAAGGGCGGCGAGCAGAACTTCAAGCTGGAAAGCAACGCGCGGAAGTGGATCGGGTTCAAGTCGAAGGAATCGTCGAACTCTGCCCTGCGCCCAAGACTGGTGGTGACGACTGCGCCTGACACGGTAACCTCCATGGAGGCGGCCGTAGTCCATGGGTGGGGCGCGCGTGTAGCTGGGGACGAGTTCAATTATTCTGGCGCGCCCGATGCCACGAAGTGGAATGTCTACAACAGTGCCGGCCACGCGGGCAACGGTTTCCGGAGTCTTCAGCAGGTTACCGTGGATGGTTCCAAAATGGTCATGACTGGAAGCCAGGATGGCACGACTGCTGGGATGGGCGCGAAGTTTGCAAACCAGAAGTACGGGCGGTGGGAAGTCCGGGCGGCCGGGTCCGGTGATAACGAATACCATATGGTGTCCATCCTGTGGCCCGATAGTGAAAATTGGCCGTGTGACGGCGAGATTGACTACGCGGAGACGACTGGCGACTGGAACGTCATCAAGTTCTTCCACCACTATGGGTGCTCGAACTTGCAGACGTCATCGTCCAAGCCTCTGGACGTTACGCAGTTGCACAACTACGCGCTTGACTGGTCTCCGCGCGGAATCGTGGGCTACGTTGATGGCGTGAAGTGGTTTGAAGACACCGACCCCGCGCATCAGCCTCCCGGTCCGATGCACCAGACCTTACAACTGGACTGGTTCCCTGACAGCACTGCCAACGGCGCCGGCGAGATGCGGGTGGATTGGGTCCGCGTGTACGCGGCGGGCTGAACATCGGGACTGCCCCGGCTTTTGTTGACTCAGGGTCCTAGTAGTACTTTGTTAGGTTTTGGGGTGAAACTCTTTTAATCCTGTCGGTGGTCTGTTAATTTCGGATCATGCGGGATGGAGAGATTGCAGCTGTGCGGG
>NZ_JBWZCJ010000045.1:0-12629 GCF_059383535.1 Pseudarthrobacter sp. HLT1-3 | reverse complement strand
GCCATGACGCCCAGCCGAAAACCGGAACCACCCCGGCCCCTCCCAAGGCCACCGTAAACGACGACCACCCACCTCAACAGGGGGTACTTAAGAGATACAAGCCCCTAAACGTGGGAAGGCCGTTCACACCTACCACGGAAAACCTTGGACCCATGGCCCCGGCCACAGGTGCGCCACAGCGGCGGGGGAGCCCTGCCCGCGGGGCCGCCCCGGCGAGCAGGGCGCGCCCGGACTCGGCTCATCGGCGTGGAAAACTGGCATGCCGCCCAAAGGGTCAGTACCGTCGATGTGACAACAAGTTCGCGAGCGGGCAGGGGCACCATGAGCAAGAACGGCAGGAACCGGAACAAGGGCAAGGCCGCCGGAGGCGCGGGAAGACCCACTAACCGGGGCTCCGCGCCCCAGTCCCTGAGCGCTTTCCGGGCCGAACGTTCCGTGGACGATCTCACTCCGGCGTTCGTCCGGTGGTTCGAAGAGGGCTCTCCCGGGTCGGCGGCGGCCGCCCTGGAATGCCTGACGCTGATCAAAGCCGTTATGGCCCGCTACATGGAACGCACGCCGGCGGCCCACGTGACGAGCCTGGAACCTCGCGGCCTGGCAGTCGCCGTCGAGGACGAAATCGTGGCCACGGTCGACGCCGTTGGCGTCCTGGCTGGAGCCGCGGCCGTCGAGGCGAGCGTCCGTGAGATCACCGGCTTCGTCGTCGACACCGTCCGCGCCTTTATCGAGTTTCTCGTGGAGACCGGCCGGTGGACCGGCTCCGCGGATCAGTTGGTGGAAGTCGTGGACTACTTCACCGCCATCTCCCCCTCCCCCTCCACCGACGACGACTACGACGACGACTACGGCTGGGGTCTCGTCGACGTGCCGGACATCCCCGAGCGGCAGGCCTTGGAGGCGTTTTCCAATTTGCCCCTGATCAAGCGTGTCACGGCGCTGCTGCAGTGGATCGGAGACGGGAAGCCGGTCACGGCGACCGGTGCGCTCCGCCAGCGGGACATCGAAGCGGCGGCCGCTTGCGTCGGCGTAGTCGTCCGCGGTGGCACCAAGCGGGCCGGTAACCCGCTGCCGGAAACCGCCGGTGCGGCCGGCGACGTGCCCACCGTGCGGAGCATGTTTGAGGTGCCGCTGCTGGCCCAGCTCTGGACCACGCTGGAGTCAACCGAGCTGATTCAGATCACGTCGACGAAGGTTGTCCCCACGGCGGAGGCCTCGATGTTCCTGACCGGCGGCGCGGCTGGGCGGCTGGAGGAACTGGTGTTTATCGTTGACCAGTACCTGGAGACGACGGTGCTCGGCTGGGATCCGGCGGAGCCCTGGGAGAGGATGATCTCCGGATTGCAGGTGTCACTCCTGCTCGCGGCGGCTACGGCGGATCCACCGGAGAAGGCGCGGGTTCTGGCCACCGCGGACCACGCCCCGGCCGCGGAACGGGAAATGGCGGATCTGCTGACCGGCGTGGCCCTGCGGCGGCTGGAGGAGCTCGCCGAACTGGGGCTGCTGACCATTGACACGCATCTGCGGGTACCCCCGGCCCTCATCCGCTGCATAGCAAACGTCTTCGACGACGACGAGGTGCTGGCAGACCTGGGGCTCGGCGAGGACCCCGACGAAGACGGCTATGACCCGGCCGCAGCGAGCGAGGCGGCCCATATTTCAGCAACTCCGGGGATGGCACGACGAAAGCCGGGAGCCCCGCTGTCAGCAGGAACGGCGGCCCTGCCGGCCGCGGGGCCGACCCTGCAGCTGAAGATTATGCTCCATGACTCGAAGCCGCCCATCTGGCGGCGTGTCCTGGTTCCCGCCGGCATGCCGCTCCCGCAGCTCCACCAGGTGATCCAGTCGCTGTTCGGCTGGTTCGACTACCACCTGCACCAGTTCCAGACCGGAGGGTTCAGCGGCCCCACGTACGCGCCGCTGGACCCGGGCGCGGATGAACTCTACGGCGAGCGGTCCCGGGACGAGGCCGCGGTGACAGTCGGCATGCTGCTGCCTGAGGTCGGGAGCAGCATGAGCTACACCTATGACTTTGGCGACGACTGGGTGCTCGCCATCAAGGCAGAGAAAGTGCTGGAGACCGACGACGGCGGGCAGCTTCCGCGGTGCACGGCGGGGCGCGGTGCGGCGCCGGCGGAGGACAGCGGCGGGGTCTGGGGCTGGGCGAACATCGTTCAGGCGGTCAATGATCCGCACCACGAAGACCATAAGGAGTACCGGGAATGGCTGGGGATGCTGCCCGGCGACACGATTGACCCCAAGGCCTTCGACCTGGATGCGGCCAACGCGGACCTGGCTGGTCTCTTCTGACGCCTCCCGGCGCGCACATCGCGGCTTGCCGGCATCCCTGCTCGCCCGCTCATCCCTCGTCTTCGGAACATGGGTTCCCGGTCGAGAGCTTCCCTGTTGAACCGCGGGGCTTCCCAGTTGAACCGCCGGGGCTTTTTGCTATTCTGAAGGCGGTCAGGCAGTCGGCCTCTCGATTCGTGGAGAGCTCTGCAAATGACAGCCAAGCCCGGTAAGACGGCAGTCCTCGGACAAGCGTCCTGGCCTAGGCCCCGATTGCCGCCCCAGCTTGGACACCGCCCGTGTGGCGACCCGCACCCGCCCGCTTCAGGGGGTCCGGGCCGCCCCCGATCCTCCCTGTATCGCCGCCCTGCCGGCTGTGCGTTTGCGGGAGCGAGAGTGCGCAAGGCGACTTCGCGAAGTATCGCGGCGCGCCGCCTAGAACCAACCTTTAGGGTGTGGCCCGCATAGATATTGGGGGCGGGCCACATACGCGGAGGCGACGGGGCTGCCGGCGATACTGTCCGCCGGTAATACCGTTCACAGGCGGATGGCTGTCCCGGGACGTCCCGCGCTCCAAGCTGCCCGGGACCTTCGTCTCTTCAGGGCTGCGGCCGGGCAGGGTAGCCTCCGGCGCATGGGAACGGCTGGGAGGAACTGGGATGGAAGTGGACGGACTCGGGCTGCGCGGTGTGCTCGCTGACGAACTCCAGGACCTGGTGCTTGAGAGCGCGGATGTTGAGGAATTCCTCCGTGAGCTCTCCCGGTACACCGCGGAGGCCTTGTCCCGGACGGGGCGGCGGGTGCTGTGCGGAATTACCGTCACAAGGCGGAAGAAGCCTGCCGCGACCGCGGCAAGTGACCCGGACGCGTTCGCGATGGATGAGATCCAGTACGAGGCGGGGGACGGTCCGTGCCTGGCTGCCATGCGGGAGTTGAGGACGGTCTACGTCAGGGATCTGGCCCATGACAGACAGTGGCCGGTGTTCTCGCAGGCGGCCGCCAACCGGGGATACCAGTCGATTCTGGGAGTGCCGGTCGAGCTGGGAGACCAGGCACGGGCCGCGCTGAACCTTTATGCCGAGGCCCCGTCGGCATTCAATCCGGAAGACACTTCCCAGGCGGAACATTTCGCCCAGCAGACGGCAAGGCCTTGCGGCTCGCCCTCAGGATCGGCAGCCTCCACGACGCACGGGACTCGCTGGCCGCCGCCATGGAGTCCCGCACCGTCATTGACATGGCCGTCGGGGCGGTTATGGCGCAAAACCGGTGCTCACCCGAGAAGGCGTTTGCTTTACTCAAGGATGCGTCCAATGCCCGAAACATCAAGCTCCGGGAAGTCGCTAAAGCCGTGATCGCCTCGATTACCGGCACGTCCAACGTCGAAACACACTTCGAAGAGTAGCCCCGAAGCGGTAGGCGGGGCGGCGCCGCGAACGGGGCGGCGCCGCGAACGGGGCGGCGCCGGTGACCTGGCTGACCGGCGTCAGCTTCCGTTCGCCCGGGTGCGTGACACCCGTGTCGGTCGCGACGCCGGACCCGGCTGGTCGTGTTGTGACCCGCGACTTCGACCGGTCTGCCCGTGTGAAGCCCGCCGTTCCGCGGACGGTCCAGGGGGACCGGCGGGCCTGCGGGCCTCCGGTTGCTCTTCCGCGCTGCGCAGCTGGAGCTCTTTCGTGATGAGCCCAAGTAGTTCATGGGCTGCCTCGGACCCGGCGAGCTCCACACAGTGCTCAAGCGCTGCCTGAAGAAGGTACAACTCCGCGGAGGGAACAAGCGGCCAGCGCCGGAACGTGCCGAAGATGCGCGCGACAGGGGAATCTTCCGGAACCTGGCGATGGACCGTCAAAGCGCCGCCTCCCGGGGGAGGGCCGGCGCGCAGCCGGCCACGGGAGCCCGGGGCTGGAGATTTTGATTTTGACTGGAAAGTTTTCCGATAGGGGCGAGGGAAATGGTGCCGGCATCCATGTTCCCGGCGACGGTGACATCCGGTTTGCTTGTCATAGACACTATCCCTCTACGAATCACGGTGGCCGCTGCGTGACCACTTCCAGATTACCGGTCCGGCCCGTGGGAGTGTCACATTCACGTAACCAGCGGGGACTAGTCGTCGTCGTCATCCTTAGATGAAGGATTTTTTGTCATGGACTCTGGTGGCCGCGGGAATTCCGCGGCCGGATACAGTCCGGCGACTTCGAGCATGTAGTTGGCCCACTGCGGGCCGGCCAGCATATAGCCGTCAATGCTTTTGTAGAACTTGCCGTTTACGGTGATGTTCTGGCCGGGCCGCTTCTGGCCTTCCAGGGGATCCCCAAAGAACGACGCGGTGGCCAGGCCGCTGGTGTAGCCGACCACCCAGGTGGCGCCGTTGGTGTTGGAAGTGCCGGTCTTGGCCGCGACCGGGAACCGGGTGTGGACCTTGGGCTTGATGTACACGCCGGAGCCCTTTTTCAGCACGTCCTGCAGCACGGAGTTCACGCCCCGGGCAACTTGTGGCCGGATGGCGTCACGGCAGGACTTGGTCTGGGCCGGGAGTTGCTGTCCCGTCGCGTCGGTCACTTCCACAATGGCGACCGGCTCGCAATACCTGCCGTCGTTGGCGAAGGTGGCAAAGGCATTGGCCAGAACCAGCGGTGCCACCCCGATCGCCCCCAGCAGGTTGCCCAGTTGATGCATGTTGACTTGTGCGTTGTTCAGGCCGCTGTGGATCCCCACGGCATCCACGGTCTTCTGGATCCCGCAAAAGTCCAGCTGGGCGGCTTCAGCAAAAGTGGCGGTGTTGATGGAGTTGTACAGGCCGTAGTCGACGCGCATTTTGCGGTAGTAGCCGGTGTCGTTGTTCTGCAGGTCATCCGCCGCGCCGCGGTTCGTCTCCTTCGTGTTGTAGGCGCCGAGAACCTTGCCGCAGCTGGATTTCCATTTGAAATCAAGGGGATACGTCCGGCGGGAGGCATCCACGGTTTCGGCCAGGGACCTGCCCTCGTTGAGCCATTGCGCCAGGGTTAACGGTTTCATGGTGGACCCCGGCTGGAACCCGCCGGCTCCGTTCAGGTCGTTGCCCTTGGCGTCCTTCGAATCGACATTGAAGTTCAGCTGGGTATCGAATTTTCCGTCCTCGGGGAGGAATACGGTGTTTTGCGCCATCGCCAGGACCTTCCCGTTCCCCGGCCCAATGGAGACCAGCGACGCGCCCCACTTGTCGGGATTGGCCCCGGCTGTGGCGTCGACCTGCGCCTGCGCGGCCGCCTGCAGCCGGCTGTCCAGCGTGGTGGTGATGGTCAGGCCGCCGCGGAACAGCGTTCGCACGCGCGCGGCAAGGTCGACGCCGTAGGCCGGGTTGTTGAGGATGAGGTGCGACACGTAGTCGCAAAAGTACGGCGCCATCTCCGCGCCGGCGCAGCCCTGCTTCACTGGCGTGACGTTCAGCTCCACCCCGGATGCCACGGCGGCGTCGTGTTCCGCAGGCGAGATTTTGCCGAGGTCGAGCATGGCATCGAGGACGTGGTTGCGCCGGGCAATGGCGTTCTCGGGGTAGACGGCGGGATTGTAAAAGCTGGGGCTCTTCACCAGGCCGGCGAGGAGGGCTGCCTGCGGCAGGGTCAGGTCCTTGGCTGTGGTGCTGAAGAAGTGGCGCGATGCGGCTTCGACTCCGTAGGCGTCCCGGCTGAAGAACACGATGTTGAGGTATCCCTCAAGGATCTGGTCCTTGGTGTATTTCTTCTCCAGTTCGAGCGCAAGCCTCATTTCGCGCACCTTGTCGCCCACGCTCTTTTGACCGTTGAGGATAATGCGGTCGCCCTTGTCCGCCGACACGAGGGCGTCATTGAGAATGTTGGTGACGTACTGCTGGGTCAGGGTGGAGGCGCCCTGCCGGCCGCCGCTGGTCAGGTTGGACGCCAGGGCTCGAACAATTCCCTGGGTGTCCACACCCGCATGCTCGTAGAAGCGGCGGTCCTCGACGGCGACAATGGCGTCTTTGATGTATGGGGACATCTGGTCCAGGCTGACTTTCACCCGGTTCTCCGCGTATAAGGTGGCGATCGTCTTCCCGTCCGACGTCAGGACCTTGGTGGACTGCGAGGGTGTATCGACTGTCAGTTCCGCGGGGAGGTCATCGAAGAACACGATCGATTCCCGGACGGCAATTCCAGCCCCGGCAACGGCCGGGACCAGGATGCTGGCGGCGAGCACGCCGCAAAGCGCGCTCGCCGTGAAGTACCCGAGTACCCCTCGGAGGGCCTTGGCCAGTCGCGATCCGGATTGTGCCATCCCCTGCCCCCTGGTGTTCTGCCGGCCGGCACCTCGCCCGGACTGGATGGTCCGGCTCTGTGCCGTCGACGCGGCGCGGTCACCTTTGGCTTAGATGTTGACACTCCTCTTCGAGCGGGACAAGACTCTCCCCACACAACAAGCGCTGAGGGGACTTTCCAGCGCCTTGGAGTGAGGTGGGAGGATGCCGGTTCCGGCACCATTCGAATACCCAGCTCAGCGCATCCCACGACCTCCGCCGCAACGGGCCGCCGCGGACCCACAGCGTGCCGGGCGCCGCCGTGCACGATCACCCGGTTTGGGCTCGATCTCGCCGTCGCCGTTCACGACGTCGGCAAGGTCTACACCCGGTTTGGGGATGTCAACCACGGGCATGCGTGCCCTGCCTGCTTTTCCGCGCACGTCCTTCCGCCGAACGCTGTTGAGTGTCGCGCCTCGGCGGAGTAGCGTGACAATAAGTGTCAATACGCATCACGCGGACTCGGGAGCGATCATGGCAACTATGACACGGGGGCTGGTGGCCCTTACGGCCGCTCTGGCCCTGACCTTAACGGGCGGCGCCGTCGCTGGTCCCGCGTTCGCCGATCCGCGGGAGACGGTCAAGGACGCTACCGCTACGGGGTACGGCGGGGCAGTCAGCACCGTGGATCCCGAGGCTTCTGCAGCGGCAATCGAAGTCCTCCGGAAGGGCGGGAACGCGGCCGACGCCGCCGTCGCCGCGGCCGCGACCCTCGGCGTGACCGAGCCGTACAGCGCCGGAATTGGCGGCGGAGGCTACTTCGTCTTTTACGACGCGGAGACCGGCAAGGTCGGCACCATTGATGGTCGCGAGACCGCGCCGGCGGAGATGCCGCACGACGCGTTTATCGAGCCGGGAACTGGTGGCAAGCCCTACCGCTTTACGCCCGAGCTCGTCACGAGCGGCGTCTCTGTGGGGGTCCCCGGCACCCCGGCCACGTGGGAGCGTGCCCTCGACCGGTGGGGCACTCTGAGCCTGGGCGATGCGCTCAAGCCTGCCATCAAGGTGGCGACCCGCGGCTTCGTGGTCGACGAGACGTTCCGCCAGCAGACCCTCGACAACGAGGTCCGCTTCGAGGCCTTCACCTCGACGAGCGCGCTCTTCCTCCCGGGCGGCGACGCCCCCGCCGTCGGCAGCGTCTTCCAGAACCACGACCTCGCCGCAACCTACCGGCTTCTCGCAAAGAAGGGCACGGACGGTTTCTACGGCGGGCCCCTTGCGGCGGAGATCGCAGCCACGGTTCAGGCTCCGCCCAAGACTGCCGGCACCGATCTGCCCGTTCCGGTCGGCTACCTGACAACGGATGACCTTGCCGCCTACCGTGCCCTGGATCAGGCGCCCACTCACGTGGAGTACCGCGGCCTGGACGTTTACGGCATGGCACCGTCGAGCAGCGGCGGCACCACCGTTGGTGAGGCGCTGAACATCCTGGACACGTTCAACCTGTCCGAGATGGCCACGCCCGGCGCCCTGCATCACTACTTGGAGGCGAGCGCGCTTGCCTTCGCGGACCGCGGCAAGTATGTCGGCGACCCGGCGTTTGGCGGCGTGCCCACCGCCGCCCTCACTGACCCGCTGTTCGGCAAAGAGCGCTCCTGCCGGATCGACCCGCTGCTCGCGGCGAAAAAGCCGGTCCTGCCGGGGGACGTGTCTTCGTACGACGGCGTGTGCCCGGCTCCGGCTGTGGCGCCGGAGGATGAAAAGGACACCGAGAACATCTCGACGACCAACCTGACGGTCGCGGACAAGTGGGGGAACGTCGTCGAGTACACGCTCACGATCGAGCAGACCGGCGGCTCCGGCATCGTTGTCCCCGGCCGCGGCTTCCTGCTCAACAATGAACTGACCGATTTCTCCACCGTCTACGACCCGGCCGATCCGAACCGGATCGAGGCGGGGAAGCGCCCGCGCTCGTCCATGTCGCCCACCATCGTGCTCAAGGATGACGAGCCGTTCCTCGCGCTGGGCTCGCCCGGTGGTTCGACGATCATCACGACCGTCCTTCAGACGATCATGAACCGGGTGGACCTGGGCATGAGCATCTCCGACGCGATCGCGGCGCCCCGCGCCTCGCAGCGGAACACCGAAACCGTCACGGCTGAGACGGCATTCATCGAGGCATACGGGAGTGAGTTGAACGACCCGTACCGTCATACACTCACGCCGGCTGGCGATGCGCTTACGTCGGCGGCCGAGATCGGCGCCGCGACCGCCATCGAGTTCCTGCCCGACGGCGGCATGGTTGCAGCCGCCGAGCCCTTGCGGCGCGGCGGCGGCTCGGCGATGGTTGTGAAACCGTCGCTCAAGCCGTGACCCGCGCCGAGGAGCATCCGGTGCCGGGAAAAACCCGGCCGGGGAAGCGGCCTACCTCGTGGTGCTGCCTCCATGCAAGCATGGGTGCTCACCGGAAATGCACAGCAAAGGGACCCGATGAAATCCAACGAGATACTGCTGGACGCGTTCGGCCGGATCCGAGAGATCGTGGCCGCCACGCTTGAAGGGGTCGACGTCGGCGCCCTGGTCCGTCGGCCGGCCGGCAACGGGAACTCGATTGCGTGGCTGATCTGGCACCTCAGCCGGGTGGAGGACGCGCAGCTGGCGTCCGCCGCCGGCCTGAGACAGGTCTGGACCGCGCAGGGGTTTGCCGCACGCTTCGACCTGCCGCTGTCCGAGCGCGACACCGGGTATGGCCATTCGTCCGACAAGGTCAACGCCGTGAAGGCGACGCCAGAGCTGCTGCTGGAATACTACGACGCCGTTCACCGGCAGACCGTGGCGTTCCTGGACACCCTCGGCGACGGGGACTTCGACCGCATCGTCGACACCCGGTGGGACCCGCCGGTGACGCTCGGGGTGCGGCTGGTCAGCACGATTGCGGATTGCCTCCAGCACGCGGGGCAGGCCGCGTATGCCAAGGGGCTGGACCCCGCCCGCGCAACTTAGCGGGGAGTGGAGCCGCCGGCGCCGGGGGAACCGGTGCTGGGGGAGCCCGACCCAGCGTCGATAGCTGCAGCAACCAGCCGATCGAAACTAGCGGTCCCGTGCTCGGGCGGGACCACAGTGAAGACGGCCAACCATTTCTGTTGGGCCTGTGCGTCCGCCCCGGCAAGCCGTTCCACCTGCAGGTTCAGCCCGGGCACCCCGCCGACCAGGAGCGGAAGCCGTTCGCCGCTCTTGATCAGGCGCTGGAAGTCCCTGACCGACAGGTGGTCGCCGGGCGTGTCTGTCACCTCGGCGATGGTGTCGTTGACCCGCTGGGTCAGCCCCCGCATGAACGTCCGCTGGCCGGAGACCGTGGGGATCGTGAGCAGCGCCGCGAAGGAGACCGTGAACAAGGCGGTGGCACCGACGCTCCTGAGACCGGGCATAAAGATCATTAGGAACAGGCACAGGATCAACCCGAAGGCGCTCAGGATACAGAACTTGATCACCGGATTCTCGCCTGGCCGCTTTGTCCAACGAACGAGGGCCACGGAGTTCTTTCGGGGCTGAGCATGCGGTGAACTTTCCATGGTTAGTACCCCTTCACTTCGATCAGCGCTTCGGCCAGGATGACTGCCGCGCGTGCTTCCTTGAGATCGCTCAGCAGACCCAGGTCCGGCACGGCTGAGATGGCAGCGGGGGAGCCGTCAATGGCAGCAAAGATGCCGCTCAACCTTTCCCGGTCCTGTGCCAGCAACCGGGACGCGTTGAGTTTGACTCTGCTCAGCTCAAGCTCCAGCAGGGAATTGTCGATCGCCTCGCGACGGCCCTGCATGACCAACAACTTTTCCCTGACGCGGTGGACCCGGCCGCGGAGCGTCGATTCCATCTTGGCTGCCACGTCGTGGAGGTCGCTCAGGGCGGTGTAGGACTGCACCGGCCCGGAGTGCCGGGCGAGCTGCCCGCTGACGTAATGCCGCCGTCGTTCCCATTTCCGCACGGCGGATTCGTACGGGCCCAAGAGCAATGCGACGGCTGCAACCGCCTTATCCAGGGACGCCCCCCGCGTGCTCAGGCTTGTTGTTGCAGCGTCCAGCCTCGCAAGGAACGCGTCGTAGTTGTCATATGTCGGGACGCCGGAGTCATTCATGGGGCAGCCCCACACGGTGGCGCTGCAACGCGGAGGGTCCAGGCCACGCCGCTGCGCCTCCCTCGCCGAAACGCGCCCCCATCCCTCATGGCAAGAGAATAGTGGCTGGCGGCGCCTTGTCATAGGGTCTGGCCGTCGTCTGCTCCGGGGAATTCGGAGTGCCGGGTAGGCCGGACGGTCCTTGACACTCACTTTCACGGGCACAGACACTGAAGAATCCAGGCTGCCCGCTGAAGCTAGGGAATGGAATGACAATGACCGGTTCAGGATCGTTCGTGATTGTGGTGGGTTTTGACGGTTCCGAAAATGCTCAGCATGCCCTGAAATGGGCTGTGGACGAGGCCAAACTCCGTGACGGCCAGATTCGTCTCGTTACGTCCTGGAGCAAGCCGCCGCTCGCGTGGTTTCCAGCAATGCTGGAAACGGCAGTCGGCGAAAAGACCGTGAGAGAGGATTCGCCCCAACAAGTGGCTGAGACGACCCAGGCTGCCGCTCTCAGGATCGTTGAGGATGAGGGGGTGGCGGCCACTGGCCAGGTGGTGCAGAGTGATTCGGCGGCGTCCGCAGTGCTCGACGCCGCCACAGGTGCGGATCTGGTCGTCGTCGGCTCCCGCGGTCACGGCGGATTCCCCGGCCTGCACCTCGGCTCGGTCTCCGCCCAGGTCAGCGGCCATGCCCCCTGCCCCGTCGTGGTCGTTCCGCCCAAGTCCACTTAGGGCCGGTGCCTCTGCAATCCTGGTTCTGAAGCGCGGGGCGGAAACCTGGTCTGCGGCAGCCGGGCGCATCCGGGATCTGCGGCAGCCGTTGTCAGGGTGTGGGGGAAAGCCTACGATGTGCCCACAGCCCCACTCTGGGGACCAATTCCGGGACGTGCCCCGTAAGGGTTTCGAAGACACCGTTATGTGCCCGAGTCCTGGACATCACAGGACGGGAAGACCATGGCCAAATATCTGTTCGAGGCGAATTACGTCGGCGAAGGCATCAAGGGCCTCATGCGCGAGGGGGGCACCAAGCGCCGAGACGCGTTGGTCGAAGCCCTCAAATCTGTGGGCGGCTCACTCGAATGCTTCTACTACGCTTTCGGGGAGACCGACGTGCTGGGGGTGTTTGAGGTACCGGGGCCGGCCGATGCAGCGGCGCTTTCCCTCATGATAAATTCGACGGGATCCGTGAACGTGCGTCTTAAACCGCTTATGGCTCCAGAGGATCTTGACGAAGCAGCCAAGAAGACACCGTCCTACCGCGCACCTGGTCAGTAGAGCCAGCAGCTGCCCAGTTTTCATCCCCGACGCAATTGCGGTTGTCCTTATCGCGCTGGCGGGCCCCTGAAGTTCGTGCGTCGCGTGACCGCGAGGCTACCCGCCCGTTCAAGCGGCGAGCGGGTTGCTGTGGCTCCTGTGGTGGAGCAACTTCAGGTGATGCAGGAGCGCTCGACGCTCGCGAGAGAGGATCTGGGCGTGCCGGGCCGGTGGCATGTCGGCACGTTTNCCGGGAGTGGTGGTGCGGTGGATTGGTAGCTGTGGCCGGTGGGGGTGGTGGTTTCGAGGGTGTGTCGGGGGCCGGGGCGTGGGCGTGCGGTCCAGCCGGGTGCTTCTTTGGTGTGGTTGCAGGCTTCGCAGAGTCCGGCGCCGTTGTTTTGGGTGGTGGTGCCGCCGTGGTGCCAGGGGATGATGTGGTCGTAGTGGCGGATGGGGGCGTCGCAGTATGGGGTGCGGCAGGTGTCGTCGCGGGCCGTCAGGAAGCGGCGGAGCCCGGGCGGGAAGAGCCGGGCGCGGGAGTCCAGTGCGGTGAGGGTGCCGGGGGCGGTGTAGAGCCGGCGGAGCCAGACGTTCATGGCCGCATCCCGTGAGTCCCGGGCAGAGTTGCCGTCCGTTTCCTCCTTTCCGGCAGCGCCCGTCTCCGTTTCGTCCGTTCCAGCGGTCGTGAGCAGGTCGCGGGCCCAGCCGGCGGGGACGATGCCGTAGCCGGGGAGCCGGGCGGGTTCGC
>NZ_JBWZCJ010000044.1:0-13880 GCF_059383535.1 Pseudarthrobacter sp. HLT1-3 | reverse complement strand
ACTGCACCCGGGAGGGTGTGGGAGAGTAGGTCACCGCCGGAACATCATTACACGGTCGAGAGCCCCAACCACACAGGTCGGGGCTCTCCCGCATTTAACCCCCAAACCACAACCGCATATAAACCCTAAAAACACAACCAGGACCCTCCCGCACCTCCGGGGGCATAGAGCCTAACCTCCCGCACATTCGGTGGGTTTTTGTTCAATGCTCTCTCATCTGCAGCTTACGGCTGTCGGCGGGCGCCCACACTGAAAGAGCCAGACCGCAACAATCCGGGAACAAAAGACCAATTCGGCCTAATGTGCCGGGAGGGGATGTACGGGTGGGGTAGCTTTGGGAATGGAAATCGAGAGCTGGTTTTGTCGGGCCGGGACCCGTCCCCCAGCGCGATGCCAGAGTTAATTCTTTCAGCTCGTGATTTTGGGGGATTCATTGATCAGCAAATCCGTTAGGCGCATGTGCGCCTCTGCCGCCCTGGTGGCTGTACTTGCGGCGGGCGCCATAGCCCCCGCCGCTGCAACCAATACTTCACCTGCGCCGAGCCCCACCATTACTGGCCAGACTCCGCAACCGACGTCGAGTCCCAGTAATACCGACAGTCCTGGTGCGACTGAGGCGCCGCTGCCGGTACCTACTTCGATGTCGCCTGGCGTCACGGCGCCGGCGCCGGCGCCGCCCGCGCCGACCCCGAGCGTGGAGCCCCCGGTTGCTACACCGACAGCCCCCGCGAAGGACATCAACGCGGCGATGGTGCCGGCCGGTGTCACCGCCATCGACGAAAAGTGGACATCCTTGGGCGGGGCCACAGGTGCCTACGGTCCGGCGCTGTCCCCGGCGGTGTGCGAGTTGGCCGGGGATGGTTGCAAGCGCGATTTCACCAACGGATCCATCTATTGGACCGCTACTACCGGCGCCGTTCCCGTATGGAACGGTGCAATCGGTGGTCAGTGGAAAAGGCTCGGCTCGGAGGGTTCCTGGCTGAAGTACCCGGTTTCGGCCGAGCGTTGTGGACTGGCGGGCGACGGTTGCGCCCAGGATTTCCAGTCGGGCACGGTCTATTGGTCTCCACGGACCGGCGCGTTCCCCACCGGCGGTGGCATCGGCCAGCGCTGGAACCAAGTAGGCGGAGTTTCGAGCCGACTTGGCTACCCGGCAGGTCTGCTTGTCTGCGGACTGGCCCAAGGTGGTTGCGTGCAGCCATTTGAGCGCGGAGCCATTGGCTGGACCGCCGCTTCAGGCGCCTGGGACGTTGGCGGGGGAATCGGCCTTCGCTGGGTGGAGCTCAATGCGCAGGATGGCGGTTTGGGCTATCCGTCCAGCCCGGAAATCTGCGGTTTGGCTGGCTCCGGCTGTTTCCAGAATTTCACCCTCGGAACGATGATGTGGTCGCCGGCATCGGGTGCACAGCCCACCTGGGGTGCCATTCGGACACGCTGGGCGGAGTACGGCTACGAGAACAGCTGGATGGGCTATCCAACAGGTCGGGAAACCTGCGGACTTCCGGGCAACGGCTGCTCACAGGAATTCCAGCGTGCCACCTTCTTCTGGTCGCCGGCGACTGGCGCACAGCCCACCGGCGGAGCAATTCGAGGTGACTTCAACCAGCGTGGCAGCGGCGCCGGAGCGCTGGGCTACCCGAGTTCGCCCGAATACTGCAGCGCCTCGGGTTGCCGCCAGTATTTTCAGTGGGGTTGGCTTGATTGGGAGCCCTCCGGTTGGGTGATGTTCCATTTGAACCCGGTCGGTTATTGCGAGGCCCTCAACCGCGGCGGAGTGAAATATGGGACAGCGGGAGCCCAACGGGTCTCCTTCGCCATCGCAGAGCGCTACGCCACTACCCCTGTCAGCTTCGCTACCTGCCTTAAGGGCGCCGGCGGCTACAACCTTGAGTGGAACGTGCCGGGTTATGCCGGCGAGAGCGGCTTCGCGTGGGCAGGGATAGCCACCGGTCCAACGATCAACAAGTTCTCCCCGACGGGATCGTTCACAGTTACCGAGGCCTTCGGTCTTGGGAACCCCGGCACGGCACTGAACTACATCTCGCTCAACTCCTACTCGCGTTGGGGCGGCCGGCTCAACAGCAACTACAACAAGTACTTTGAGTCCAGTGCGGACGTTTTCCCCGATGAAAACATGTGGTACTACGCAACCCGTCCTTCACACGACTACCGACAGGGTGTAGTGATCAACTACAACCGGCCGCCGGACTCTCCCATTGTCATGAATGCTGGGTTCGCCATTTTCCTCCACGCTAACCGCGTCCCGACCTGGGGCTGCATCTCACTGTTGGAGAGCGACGTCACCCGGTTCATCAGGTCCGCTGTGCCGGGCGACCGCATAGTAATGGGAGTGGGTGGAGATGTCTTCCGCTAACCGCCGCCGGGTGAACGGCCTTCGGGCTGTCGCGGCCTTTGGAATGATCGCCGCCGGCCTGGTTGCCTGCACCGCCACCGCGCCACCAGCACCGCCGTCGATATCAACTGTCACTCCTGGGGTACCCGCGTCAGCCGCGCCGGGGAGGACCGCTCCGTCCCTCATTCCCACAGAGGCGACTCGGGCCTGTGCTGTCCTGGACGCGGCCGCGCTCAAAGAAGCCCTGGGTGCTGTCGGCGCCTCGATGAAGGCGCCAGAGCCGTCAGGCATAAGGCTGGACGGTGGATTCGAGAAGGACACCTGTGTGTATCCGCTGGACGCAGGCGGCGTGACGACGAACGCCGTCGTCATGGAAGTCATTTGGGACGCTACGGGCACGAAGAGGCCGTCCCTGGATGATTTGGCACCAGCACCAGCACCAGCTCCGGAACCGGAAACGGTCGAAGGGCTCGGCTCCAAGGCGCTGTATTCGATGGTCCGGCTGTCTGGATCGAGTGAGTACAGTCTCAGTGTGGAAGGATCGCAGGCCGTGTACAGGCTGCTAGTCGCCCGTCCCAACAGCGCAGACAGCTGGGACCGGTCGGAAGGCCGCGATGTCCTCGAGCGGATAATGCGCAACGCCAAACTCTGACGGTCTGTACTGCAATACAATGGTTGGGACTTGAAGAGAGCGCACGGTTGAAACTGCGGATCGAGTCGTCCAGAGACTATTGAGAAGAGTGGTGCGGCTGTGAGGATAGTTCGGCTCCCTCGGACAGGAATCCAGCATGGCTGAGCACAACGACGGAAATCGCGGCGGAAGCGATCGCGGCAACTTTGGCGGCGGACGAAATTCGGGCGGCGGCGGATTCCGCGGCACCAACAACTCCGGCGGCGACCCCCGAGGGTACCGTGCCCGCGATGACCGCGGCACTGGGGGATCCCGGGACTCCTCCAGCGATCGGGATCGTAAGCCCTACGGTGACCGACCCGCGCGTGAAGGTGACCGTAAGCCTTACAGCGGTGGCGGTGACCGGGATCGTAAGCCTTATGGTGACCGTGGCCCGCGTGAGGGTGGCGGGGAGCGTCGCAGCTTTGGTGCCGGTGGTACCAGTGATCGTAAGCCGGCCAGCGGTGGCGGTGACCGGGATCGTAAGCCTTATGGTGACCGTGGCCCGCGTGAGGGTGGCGGGGAGCGTCGCAGCTTTGGTGCCGGTGGTACCAGTGATCGTAAGCCGTACAGCGGTGGCGGCGACCGTGACCGCAAGCCCTACAGCGGTGGCGACAACCGTAAGCCTTTCGGCAGCCGTGATGACCGTCCGGCGCGCGGCTTTGACCGCGATGACCGTCCGGCGCGCGGCTTTGACCGCGATGACCGTCCGGCGCGCGGCTTTGACCGCGGCGACTCCGGCCCCCGCCAGTTCGGCCGCGACAGGGCCGAAGACCGCCCTGTCCGCGTTCCCAACGCCAGGGACCTGCGCAGCGCCAACCGTCCCGACCGCGAGCGTTCACCGCAGATCGACGACGACGTCACGGGCAAGGAACTGGACCGCGCCACGCAGCACCAGATCAAGACGCTCGAGGACAACAGCGCCGAATGGGTGGCCCGCCACCTCGTGATGGCCGGGCGCCTGATCGACGACGAACCGGAGCTGGCCTTCCAGCACGCCCTCGCGGCCAGCCGCCGCGGTGGCCGCCTCGCCGCCGTCCGCGAAGCCGTTGGCCTTACCGCCTACGCTGCCGGCCACTACGGTGAAGCCCTCCGCGAATTCCGCACCTACCGGCGGATCAGCGGCTCCAACATGCACCTGCCCGTCATGGCAGACTGCGAACGCGGACTCGGCCGGCCCGACCGCGCCCTGGAGATGGCACGTTCCGAGGAAGCCAAGGACCTCGACGCCCCCGGCAAGGCGGAACTTGCCATCGTGGCCGCCGGCGCACGGACCGATCTGGGCCAACTCGACGCCGCCGTCTCCGAACTGGAAATTGCCCAGCTCGACATCAACCGAGCCTTCTCCTACAGCCCGCGCCTGTTCCGCGCCTACGCCGACGCCTTGGCCGCAGTGGGCCGCACCGCCGAAGCCGAAAAATGGCTGCGCCAGGCGGCTGTCGCCGAGAACGCCCTTGGCCTCGATGTCTCCGAAGACCCGGACATCATCGATCTCGGCTGGGACGAGGAAGAGGAAGCCCGCGAGGAAGCGCAGCAGCGCCGGCTTCTCGCTGAGCAGGCCGCCCAGCGGTCCGCCCCCGAACGAGAGCAGGCGCCGCGTGCCGCCAGCGCCGAGGCCGTTGCCGGCCTCCCGGAAACCACCGGGACGGCAGCAACTGCCCTTGACGAAGGAGCGGACGACGTCGAGTCCGACTTCTGGGAGTCCGACGATGCGGAGTCGGATGACGACTCCGTGGAAAAGGATGCCCTGGACCGCTCCGAGGTTCTCCGCGGCGACGACTCCGATGACGATACAGTTGAAGGCGATCGCGGCGATTCCCACGCCGACTCCGACAGCGACTCCGACGGAAATTCCCCCGACACTGACACCGACGCCCGCGGGCCGGAACGCTCCGAAGGCTGATCGGGAATGGCCGGACCGGAGCTGATCTCGACCTTCGACGCGCTGCTCGCCGATCTCGACGGCGTGGTCTACGCCGGGCCGCACGCCATCCCGGGCGCCGTGGAGTCCCTGCGCAGACTCGCCGGGATCGGCGTCGGCCTGGGCTACGTCACGAACAACGCGTCCAGGACGCCCGCACAGGTGGCGGAGCACCTGCGCGAGCTCGGCGCCCCTGCGGAAGACCACCAGGTGGTCAGCTCCTCACAGGCCGCGGGCGAGCTGCTGGCTTCCCTGCTGCCGGCGGGTGCCCGGGTCCTGGTCACCGGCGGGGACTCCTTGGCCCAGGAAATTGAACTCGCGGGGCTGGTGCCGGTCCGCAGCGAAGCCGAACATCCCGTCGCCGTCGTGCAGGGCTTCCACCCGGATCTCGGCTGGAAGGACCTCGCGGAGGCTGCCTACGTCGTCGCCGGCGGTGCTCTGTGGGTGGCCACCAACACGGACATGTCCATTCCCCAGGCCCGCGGCATGGCCCCCGGCAACGGGACCCTGGTTGCGGCCGTCGTCGCCGCCACCGGGCAGCAGCCGCTGGTTGCCGGCAAGCCGGAGGCGCCCCTGTTCCACGCCGCCGCGAAACGGCTGGCTGCCGACCGGCCGCTTGTCGTCGGCGACCGCCTGGACACCGACATCCTCGGCGGCAACAACGCCGGCTTCGCCACGGTCGCCGTGTTGACCGGCGTCGACACCAGGGAATCGATCCTCGCGGCGCGCACCCCGGAACGGCCCGACTACCTCATCAACGACCTCACCGACCTCTACCGCCCCTACCCGGATATCGAGCTCGACGCCGGGCGGCACCGCTGCGGCGCGGCGTCCGCCGTCGTGGACGGACGGACGGTGCGCGTCAGCGGCGACTCGGGCGACCTCGACGCCTGGCGGGCCGCCTGTTCGGCCTGGTGGACAGCCAACCCCGAGACCGACACTGCCCTGGCACCGGACCTCGAATGGCTGGATCACTAGACTGGGGACCATGACGGAGCTGAACCGCACGACCGAGACGGACCCCGACGGGGAAGAAGCGGTGGTCAGCTGGCCGGCGCTGCCGGCGACAGCGGGCCACCCCGCTCGGCATGTCCCCTCCACGGACGCCACGGACCCCACGGACGCCACGGACCCCACGGACGCTACGGACCCCGCGGTAGCCGCCCTGCTGGACCGCCTCACTGACCTGCCGGACCTGCCGGTGGACCAGCACCAGGAGGTCTACGCCGGCCTGCACGATGACCTGCTGGCCGCCCTGGACGACGCCGTCGCGGGCGGGCCCGTCGCGGGCGGGTCCATCGCCGGCCCGATCGGCGCGGGCCAGGCAGGCAAACCAGCGGCAGCCGCAACCACCACCGAAACAGGGGATGCCACGCATGAGCAGGCTTGACCAGGCCCTCGTCGGCCGCGGGCTGGCGAGGTCGCGCACGCACGCCGCGCGCCTCATCGCCGAAGGCAAAGTCAGCTCCCACGGGGAAGTGCTGACGAAGGCGTCCCTTCAGGTGCAGGACGACATGAACCTCGATGTGGCGGCCGCGGATGAAGACAACTACGTGAGCCGTGCCGGGCACAAGCTGGCCGGCGCGCTGGACGCCTTCCCCGCCGTCGAGGTCAAGGGCAAACGGTGCCTCGACGCCGGCGCCTCCACCGGAGGATTCACCGAGGTGCTGCTGCGCCGCGGCGCTGACCACGTGGTGGCCGTCGACGTCGGACATGACCAGCTCGTCCCGGTGATCCGGAATGACCCCCGGGTGTCCGTGCACGAGGGCCTCAACGTCCGCTACATGACGCCGGTCGAGATCGGCGGACCGGCGGCCTTGACGGTCGCGGACCTGTCCTTCATCTCCCTGACGCTCGTGCTGGCATCCCTCGCGGCATGCACCGACCCGGGCGGGGACCTGGTCCTGATGGTCAAGCCGCAGTTCGAGATCGGCAAGGACCGGCTGGGCCGCACCGGAGTTGTCACCTCGGAGTGGGAGCGCCGCCTGGCCGTGGGCAAGGTAGCGGCCGAGGCCATGGACACCGGGCTGGAACTGAAGGGCCTCGCCAGCAGCCCGCTGCCCGGCCAGGACGGAAACGTCGAGTACTTCCTGTGGATAAAGCGCGGGATTGGCACAGACCTGCCTAAGATCGAAGAGCGGGACGCAGCCGTTGCTGCGTTACTCGGAACAATCTGGCCCAAGTACTAGAAGCACTAGAAGGCGGAACCCGATGAGCAGGCGTGTCCTCATCCTTGCCCACACAGGCCGTGAGGAGTCACTCAAGGCTGCCTGGGAAGCGTGCGCCCAGCTCCACGACTACGGCATCGTTCCGGTGATGCTGAAATCCGAGCTCGGCGACATGGTCCGCTTCTTCGGACGCCTCGACCAGCCGGTCGAAATCCTCCATGACCACGTAATGCTGCCCGACGTCGAACTCGTCATGGTGCTCGGCGGCGACGGCACCATCCTGCGCGCCGCGGAACTGGTCCGCGAAGTCGATGTGCCGCTGCTCGGCGTCAACCTCGGCCACGTCGGGTTCCTCGCCGAGAGCGAGCGGGCGGACCTCGCACAGACCGTCGAATGGATCGCCAGCCGCGACTACACCGTCGAAGAGCGGATGACCATCGATGTGCAGGTCTGGGTCCGCGGTCAAAAAATCTGGCACACCTGGGCCCTCAACGAGGCCGCGATCGAAAAGGGCAACCGCGAACGGATGCTCGAGGTCGTCACGGAGGTCGACGAACGCCCGCTGACGTCCTTCGGCTGCGACGGCGTCGTCCTGGCCACGCCCACCGGCTCCACCGCGTACGCCTTCTCCGCCGGCGGGCCGGTCGTGTGGCCGGAGGTCGAGGCGCTCCTGATCGTCCCGATCAGCGCCCACGCGCTGTTCGCCAAACCGCTGGTCGTCTCACCCCGGTCCCGGCTCGCCGTCGAAATCCTGAACCGGACCGAAGCGCAGGGCGTGCTCTGGTGCGACGGGCGCCGCTCGGTGGACCTCCCGCCCGGAGCACGCGTGGAAGTGACCCGCTCCGCCACCCCCGTCCGGCTCGCCCGCACCCACCAGACGCCTTTCTCCGGCCGCCTGGTCCGTAAGTTCGAACTCCCCATCCAGGGCTGGCGGGGGCCCACGCCGGAGGCCGCCAAGGTCCACACCGGCCCGATTCCGGTGATCCGCACGCCCCGGCCGTGGCCCCCGCTGCCGACGCCGCCGCAGGCAGGTCCGCCGCCCGCAGAGCCGGGCGAGACTCCTGATCCATCGACTGCGAAGTGAACCATGCTTGAAGAACTGAGAATCCGCGACCTCGGCGTCATCACCGACGCCACGCTGCCCCTCGGCCCGGGCCTGAGCGTGGTGACCGGTGAAACCGGCGCCGGCAAGACCATGGTGGTGACCGCCGTCGGGCTGCTGCTCGGCGCCCGGTCTGACGCCGGCGCCGTACGCAGCGGCGCGAAGAGCGCCTCCGCGGAGGCCACGGTGAAGCTCGACGCCGGCCACCCCGCCGTTGCCCGCGCCCGTGAGGCCGGGGCTGAAGTCGAGGAGTTCGACGGCGGCGCCGAGCTGCTGCTCGCCCGCAGCGTGGGAGCGGACGGCCGAAGCCGCGCCTACCTGGGCGGACGCGCCGCACCCGTGGGTGTGCTTGGCGAGATCGGCGAAACCCTCGTGGTGGTCCATGGCCAGTCCGGGCAGATCCGGCTCAAAAGCCCGGTCGCGCAGCGCGAGGCCCTCGACAAGTTCGCGGGGGAGAGCCTCGCGGCGTCGCTCGGCAGCTACCAGGAGCTCCATGCGCACTGGAAGTCCAGCCGTGCCGAGCTGGATGAGCTCCGCAACGCCGCCCGGGAGCGCCTTCGAGAGGCCGAATCGCTGGAGGCAGCGCTGGCCGAGATCGACGCCGTCGACCCGCAGCCTGGTGAAGACGAATCGTTGAAGGCGGAGGCCGTCAAGCTCGCCAACGTCGAGGAACTCCGGATCGCTGCCAGCACGGCCCACCAAGCGCTCATTGCCGAGGACTTCGGCGAGGACGCCGACGCCACCACACTGGTCGATGCCGCCAAACGCACGCTGGAGCACGTCGCCGAACATGACGGGGACCTCGGCTCCGCGGCCACCCGGCTGGCCGAGGTCGGTTTCCTGCTCAACGACATCGCCACCGAACTCGCCAGCTACCAGGCCACCCTCGACACCGAGGGCCCGGAGCGGCTCGCCGAGATCGAGGACCGCCGGGGCACCCTCGCCAAGCTGGTGCGCAAGTACGCTCCGAGCATCGATGAAGTGCTGGAGTGGGCTGCGCAGTCCCGGGCACGGTTCCTGGAGCTGCAGGACGACTCCACCCGGATCGAGGCGCTGGACGCCGAAGTGGCCCGCGCCGGGGCCGAGCTGGTCAAACAGGCAGCCGGGATCAGCAAGCTGCGGAAGAAGGCCGCCAAGGACCTCTCCGCCCGGGTCAGTGCCGAACTCAAGGCCCTGGCGATGGCGGACGCCACCCTTGTGATCAACGTCGAATCCGGCGGGCAGCCGGGACCGTTCGGCGCGGACGAGATCTCCTTCCTGCTCCAGCCGCACTCCGGTGCCCCCGCCCGCCCGCTGGGCAAGGGCGCCTCCGGCGGTGAACTGTCCCGTGTGATGCTCGCCATCGAAGTGGTGCTGGCCGCCGTCGATCCGGTCCCCACCTTCGTCTTCGACGAGGTCGACGCCGGCGTGGGCGGCCGTGCCGCCGTCGAAATCGGGCGCCGGCTGGCCATGCTCGCCCGGCACGTGCAGGTGCTCGTGGTGACCCACCTGCCGCAGGTGGCAGCCTTCGCCGACCAGCACATCCGGGTCACCAAAACGTCCGTGCGCGGCGCTGACGGGGACACCACGACCGGGTTCACCTCCAGCGACGTCCGGCTCCTTGACGAGGCGGAGCGCGTCCGGGAGCTGGCCCGGATGCTCGCCGGCCAGGAGGATTCCGAGTCGGCCCGGGCCCACGCCCAAGAGCTGCTGGACGACGCCAGGCTGCTGCCGCAGCAGGCCTGAGCATGCCCTCCCGGCGGCCCGTTACCGGGATCACAACCGGGAGCACAATCACAGCGGGTTGCCGCGAACAGACCCTCGAAAGGCCGAATTGGTGATAGGCTCGAACTCCGTGGTGCAGCGATCAAATTCCCGTGTAAATTCCCGGTTTCCGGGCTCGTCCAAGACGACCAAACACATCTTCGTCACCGGTGGTGTGGCGTCCTCGCTCGGTAAGGGACTGACGGCTTCGAGCCTCGGTCACCTCCTGCGGGCACGCGGCTTGTCTGTAACAATGCAAAAGCTCGATCCCTATCTGAACGTGGATCCGGGCACGATGAATCCCTTCCAGCACGGCGAAGTCTTCGTCACTGACGACGGCGCCGAGACGGACCTCGACATCGGCCACTACGAGCGCTTCCTCGATGAGAACCTCGAGGGCTCGGCCAACGTCACGACCGGCCAGGTCTACTCCACCGTCATCGCCAAGGAACGCCGCGGCGAGTACCTCGGCGACACCGTCCAGGTCATCCCGCACATCACCGATGAAATCAAGCGGCGCATGCGGCTTCCGGCCGAGGGCAAGCACGCCCCCGACGTGATCATCACCGAAATCGGCGGCACCGTGGGCGACATCGAGTCGCAGCCGTTCCTCGAATCCGCCCGCCAGGTCCGCCAGGACATCGGCCGCGGAAACGTGTTCTTCCTGCACGTCTCCCTCGTGCCGTACATCGGCCCGTCGCAGGAACTGAAGACCAAGCCGACGCAGCACTCCGTGGCTGCGCTGCGCTCCATCGGCATCCAGCCCGAGGCGATCGTGATCCGCTCGGACCGCGAAGTCCCGCAGGCCATGTTCGACAAGATCGGCCGCATGTGCGACGTCGACATCGACGCCGTGATCGGCTGCCCGGATGCGCCGAGCATCTACGACATCCCGAAGACCCTGCACTCCCAGGGCCTGGATTCCTACATCGTCCGTGCCCTCGACCTGCCGTTCAAGGACGTGGACTGGACCAGCTGGGACAGGCTCCTCGACGCGGTCCACAACCCCAAGCACGAGGTTGAGATCGCCCTGGTCGGCAAGTACATCGACCTGCCGGACGCCTACCTGTCCGTGACCGAGGCGCTGCGTGCCGGCGGCTTCGCCAACGACACCAAGGTCAAGATCCGCTGGGTCCCCTCGGACGAATGCGAAACCCACGAAGGTGCGGTCAAGGCCCTGGACGGCGTCGACGCGATCTGTGTCCCCGGCGGCTTCGGCATCCGCGGGCTCGAAGGCAAGCTCGGCGCGCTGAAATATGCCCGCGAAACCAAGCTGCCGGTCCTGGGTCTCTGCCTCGGCCTGCAGTGCATGGTGATCGAGTACGCCCGCAACGTGGTCGGCCTCGAAGGAGCGTCCTCCTCGGAGTTCGAGCCGGACTCCAAGTACCCCGTGATTGCCACGATGGAAGAGCAGCTGGACATCGTCGACGGCAAGGGCGACCTGGGCGGCACCATGCGCCTGGGCCTTTACGAAGCCAACCTCGATGAGGGCTCCGTCGTCGCCGAGACCTACGGCACCACCAAGGTCAGCGAACGGCACCGGCACCGCTACGAGGTCAACAACAAGTACCGGGAACAGATTGCCGCCCACGGACTGGTGTTCTCCGGAACATCGCCCGACGGCAAACTTGTGGAGTACGTGGAGCTTCCGCGCGAAGTCCACCCGTACTACGTGGCCACGCAGGCGCACCCCGAGCTCAGCTCACGCCCGACCCGGCCGCACGCACTGTTCTCCGGGCTGGTGAAGGCCGCCCTGGAGCACCAGAAGGGCCACGGGAGCGCTGTCACGGGTTCCGCGAAGGGTGCCCTTAAAGGCGCCGACAAAGCGGAGGGCACGGCCGCTGGAGCTCCGGCCGCGGCCAAGCCTTCCCCGGTAGTGTCGAAGTAACCATCAACTGAATCAAAGGACGGCGCGATGCCCGGTACCCCTGAAACCCCCCATGCTGCACGGCAGGTTTCGGACGAACCGAGCCCGCGCCGTCTTTTGTCGTCCCGGACGGTCTACGAGGGCCGGATCTGGGACGTCGTCAGTGACAGTTTCCAGCTCCACGACGACGGCGACCCCCTAGTCCGCGACTACATCGAGCACCCCGGCGCGGTCGCCGTCCTGCCGATGAACGACGCCGGCGACGTGCTGCTGATCAAGCAGTACCGGCACCCGGTCGGCATGGACCTGTGGGAGATCCCGGCCGGGCTCCTCGATGTTGAAGGCGAGGACTTCGTGGCCGGCGCGGCACGGGAACTCGCCGAGGAAGCCGACCTCGTCGCCGGCCAGTGGAACGTGCTGGCCGACTTCTTCAATTCCCCCGGATCCTCCAGCGAAGCCATCCGCATCTATCTCGCCCGGGACCTGAGCGACGTGCCGGGCCACGAACTCCACGTCCGCACCGACGAGGAAGCCGAAATCGAGCTGCACTGGATCCCGCTGGAGGCGGCCGTGCAGGCCGTCCTGGAGGGCCGCCTGCACAATCCCTCCGCCGTCGTCGGCATCCTCGCCGCGGCGGCGGCCCGCGCCGACCACTTCAAGGGCCTCCGCCCGGGCAACGCGCCGTGGCCCGCGCACCCGAGCCAGCGCTGATGGCGGGATCAAAGATTGCCGAGCCTCCGGCTCCCGCGAACTTTCCGGCACCGGCACCGGCACCGGCACCGACGGGGGCACCGGCGCCGGCTGGAGCGGCGACCGATCCCGAGCCGGCCGCCGCTCCCGCCGCGGCCACGGCCCGGCCACTGACGGCCATAGACCGCGCCATGACCGACTACCTGCAACACATGGGGGTGGAACGGGGACTGGCAGCCAACACCCTCTCCGCCTACCGGCGTGACCTGGCCCGCTACGCCAGGCACCTCGCCCACACCGGCCGCCAGCTCCCGGGCGAGATCACCCGTCACGACGTTACCGGCTTCGTCCAGGCGCTCTCCGACGGATCCGATGGCGGCTCGGCCCTGGGCATCCGGTCGGCGGCCCGGACGGTCGTGGCCGTACGCGGGCTCCACAAGTTCTGGGCCCTCGAAGGCGTCACTCCCTCCGACCCGGCCAGCGACGTCCACCCGCCCATGCCGGGCAAACGGCTGCCCAAGGCCATCAGCGTCGGCGAAGTCACCAGGATCCTCGAGGCCGCCGGATCCGATACCGCCACCGGGCTGCGCGACCGGGCCCTATTGGAGTTCCTGTATTCCACCGGCGCCCGCATCAGCGAAGCCGTGGGGCTCGACGTCGACGACATCTCGCTGCAGACCGGAGCGGCCGAAGACAGCGGGCCCGCGATCGTCCGGCTGTTCGGCAAGGGTTCCAAGGAACGGCTCGTTCCGCTGGGGTCCTTCGGTGCCCGTGCCCTCGACGCCTATCTGGTCCGCGGCCGGCCCCTGCTCTCCGCCAAAGGCAAGGGGACCCCGGCGTTGTTCCTGAACGCCCGCGGCGGCCGGATCAGCCGGCAAAGCGCCTGGACCATCCTCAAAGCCGCCGCCGAGAAGGCCGATATCACCAAGGACGTCTCGCCTCACACCCTGCGGCACTCGTTCGCCACTCACCTGCTCGAGGGCGGGGCCGACGTCCGGGTGGTCCAGGAACTGCTGGGCCATGCCTCTGTCACCACCACGCAGGTGTACACCATGGTCACGGCGGACACCCTGCGGGAAATTTACGCCGCCGCGCATCCCCGGGCGCTGGGTTGAGCCGCCGTCCGCCGCCGTCGACGGTTCGTGTCACTGTCAAAAGTGGCGGCGCCATCACATGAAATCGTCCGCCCCGAACCGCACGTAGGGCCACGCAGTCGTATCCGACTTGCCGCGGGCCAAACGACCGCCGACGGCGGCCCCGCGGCGGTGTCTCGTGCCCCGCGGCCGGTCTAGTAGAAGTGTCGGTGGTGCCCGCTAGTTTTGGTTTATGGAAAGCACGGACTGGATTGCGGAGGGCTGGGAGGCGG
>NZ_JBWZCJ010000043.1:0-15453 GCF_059383535.1 Pseudarthrobacter sp. HLT1-3 | reverse complement strand
GCCCTCGCAGCCGGAATCTGGCACAACTGGCTGACCGGAACGCCCCGAAAACGTTCGCTGATCGCATACGACCACTGAATCCAATAGGAATTAATCATCTAGGCCTGCCGGAGCGTCAGGATCTGCTCGGCCCGGCCGAAGGGGCCCTGGAGGTCGTGCAGCACGGTCGAGGTCAGGCCGATCCCGTCGGTGCCGAAGGAGACCTCGTTGTCCAGCCCCAGCCACTCCCCTTCGGGCCGCCGGTACATGTGGATCTGCAGGTCAAGGTTGGGGAACGAGTAACTGCCCTTGCCCGGCGGAACGCGCGCGGCGATCCCGTTGGCGGTGTCAACCAGGCCGACGAGCCGGGCCAGGTCGCTGCTGTCCTTTTGGTCCGTCAGGGGATGATCGGTGTGCAGCCAGACGGTGCCCGAACCGGCCCGGTGCCCGTCGGCGATCTTCATTTCCAGGGACGCGATGTAGCCGCCCGGCCAGATGCTGGCCGCGTCGTACGGTTCGCAGTCCTCCGGCGCCGGAATCCGCGGATCCTCAAAGGCGGCGATCGCCGAAGTGTCGGACGTGATCATCCGCCAGGCCGTGGCGCGGATCGCGGTGCGGCCGCCGGCGACCAGCTCGGCCTGGATCAGCTCAATCGTCCGGCCCGGCCGGAGGGTGGTGGTGACGACCTCGAACTCGCCGCCGGGAATCAGGCCGAGGATCTCGTAGCTGAGGCGGGCCATCCGCATGTCCTCGCGCGGCTCATGCCGGGCCAGGCAGTCGGCCATGATGCCGGAAGCGGGGGCCATATGCTGCTCATGCACATTCCAGGCGCCCTGGGCGTGGATGGTGGAGCGGAAACGCCCGCCGCCCAGATCCTCGTAGTAGAAGTCGCCCTCGGCAAGCACCGGTAGTTCAGCAGTCAAGGTCCGCCCCTTCGCGTAGCTGTTGATTCCAGAACACACTATCGCTTTCAGAGCTCCCGCTGTGCCGCCGCCTCATGGCCCGCACGAGTCCGGCACCCAGCACGGAGCCAGTCAGGGGCTGACGTCCGGCACCGCCTCCGGCACGGATTCGGACACGAATTCCGGCACGGACTCCGCGGCGCAGACCACGGACACCTCGTACAGCTCGGACGACTCCACCATCAGCATCTCCACCGTCGTCACCGGCAGCGGGGACATCACCGTCACCTACAACGTGGCCGACGTCGTGCTGACCGACGCCACCGTGCTGCAGTCCGCCTTTGCCAACAACAGCTTTGGCGTGCCGCCCCCGTGGAGCGGTCCGGTCCGTGTCCGCCCCAGCGGCCGCTTGAGCCCGACGTCGGTCGCTGTCAGGCTTCGACGCGGACGCCCCTCCAGAAGGCCACATGGTTCTTGATGAGCCCGGTGTCGGACTTCGGCTCGGCGTAGAACCTGGCCGCGTCCTGCTTCCGCTGGCCTTGGACCACCAGGCTGTTGTATCCGGCCTCGCCCTTCCAGTGGCAGACACTGCTGTGACTGCTGTCCTCCAGGGAGACTGCCTTTGCCATCGTGCTGTCTCCTGCTCGTTGCCGGGAAATGCCTGGAAACCTGCAGCCGGAGCCGCGCGTTATTGGCGCAACGTCCGGGCGTCGCTTTGATTACGCCCTTACCGCCGGACCCGCGGTGGATTTCGGCTCGGTTCCCACCGGATTCGCCTGACTGGGTAGACTCGGAAACAGACTTACCGCGACTACCCACCGAAGAGGTGCTCCCCTGATTCGAGTCATCAGTTACAACCTGCGAAAGCACCACGCCAGCGGTGAACTGGCAGACTTGGCGCGCGATTTTGAGATTGATGCCCTGTGCCTGCAGGAGTGCGACACCAACGATCTTCCAGACACCATCGGCGATCTGCACCTTGCCGACGCCACCAAAGGCAACCGGCTCGGCCTCGCGATCTACTACCGCATGGACCGGTTCACGGCCTACGAAACAAAAACATTCGCCCTGAAGAAGTCGCTGCACGACCACATCCTGTCCCCCGCCCACGAGCGGCTCATCGGCACCCGGGTGGTCGACAGGGAGACCGACCATGATCTGGTCATCGCCTCCTTCCACGCGGCCCCGCTGACGGCGTCGAACTCGCTGCGCCGGAACCAGATCCACGCCGCGCACGCCGAACTGCTGAGCATGAGCGGCGGCCTGATGTCCCTGATGGTCGGTGACTTCAACTATCCGTTCTTCACCAGGTACCTCACCGAACAGATGAAGGATGCCGGCTACGACTTGACGCTCAGCGACCGCCGCACTTACACCCGCTACAAGGTCTTCAAGGGCCACTTCGACTTCGCCACCTCGCAAGGCCTGAACATCGAGAGTGTCGAGACCCTGCCACGCGGCGCCTCCGACCACCTTCCCATCCTCATTTCCGCGGAGTACGGCACGGACGCTCCGGCGGCCGGCGGCTCCGCGTCCCCTGCCGCGTAGCCCCGGGGCCACCGTGCGCGAAAGGCGGGCCCTGAAACTCCCGCCCGGTCTGGGAATGCTGCGCGTGTACCAGCGTCCCTGGCTGAAATCCGATCTGGCCGCAGGCGCGGCCCTCAGCGCGTTCCTGATTCCGGCCGGCATGGCCTACGCCGAAGCGGCCGGACTGCCGGCGGTCACGGGCCTCTACGCGTCGATCATCCCCCTGCTCGTTTATGCAGTGTTCGGTCCGTCCCGGGTCCTGATCGTCGGCCCGGATTCCAGCCTGGCCCCGATGATCGCCGCAGCCATCCTGCCGCTCGCCGGTAAGGATCCGGATCAGGCAGTGGCCCTCGCGGGCGTGTTGGCACTGATGATCGGCGGACTGCTCCTGGCCGGCAGGGTCTTCAGACTGGGTTTCGTCACCGGGCTGCTGTCCAAACCGATCCGCGTGGGGTACCTCAATGGAATCGCCCTTGCCATCATGCTCAGCCAGTTGCCGAAACTGCTTGGCTTCCCTGCCACCGGCGGCTCACTGATCGCCGGCGCCAGTGGCACTGCAGAGGCGGTGGCCCAGGGCATGACCAATCCAGTCGCCTTGCTGTTCGGGGCGGGCACAATCGCCGTCATCGTCACCTGCCGCTTCCTGCCATGGAGGCTTCCCGGGGTGCTGATCGCCGTCGTGGCAGCCACGGCCCTGACAGCCGTCCTGAACCTCACCGCGGCGCTCCCCACAGTCGGCGCCTTGCCCCGCGGGTTGCCTGGGCCCGCCCTCGGCGGAATCAGCGTTGACGACATCCTCGCGCTGATCGGCCCGGCAGCCGGCATAGCCCTGATTGCCTTTGCCGATACATCCGTTCTCTCCAAGAGCCTCGCGGCCCGGCAGGGCATACGGGTGGATGGAAACCAGGAAATGGGCGCCCTCGGGGCAGCGAACGTGGCCAGCGGCCTCTTTGGCGGCTTTCCGATTTCCGGGAGCACCTCGCGGACGCCGATCGCCCTCGAAGCCGGCGCCAAGAGCCCGCTGGGCGGAGCCGTGGCCGCCGTCCTCGTTGTGGCCTTTATGCTCCTGGCGCCCGGAGTGACCTCCTACTTGCCCTCCAGCGTGCTGGCCGGCGTCGTGATGGTTGCCGCGGCGTCGATCCTTGACTTGAAGACGCTCTTCCGGCTGCTCAGGATGAGCCGGACCGAGGCCGCCCTGCTGGTCGCCACCTTCCTGGGGGTCGCCTTTGTGGGCGTGCTCGAAGGCATCGTGGTCGCCATCGGTCTCTCCCTGATCGCGTTTGTGATCCGCGCGCTGGACCCCTACCGCACCGAACTGGGCAGCGTCGAAGACGTTCCCGGCTACCACGACCTGGGCCGGCACCCCGAGGGCCAGCGCATCCCCGGGCTGGTGATCGCACGCTTCGATGCCCCGCTGTTCTTCGCCAACGGCGCCGTCTTCACCGATCACATCAGGACCCTCGTGGCCAACGCACCCGGACCGGTACGCTGGGTGATCGTGGCATCAGAGGCCATCACTGGCCTGGACACCACCGCGCTGGACGACCTTGTGGCGCTCGACGACGAGCTGGCGAAACGCGGCATCAGCCTCGTCTTCGCCGAGATGAAGGGGCCCATCAAGGACCGACTGATCCGGTTCGGAGTCAGCAGCCGGTTCGGCCACGACCATTTCTTCCCCACGGTCAACAACGCGGTGAAACACTACAAGCGGACCTTCGACCTGGCGTAGCCGCGGGCGGAGACGCTCAGCCCAGCAGCGGAATCACCTCGATCGCGCCGTCCGGACCGACCGTCACGAGCACCCGCGCTCCGGTCACGCCCTCGAGTTTTGCAGCCAGCCGGCCCGCCAGCCGGCCGGCGTCGGCGGCGGGGCCCGCGCCAGTCGCTTGGCCCGCGCCGGCTGCAGCGCCCGCCCCAGCAGCAGGGCCCGCGCCGCCGTCGGCCCTGCGCCAGACGGTCACGCCGGCTCCGGTGATTTCGTCGATGACCCGGTGCAGCGGCGACGGATCGGAGCCGGTCACCAGGATGACATGACCGATGGTCCGCCTCCGGACCGGTGCCGCCGCCGCAAGAGCGGCACGCTCGTGGCGCCAGACCGCAAAGTGGTAGCCCGCCACGAGCCCCGTGGCAACAAGCAGGCCCAGCGGGGCACGGACCCTCTCCACCAGGCTCCCGCCCGAGCGGTCGTCCAGAAAAAACTCGAACATCCGGAACCCGATAACCAGCAGGGTGATGACGGCGGCCACGGCGCTGAGCCCGAACACCACAATCAGGTAGACCCGGCGGGCGCCCTGCCAGGTCCCGGACAACGCGGCCGGGCCGGGCTGCACCGCGGGTGACCGGTCCAGCGGCTTCCAGGCGAGCCACCAGACCGGGCCGCCGACCAGCAGCGAACTGATGCCGCCAAGCAGGAGCGTGCGTGTCCCGGATCCCACAAAGGGGGTGGCCGCCATGGCGAGGGTGGCATTGACGATCACGCCGACGCCGGAGGCTGCGGCAACCAGCGCGACGCCGGAGGTCACCAACCGGCTTCCCTGCCGGATGGTTTCCGAACTTCCGCGCGCCAGCCCCCGGTGGTAGACCCAGACGAGTGAGCCGATCGCGGCGGCGGCGATTGCCGTGGCCAAGGGCTCCAGCAACTGCGCCATCGGTTCGTTGCGGTCGAAGGCCAGCCGGAGCAGGACGAACACCGTAACTCCCGCACCACCGAGGGTCAGCACCCCGGCGCCGAGGACCCCCACGGCGATCAGCCCGACGCTGGCGAGCCCCCCGCGCAGCAGCCGCCCGCCGTCGCGTTTCCAGTGCCACCACCAGACCAGCCCGCCGCCCGCCGCCCAGACGAGCGACTGCAGCGCGGAAACCCACCAGGGCTTGCCCACTGACCCGGCAGCCAGTTCCCCCCGGAGTGCAACGTCGAGCAGGGTGGACAGCGCGGTGATGGCGCCGCTGACTCCCATCACCAGGCCGATGTAGCTGCCGAGAACCGTGGGGACCTCGGCCAGATCCAGGGGCCGTTTGCGCGGGTGCCGCCCCATCCACCGGTGCCAGACCCAGACGACGGCCCACACCAGCCCTGTGGCCAGCGAGGAGCGCCACTGTAACGACTGGCCGCCGATCAGCGTGGCCAGCGTGCTGAGCAGGTTGCTCACCGCCAGGATCAGGGAGAGCACATAGGCACCGGTCAGATAGAGGCCCCAGCCAACCGAAGCCCGTTCTGTTTCCTCACCCAGGCGCCGCCAAACCACCCACCAGAGCAGTGCGGCGAGCGGCCCGCCGATCAGCGCGAACGCCAGCGAGCGCGCCAGCCCGGCCACGTCCCCCACGGCCAGTTCCGTGCCCGCCACCAGCAGTCGTTCCAGCAGCCCGCTGACTCCGATGGCGGCGACAACAACGAGGGCGAAGAGCAGCAGGTAAGTGATCAGGCGTCGGACAGTCCGCTGCGCCGAGCCGACGGCGGAGTCGACACTCATCACTTCACCACCGTGGGCTGGCACACCGTCAGTTGCCAGGGGGCTCTTTCGATCAGCCACTTGTCCCCGGCCTTGACCAGGTCGAAGGCATCCTCCATTTGATACTCGCCACTTCCAAACGGCCCACCACCCTCGGAGACGGTGATCAGCACCCTGACGTCAGCGGACTCCGCCCGCTCAGTCGTCGAGACGAGCGTGACGCGGAAGTTGTCCGTTCCCATCCGCGGCACCTCTTTGATACAGCCTGCCTTGGCGGCGTCCGACAGGTAGGCCGTCGCAGCCGCCTCGTCGCCGGCGATGACGGCGGCGGAATACCGCTGGACCACTCCGGCGGGGGTGGCCTCGTTCAGCGGCGCTGGCTCGCCGCGGGTGAACACGACAATCAGGGCGACGATCACCAGCACGGCGATGGCGGCAAGGATGGCGAGGAGTGTCCGGTCCGGCCGACGCGGTGCGGTTGGTCCAGCGGCCGGTTCAGCGGCCGGCGCCGCGGCCGGCTCTGACGCGGGAGGCTGTGGTTCGTTCGGCTGTGGTTCGTTCGGCGCGGACTCTGACTCTGGACTCATTTCGCCATTATGTGGCAGACCGGGGCTGTCGTCACGATGTCTTTAGACCCCATCCGCCCCTGACCTGCTGTTTCGCCGCCGTCGGACGCCCCTCACGATCAGCGAGGCAACGAAGACGGCTAGGGCGGCATAGACGGCGAAGTTGAGGAAGCGCGAGTATTCGTCTATCAGCCGGTACTGCGCCCCGAGCAGTGCCCCCAGGCTGACCAGCAGCCCGTTCCAGATGCCGCTGCCCGCCAGTGTGAACGCACTGAACGTGCCCAGGTTCATCCGCTGGGCACCGGCGGGCACCGAGATCAGGCTGCGCACGCCCGGCAGCAGCCGGCCAAAAAAGACAGCCGACCGCCCGTGGCGGCTGAACCAGTCGGCGGCCTTTTCAAAGTCTTCGCGGTCCATCAGCGGAAGCCTCGACAACCACCGGATCGACCGCTCCAGCCCCAGCCGCAACCCGAGCCAGTAGAGCAGCAGGGCGCCCAGATAGGCGCCCAGGGTGCTGGTGACCAGGACAAGGCCCAGGTTCATGGTCCCCTGCTTGGTCAAAAACCCGGCAAGGGGAAGGATGAGCTCGCTGGGTATGGGCGGGAACACCGTTTCCGCCAGGGTGAAGAGCCCCACACCCCACTCGCCCAGGGCGTCGACGGCCCGCGCGGCAAAGCCGGCCACGCCGCTCAGATCATCCACGGGGCTCGCGGAACTCATGGCTGTCCCGGCCGTTCAGGATCCTCAATCACTGCCGCTCCCTTCCCCGTCAGTCGTGGCCAGCCTAACCGAAAACAGGTACCCGGATCGGTGCGCTCCCGCCGGCGCCGGCCGGGAGGCATTACGCTCAGGAAATGGGAATTGTGCGGAAAGTCGTAGGCCTGGTCTTGCTCGTGGTGATCGGGCTGGTGGGTTCGGGGCCGGCAGCAGTTGCCGTCGCGCCGGTCGACATCGTCGTCGAGGACCGGGCGGGGGTGCTGGACCAAAACACCCTTCGGCCGGCAGTGGAGTCGATTGAGTTTTACCAGCCCACGAAGGTGGCTGTCTACACCTACAACGGCTCGGTCTCGGACAATCTGAACGAGGAGGTCCTGCGTTTCGCCCGGGCCGAGCGTCCGGAGTGGATCAGCGCAGACGGGCAGAAGTGGGCTGACGGGCTCTTCATTTTCGCCTTGGACCCGCGGGGCCGACACGTCGGGACTTACATGGGTGAGGACCGAAAGGTCTCACAGGAACAGCGTGAGGACATCCAGAACGCCGCCAAGGATCTGCTGAGCGACGCACAGTGGACGGACGGCACCATCGCCGGGATCCAGCGCGGTGCCGAACTGATCAACCAGCCGTGGTACCGGTCCACCGCTTTCCTTGTCACTGCGTTCAGCGCTGTGGGCACCGCCGTCGCGGGCGCCGCCACCTGGCTGATCGTCCGCTGGCGGACCAGGGTCAGCAGCCGCCGGGAACTGGCCCGCGGCGACGTCAGCTACTCCAATGTGAGCATGGATCTCGAAGTCACCGAGCTCAACGCCAGCACCATCCCGGACGCCTCGCGCTATGGCAGCACCGTACTGGAGAAGCACCGTAGCTTTATGGCGAAGTACAACAGCGCCACCGGCCTCGCCAACCGGGTCCACGCCCTGTCGCCCAAGGAACTCAGCAAGCGGTCGAATCTGAACCTGGTCAGGAGCTACGCGGACGCCGCCACCGAGCTGGACGCCCTCGACGACGTTATCGCTGACACCAATGCCCTGCTCAACCGGGGCTCCGCCTGGGCCCCCGCCTGGGACCGGCAGCTGGCCCCGTTCCGCGCCGACCTGGCCGCGATCGAACAAATGCTCAACAAGCGCAACGCGGCGGGCGACTCCGCGACCGCGGCCGCCCTCCGCTCCTTCCGTGACCAAAGCCACCGGAACATCGAACAGTGGACCGCAGAGCTCGCAGATGGCTCGATCACGCCGGAGACGGCCCTGGACCGGTTGCGGGATGCCCGCACCCACTTGTCCGAGCTGCTCAAGAACCACGCCGATACGGTCATCGAGAGCTTCGCCAAGAACGAGAAGGAAGCCTCCCTGATGCGCAAGGAGATGGAGAGCGCGCAGGCCGGCAGCAAAGCCAAGTACGGGCGCACGTACGAGCCCAGCATCCTGGGCACGGTCTATCCCGCCTACTACTTCTTCTCTGTGCCGACCTTCAACTCCGGCTTCAACACCGGTGTCAGCAGCGTGAGCAGTGCCCGCGGCGGGGGCAGCACCACCACGGGCTACGGCAGCAGTGGCGGCAGCTTCTCCGGCTCCGGCAGTTCGTCGAGCTTCTAGCGGGTCTCGCCGCTCTTGCTGTGTTCGACGACGAAATCGCCGCCGGGGAACAGAATAGTCTCGTGGCCGTCGTCGAACCTGACGTGATACGGCGGGGCGCCGTCGGCACCCTTGACCTCGAGGATTTCCCCGTGACGGTCCGATGACTCGACCGTGGTGCCACGGATAATGATGCGGTCTCCCTGGGTTGCTTTCATGGCAGACACCTCCGTCCACCAGCGTACGGTTCTGCGGCCGTTTGGGGAACGGCCCGCTAGAAGAGTCTGGCAGTGACGGTTTTGGTGAGCTGGTGGATGACACGGGTTCGGGCCGCCATATCCGACGGTCCAACGCCCAGCGTGTAGACCACAAATACGTAGGCCCGGTCGCCCTGGACCAGAACGCTCGCGTCATGCAGGTAGCCCTCAAGCAGCCCGTATTTGTGGAAGACGCTGACCTCTGGGGGCGTGGCGGCCGGGATCAGCAGCTCGTAATTGGTCTGCTGCATATAGGACAGCAGCTGGGCGGTGTTGGTGGCATTGAGGAGCCGTCCGCTGTACAGCTCGGACAGGGTCCGCCCCGTCTCGGCGGGAGTCAGCCCGTTCACCGTGCGGTCATAGGGGATGCCGAGGCTGGCGGCGTAGGCGGTCATGCCCTTCTGGCCGACGGCGGCGAGGATCAACGCCCACGATTCATTGTTGCTCTGCTGGACCATTTGCCGGATCTGTTGGCCGGCGGTGGACGCCCCCATCCGGGACGCCAGCGAGGCCTTGCCGGTTTCCACCAGGTGGTAGTAGGCGGCAGCGGCGAGGATCTTGCCGGTACTGGCGGCCACGAACTTGGTTTTCACCCCGTACTCGTGCACTTCCCCGTCGCGCACGTCGATCAGGGCCACGCCCAACTTGTAGGCGCTGTTGGCCTTGATGACCCCGTCGATTTCCGCGTCGAGCGCCGCACTGATGGTCGGGTCGGAAGGAGCGACGGCGGGTGTCGGGGCTGCGCCTCCAGCCGGCGGCGCTGTGGCTGTTACTGCCGCGGACGGTGTCGCTCCGGTGGCAGACAGCGGGTCGGCAGCTCCGGCATTCGCTGCTGCGGTTGCCGAGGTGGCCGGAGCAGCACCGGCATCGCGTGGAATGCCGGCCTGGACGGTGGCGTAGACGGTCGCGGCCGAGACCAGGGCGAGGACCGTGATGAGCGCAATCAGGAACTGCGGCCTGATCCCGCCCAGAAACCCCGGCAGGCCCCGCAGGGGACTCCGGTTGAAGTCGGCTGTATGCCGGCCGCTGCTGTAGTGCCGGCCGGGACCCCAGGAATCCATCCGGCCTATCGCCGAAGTATTGACGGAGGCGCGACGTCGACTGACGGCACGAGCTGGTTCGCTGGCATGCTTGTCCTTCTTGACTAGGGACCGCGCTCAATTCAGAACCGCGGCGCGGCTTCAGATTTCCTTATTCTGCCCCAGGCTCAGCCTAGCGCAAGCGGCCGCGCCCACGTGGTCCCGGATTGGCCTTCCGGAGCCCGGAGCCCGGGGTCCGGGGGCCGCCAAAGCCGCAGTGCGGCAAGAACGGGCCGGCCGGCGTCGCCCTGCCGCTGCCGCGGTCCGCGTCGTAGGCTGGAACCCCGGCAGCCCAGCAAAGGAGCCCCGCATGCGCAAGGTCATCTTCATGATGCAAGTGTCCCTGGACGGCTACTTCGAAGGTCCGCAGCACGATCTGAGCTGGCACCGGGTCGATGACGAACTGCACACCCACTTCAACAATGAGCTCCGGACGATGGGCGCCTTCCTGGACGGCCGCGTTACCTACGAGCTGATGGCGGCCTTCTGGCCGACGGCCGACCAGGACCCGTCGAGCCCTCCCCCGTTGGTTGAGTTCGCGGGGATCTGGCGGGACATGCCGAAGATCGTCTACTCCCGGACCCTGCCGACGGCGGATTGGAACACCGAGGTGGTGCACGAGGTCGTCGCCGAGGACGTCGTGAGGCTCAAGGAACAGCCCGGCGGCGATCTGGCCCTTGGCGGCGCCGATCTCGCGGCGGCTTTCAGGCGGCTCGGCCTGATCGACGAGTACCGGATCTATGTGCACCCGGTCCTCATCGGCCGGGGCAAACTCCTGTTTAAGGAAACGGATGCGATGATGCCTCTCCGACTGCTGGAGAGCCGGACGTTTGGCAACGGCGTGGTGCTGCTGCGGTACGCGGTGGAGCCGGACTCCGTTAACGCAGAAGGCCGGTGATCCGCTGCCCCCAAGGCAACTGATCGACCGGCCTCCTGTGCGTTGCTGGCGGTGCTGCTAGCCTGCGCGGACGAACGTCACCGGGCCGGTGGCGGTCAGCCAGGACAGCGGGTGCGTCATGGTGGCGTTGACGCCGTTCATGCCGCCGCTGATGGCTTGGCCGTTGCCGGCGTAGATGGCGACGTGGCCGGACTGGACGATGATGTCGCCGGCCTGGGGCGTGGCGACGACCGAGCCGTATTTCAGGAAGGCCTGCGGGCCGATGTCACCGACCGGGATGCCGGCCGCGTTCAGGGCCTTCTCCACCATGGCGGTGCAGTCCTGCGTGATGCCGATCTGGCCGTAGGCCACGGACAGCAGGGTGGCGTTGACTCCACCGGCTGCCGGGGCAGCGGCCGGGGCCGGGGCTGCCTGGACCTTGACGGTTGCCTTGGCCGCCGCGGGGGCCACAGCTGCTGCCTTTGGAGCGGCAACAGCAGCTGCCGCCTTCGGAGCGTCTACGGGCTTGGGTGCCTCCACCACGGGAGCCGGGGACGTCTCGACGGCCGTGCGTTCGAAAGTGATCTGGACGGCCGAGTCGGCCTGCACCGGCGCGGATACCTGGCCCTTGACGTCAACGGACGTTGCTGGTGCAGCGTCGCGCTCGGTCGGTGCATCGGCGGCGTTGGCGGCCATGGCGCCGCTAAGCACCATTCCGGAAGCGGCGACGAGGACTGCGGCCTGGCGGCCGATGGTGCCGGCGGTGCGGCGATTGTTGCGTAGGGCGGCGTGTTTGGGCGCACGGGTATTGCTAAAAGTCATTATAGAAGCCTCTCCCAATGCCTGCGAGGTGAGCTGTCGGATTCGGATGGGAGGCACCCGGCCGCACGCGGGCCCGACATAGCGGGCCGTGCGGCTTCACCCCAAGACCCCTGGAAAACAGCGGGTCAAAATTGGTTTCCCCGTCTCTGCCGGACGTTGCTGCGAGTTATCCCCACGCCGCGGCAGAGTTAGGCAATCGGCGGGGGAGAACCTGTCTCGGAAACAACAGGCACTTAATAACGGTAACGGAATGATCACGACAAGTCACATCGAGGTATCACATGGGGGGGCATGGCCGGGCCTGGAATGCCCCGCCGGTCGCTGCCCCAGGCATAGGATGATGCCATCACCGTTCCGCCGAAACGGAGGCCCGACAATGAACAGCCCCGACGTCCCCCGGCACTGTGTTGCCATCTGCCAGCTGAGCAGTCAGCCGCCGGAGGACTTCAACGTCAACACGGAACTGGTGGTGCTCGAAGACGGGGAAGCTCACGTGTCCACGTGGGACGCCGAGCCCCGCGACGGCGGATTCGACGTCCACGTCCTGAACGACCGGGTGGATGCGCTGGGCTTTATGGTCGTCACCGATTGGGAGTTCTTCGATGAAAAGGCTTACGCCGTGGTGGAGCGCCGCCCGGGCAAGCGATGAGCGGTTCCCGACGGCGTAGCCAGGCCAGAGGCTTGGCGCGCCCTTTCAGGCCGGAGGCGTGGTCGCTCCGGGCCCACGGTCTGGGCGGGAGGGCGACGTATCGTTGGTCCGCGGGTTTCGCAGCCGCAGCTGTTACCGCTTTCACTGTGTCCACCGGACTCTTGTTGACCAACGCGATAATGCTCCCCGGAGCCGGCTTGGTTCGGCTCGTGCTGGCCGTCTTCATCGGCCCGCTGGCTTCAGCCCTCTCCGCCGTCGTGCTCTTGCATCGAACGGGGCGGCTTTCCGCCCCGGCGGCGTTGTCCACTGCGGCTAGTGCCTTCTTGGCGTGTGGTTTGGCGGCATTGACGGCAGCGAGTTGGTCGGTCGGTTTCGATGAAGCTGATGCGGGCGTCGGCCGCAGCTGGTTTGGTTCGTCAACGCTCCTGTTCCTCATTCTCGCGTGGATTGCTGGCACGATCTGTCTCGTGGCACCGGTCGGCTCGGCGCTAAGCAAGCGGCGCTCCCTGCCCAACCACGTCGTGCAAAGTACAGTCCTGGCAGCACTATTGGCGCCTCTTCTCGGCGCCTTGACGCTGATGGCCCCCATAGCCGGCGCACCGGGCGCCGTCGTGCTGCTTGTGATGGCTCTGAGATTGGGCAGAGCGAAGCATCCTGAAGCACGGCGCGACGCCGTTCGGGTAGCAGTGCGAGCGTCCCCGCAGAGGCCGGCTGCAGCTTGGACTCGGCGGAGGGACGCTGCAGCGTGCGCTGCCGCGCTGGTGACGCTTATTGCGGGACTGGGGTGCGCGGTGTTTGCCCTCACCGGCAGCAGCTGGGCGCCGATGGTTACCGATTCCACCCACGCCATGAACCTCGGGTTGGCGGCCGGCGCGCTGGCCGCCCTCCCGGCGGCCCTCGCAGCCGGGATTATGCTCACTCCGCGTTTCGGAAGCATCATCCAGTGGTCGGCATTCCTGTGTTGCGCGAGTCTCGTCGTGGAGGCGGCCGCCCAATTTCTTGGGGCCGGGCATCCCACGCAGTGGCCGCTTATCCTTGCTGCAGCAACCATGCTGGGCTTCGCGGTGGCGCTGCCCTTCGGACGGCTCATTCCCGGAGGCCCTTCGCTCCGCGTCGGCGTGACAGCGCTGCTCGGCCTCGCCGGTTCAATTGTCGGACTCCAGCTGGTGACGATGGCCGCCTTCATCGCACCACCCGCCGCCGCCGCGCTCTTCGTCTGGTCATGGAAGCGGCTGTCAGGGGCTGGCCTGCGGCCGGCGTTATGACGGCAATCCTATGCTGGCCGGGCGGATTCCAGCCATTGGTGCAGCGAGGCGTTGAACCGCCCGGGCTGAGTGAAAGGCATCCCGTGCCCCACGCCCGGGTGGACCTGGAAGGTGCAGTTCCGGAATTTCGATTGGTAATGTTCCAGGCCCCGCAAGAGCCGGGGTTCTTCCTTGTCCCCGGCCATGAGGAGTACCGGCAGTGAGGAGCACAGGACCTCAGGAGGAACGGCGAACGAGAAATTTGCATGGATCAAGCGCCTGAGCGTTCCGGCGGACCTGGACCGGGACAAGGCGTAGTAGTCCTCGAACATGTTTGAGGGGATGCCGAGTTGCGCCGCCTGGGCGTTCGCGAAGCGACGGTTCCTGGACAGCGGTGCGGACGCCGCGGCGAGCAGGCTGAGCGCCGTTGCTCCGCGCCACGGGCTCAAAAGGGAACTGACCACCACGAGGCGTTCGACGTGGCCGGGGTAGGACGCTGCCAGTTGGATCGCGGTCTGACCGCCGAGGGAAAATCCAATGACGGTGACGGGGCGGGCGTGTTCCAGAAGGCCGGTCTCCTCTGCGACTGCAGCTGCCGCCTGGCCGTGGGTGTAAAACGTGCCTTTGCGCTGCGGATGGTGCCCCGGAAGAGTTGGGGTGAGGACGGTGAAATCACGGGCGAAGTAGGCATTTTGCGCCGCCCACATCCACGGTCCTACGCCGCCGCCGTGAATGAACAGGAGCGTGGAACGTTCCCCTTTGGACTCTGCATTCATAACGCCAGTCTTCCAGAACGGAACGATCACAAATCCAGAGCGGGGCGATCAGAATTCCAGCCCCGGCCGGTGCCGGGCCATCTCGGTGAGCACGCGGGAGGCCGCTTCGGCGGCAACATCGCCGTCGTCGCCCGCCGGCGCTTCCGTCTGGGGCGACTCCCCCAGCGCGAGACGGGCGTGCCGCACGAACCCGGGCCAGTCCCCGGCGCCGGCACGGAGCTCGCGGAGCGGGGAAAGCAGGGCTGCACGGCGCAGCCAGTCGTCGGGATCCCGCATCCACCGGTCCAGGACACTGTCGGCACGCACCCGGGCCACGACGTCGAGCCCGGCGATCAGCGGGCCGATGACGTCGATGGCGAGCGGGTCTATCAGCGCGCCCACTCGTGCACTCCGCACGAATCCTTCGATCCGGGTGAGGTCCGTGTTGGTGAGCAGCCGGACGCTGGACTGCAGGAGCACAACGGCGGCGAGGCGCCGTTCGAAGACGGGCACCTCCCACAACTCGGAGCTCAGGGCTGTGATGTCATCGTGCGTCAGTTCCGCATGGCGGCGGAGGGCGTCCCGGATCGTTCCCCGCACGGCGCCGACAGACGCTCCGTAGTAGCGGTGACCGCTGCCGTGCCTTGCCTCTGCTTCCTCGGCGCGGCTCCAGGACGACTCCCGCTGGAGTGCCTCGTCTATGAATTCGCCGGCGTCGCTCATGGGGTCATTCTTTCGCATGGCGGGGGCCGTTGATTGTCACAGGTGGCCGATAGCGTGTTTCCATGGACGGCAATCAGGGGCCCGACAAGGCTCAGCCAGAACAGGTGACGGTCACCGAGGTGGCCCGTTCCCTGGAGGTCGTCCGGCCTTCCGCTAACGACGGCGGCGGCGGCGCCGGGCTGACCGGGCAGCTCCGTGAACGGGAGGAGCTGCCGTCCGCCGCAGCTGCTGTTTCCACCCCATGCAGGGGTGATCTTATTGTCGGAGCCCCGCTGTTGAATAGGGATGTGGAAGGCAATCAGGGGCCCGAAGTGGCTCCGGAAGCAGCGGGCA
>NZ_JBWZCJ010000042.1:0-16878 GCF_059383535.1 Pseudarthrobacter sp. HLT1-3 | reverse complement strand
GCCCTCGCAGCCGGAATCTGGCACAACTGGCTGACCGGAACGCCCCGAAAACGTTCGCTGATCGCATACGACCACTGAATCCAATAGGAATTAATCATCTAGGGCCCAGCTGGAGCGTGGCTAAAGTTGCCCCATGGCCAACGCTGAACTGCTGTCCGCGATCCGTTCCCGGCTGCGGGCTGCCGCGGATCCTGCCCGCGGGGCAGGGGCGCAGGCCTACCTGAAGTCCGAGATGCCCTCGCTGGGGGTCAGGGTCCCGGAGGTCCGCAGGATCGTCGGGGCCGCCGCCAGGGAACTGCCTCCCGGTTCGCTCCAGGACCTGCAGTCCACCGTGCTGGAGCTGTGGCGGGGCGCCGGCTGGCGGGAGGAACGCTACGCCGCCATCGACCTCTCGGGGCTGCGGCTGGCCGCCGGTGAGTTGAGCATGCTCCCGCTTTACGAGGAGATCATCCGCAGCGGCGCCTGGTGGGACCTGGTGGACGGGGTCTCGCACCGGCTGTGCGGGCTGCTGCAGACGCACCGGGAGGACATGTCCCCCGTCCTCCGGCGCTGGGGTACCGACCCGGATTTCTGGATCCGGAGGGCCGCCATCACGGCCCAGCTCGGCGCCAAATCCGCGACGGATCCGGCCCTGCTGGCAGCGGTCATCGAACCCAATCTGGCCGACCCGGAGTTCTTCATCAGGAAGGCCATCGGCTGGGCCCTGCGTGACTACGCCGCCACCGATCCGGACTGGGTCCGGGACTTCGCGGCGCGCCACGGAGATTCGTTGAGCCCGCTCTCCCGCCGGGAGGCCCTGCGGAAGCTCAGATGACCGGGCGGGTGGTGACTGGTTCCTCGGACTTGCTGAACAGCAGCTTGGTCTTGGGGTCCAGGAAGATCAGGTAGAGCGCGAAGAGCAGGGCGATGATCGCGGCGGCGTTGCGGGCCAGGGCGAGGGCCAGGCCGAGGTCCGCGGTCTGGAGGTAAGGGAAGACCTCCAGCTGGTCCGAGATCGCGTAGACCATAAAGAACGACACAATGAAGTACAGGGCCTTGACCTGCCAGTCGTCACGGATGCCGGTGACGGCGAAGAGCGGAATGAGCCAGACGACGTACCAGGACTGGATCATCGGGGCCAGCACGACGACGGCGGCGAACGCCAGGGTGAGGCGGCGGATCAGGCGGTCATAGTCGCCGCGGAAGATCTGCCAGGCGATGATTCCGAGCGCCAGCAGTTTCCCGGCGTCGTACACCCACTTGGCCAGCCCCCAGCCGTCGAGCCCGAACGCGTTGAAAATGGACGCGACCACCAGGCCCAGCAGCCCCACCGGGGCGTACCAGATCCAGATGCTGCCCGGTGCGGAGAGCCCGTTAATCCAGCCGAAGCCGAAGCCGTTGACCAGGCTCATGGCGTACAGCAGGGCCAGGCTGCTGCCCGCCGTGAGCCCCCAGTACACGAACTTCCGCGGCCAGCTGGCATTCTTTCCGGCCCAGAGCAGGCCAATGAACGGCAGGAAGACGATGGTGATGGGCTTGACCGAGATGGACAGGGTCACCAGGACCAGGCCGAGAATGACCCGGCGGGTGGCGCAGTAGTACAGCCCTGCCAGGGCCAGGCCGATCATCAGCGCGTCGTTGTGGACGCTGGCGATGAAGTTGGTGAGGAAGAGCGGGTTGGCGGCGGTCAGCCACAGGGCGCGGTGCGGGTTGACGCCGTGCAGCTCGGCGAGCTTCGGCACGTAAATGATGCAGAGCACGATCCCGGCGAGCGCGGCGAGGCGGAACAGCATGATGCTGGCCTCCGGGTGCACGTTGGTGGACCAGACCACGAGCTGCTCGATCCAGAGGAAGAGCTGGCCGTACGGCACCGGCGCCTCGGTCCACATCTTGTCGGCCCCGAGCTGGAAATAGTTCGACAGCGCCGAGATGCCGTTTTCGTACGGGTTGAAGCCCTCCACCATCAGGCGTCCCTGCCCGATGTAGGCGTAGACGTCGCGGCTGAACAGCGGGACTGAGAACATCAGGGGCAGGCCCCACAGCACGACCGCCTGCAGGGTGGCCCTGCGGGCCTCCGCACCCCAGACCCGCACGCGCTGGCCGAGCCTGAGCCAGGAGCGGACGAGCAGCATCCCGCCGACGGCCAGCAGCACGATGCACAGCGCGACGCCGAACGCTTCGGTGCGCATCCAGATGAACAAGGGCACACGCCGCAGCTCGGATACGGGCGCCAGCCAGCCCACACCCAGCGAACCGATCGCCATGAACAGCGAGCCGACAAATCCTGCCAGCAGCGGTGAACGGGCGTTGTCCACGTCAGCAAGGGCTACCGCAGCGGATGTGCCGGCAGCCGTTTTCCCCGCCGCAGGCGCAGGCACCGTCATCGCAGGATCGTCCAATCTGTTGTGGGGCTCGTCTCCACCCTCAGCCGGCCTGGGAACCGGCCCGGGGCACGCCGCGGCGGCGAAGAAATATCTCCGCCCGCGTACCCGAAATCCTAGCACCGGACCGCCCAGCGGCGACGAAACGGTAGGCTGGGCGCGTGCCTATATCTAATGAACGCATCGTCTGGATCGACTGCGAAATGACCGGACTGGACACCATCAACGACGCCCTCATCGAGGTCGCCGCGCTGGTGACGGACTCGGAGCTTAATATCCTCGGTGACGGCGTCGACGTCGTGATCAAACCCGATGACGCCGCCCTGGCACAGATGAACGACTTCGTCCGCGACATGCACACCCGCTCCGGGCTCCTGAAGGAACTCCCCCACGGCAAGACCATGGCGGAGGCCCAGACCATCGTCCTTGACTACATCAAGAAGTGGGTGCCGGATCCCAAGAAGGCCCCGCTGGGCGGCAACTCGGTGGGGACCGACCGCGTCTTCCTGGTCCGCGACATGCCCGAACTCGTCGAGCACCTGCACTACCGCGTCATCGACGTGAGCACCATCAAGGAACTCTCCCGGCGCTGGTACGCGCGGGCCTACTTCCAGTCCCCCGCCAAGCTCGGCGGCCACCGCGCCCTCGGTGACATCCAGGATTCCATTGACGAGCTGCGCTATTACCGCGAGGCGGTCTTCGTCCCCGCACCGGGGCCGGACAGCGCCACGGCGCAGCGGATCGCCCGGAAGGTCATGGGAACCGCGGAGGAACCGGCCCCGGCCGAGTAATCTGCGACACGTTTGGGGAATATTTTGACGAAAACCCGAAAAGTGGCAAAAGCGGCCCCGAAGAGCAGGTAAGCTATTTGTCGTTGCCTTTTCAGCCAGCCGGTTCGCCGGAGGGCATGCCAGGGCACATGGTGGGCGTAGCTCAGTTGGCAGAGCGCCTGGTTGTGGTCCAGGAGGTCGCGGGTTCAACCCCCGTCGCTCACCCTCATGAAGGACGGCAGTAATTGTCCGACCTTAGACGAAGGCCGTACCGGATATCCGGTGCGGCCTTTGTTGTCTGTCCATGGAACCGTGAACGGAAGGAACTGCGATGAAGCGCACGCTTTTTGAAGAAGACCACGAGATGTTCCGTGAGATGGCCACCGAGTTCAACACCCGCGCCATTGCACCCCATTACGCCAAGTGGGACCAGGACCACATGATGTCCCGGGACCTGTGGACAGCGGCCGGCGAGCAGGGGCTGCTGGGCCTGGCTGTTCCGGAAGAGTTCGGCGGCATGGGCATGAACGACTACCGCTTCCGCGCCGTGCTGGATGAGGAATTCGCCAAGAGCAACCACCTCGCCGTGGGCCTGGCCTTCCATCTCCACGATGACCTGGTCCTCCCCCACCTGCTTGCCTACGGCTCCGACGAGCTCAAGGGCCGCTGGCTCCCCGGCATGGTTTCCGGCCAGACGGTTACCTCGATCGCCTGGACCGAGCCGGGCGCCGGTTCGGACCTCCGCGGGATCCGCACCAAGGCCGTCCGCGACGGCGACGACTGGCTGATCACCGGCCAGAAGACCTTCATCGGCAACGGCATCTCCGGCGACGCCTCCCTGGTCCTGGCCCGCACCGACGGCGGCAGCGGCCGCGGAGGCCACGACTCCTTCTCGCTGTTTATGGTCCGCAAGAGCGAGGGCTACAGCACCGGCAACCAGCTGGACAAGATGGGCCTGAAGGCCTCGGATACCGCGGAGCTGTTCTTCGACAACGTCCGGGTGCCGCACGCGGACCTCGTCGGCGAGGAGGGCAAAGGCCTGCAGTACGCCGCCGGGCAGCTCCCCCAGGGCCGGCTTGCGATCGCGGTGGCGAGCTCCGCCGTCGTCCGCTCCGTCTACGAGGAGACCGTCCGCTACACGAAGGACCGCAACGCCTTCGGCGAGCGGATCATCGATTTCCAGAACAGCCGCTTCGAACTGGCCGACATCCTCACCGAGGTCGAGGTCACCGAAAGCTACGTGGACCAGGCGATCCTGGCCTTCAACGCCGGCGAGCTCGACGCCGCTTCCGCCGCCCGCGCGAAGCTGTGGGCGTCCGAACGTGCCAAGTCCGTCACCGACCGGTGCCTGCAGCTGCACGGCGGCTACGGTTACATCCTGGAGTACCCCGTGGCCCAGGCCTATCTGGCGGCCCGGCTGCTGACCATCTTCGGCGGCACCAACGAAATCATGCGCGACGTCGTCGGCCGCACCATCGCGGGATGACCCGCCCCCACCAAAGCACCGGAGGAACAGCTGACATGACCGTTCTGCCCATCACGATCTGGGGCGAGCCCGTACTGCACCGCCGGGCCGCTGAGGTCGAAGCTTTCGACGACGAGCTCCGGACCTTGATCGCGGACATGTTCGAGACCAACGACGCCGCCAACGGCGTCGGTCTCGCCGCGCCCCAGGTCGGGGTCGGCAAACGGCTCTTCATCTACCGGTACGAGAACGACGACGGCGCCCCGCCGTCCGGCGCCGTCGTGAACCCGGTCCTGACGCTCTCCAAGGTCTCCGGAGCGCTGCCGGATCCGGACGAGGAAGAGGAAGGCTGCCTGTCCTTCCCCGGCGGGCAGTACCCGCTCAAACGCGCCGAGTGGGCCCGGGTTCAGGGGTTCGACGGGGACGGCAACCCGGTCGACTTCGAGGCGACGGGATGGTTTGCCCGGGTGATCCAGCACGAGTTCGACCACCTGGACGGCAAGCTCTACGTCAACCGGCTGATCGACCGCTACGCCCGCAAGGCCTTGAAACAGGCCAAGAAGAGCGGCTGGGGCGTTCCCGGTCTGACCTGGATGCCGGGTGTGGACCCGGACCCGTTCGGCCACTAGCGTCCCCGTCTGGTTCCTGAGCGGTTACTTCCGGTGCGGCGCTACTTCCGGTCGACGGCGGCAAGGATCGCCGCGCCCAGCTCCGCCGGCCTGGTGAACTGCGGCCAGTGCCCGGTGGGCAGGTCAACGTACTCAACGTCGCGGACACGCCCGAGCTCCGCGACGTATGGGTGGCCGCCCCCGATCATCTCGATCAGCATGGAGGACGGGAACTCGCAGGCGATGACGGTCGCCGGGACGTTGTAGCGGCGCTCGTCGTGCAGCCGCTGCTGGTCCTGCGCCACGCCCTTGGGCTCCGGGATGGCGCGGGCACGGAACATCGCCCGCAGCGGCTCGTCGAGATCGGTGAGGTCCTCGTCGTCGAACAGTTCCCAGGGCGGCAGCGGCACCTCATCGCCCTCGGCCGGCAGGTCATCGTTGATCACTCCGCCTTCGCCGAGCGGACCGCTGTCGACGTAGACCGCCCGGAGCACGCGGTCCGGGCGGGCGTCGACGGCGCCGTGGATGATGGCGCCGCCGCCCGAGTGGCCGACCAGGACCACCGGGGCCTCGAGGGCGTCGATCTTCGCCACGACGGCGTCTATGTGGGTGCGCAGACCGATGCCGGCCCGGGGCGTGCCGGCCGATTCCAGCCCGGGCAGCGTGAGCGGGTGGACCTGATGCCCGGCCGCAACCAGCGGCGGGGTCACCTCGTCCCACGAGGAGGCGTCCAGCCAGAATCCGGGTACCAGGATAATGTCCATGACCGTACCCTACCTGCCCGGGCCGGCCGGCGGCACCCGGTGCCCCGGGCGCTGGCGCCGTCTGGCCGGGTGCCGATCCGGTTCACGGCTATCCCTCGCCGGCCTGCTGGAGGATGCCGGCGTGGTCCGGAACGTAGCGGTAGAGGTCCCGCGGCGGGCGGGTGTAGTTGACGGCCTTTGGCCTTTCCGGCAGGGTCACCGGTTCCGTCCGGACTTCGGTGTAGTCGATGCTGGAGAGCAGATGGGCGATCATGTTGACCCGGGCCCGGCGTTTGTCCTCTGCTTCGACCACATACCAGGGCGATTCGGCGGTATCGGTCTGCATAAACATGTCGTCCTTGGCGCGCGAGTAGTCCTCCCAACGGAGGATCGCCTCCCGGTCCATCGGCGAGAGTTTCCACTGCCGCAACGGATCATCCAGCCGGGACTTGAAGCGCCGCTCCTGTTCCGCGTGGCTGATCGAAAACCAGTACTTGAACAGCAGAATGCCGTCCTGGACCAGCAGCCGTTCAAAGACCGGGCACTGGGCCATAAAGCGCTTGTGTTCCGCGGGTGTGCAGAACCCCATCACATGTTCGACGCCGGCGCGGTTGTACCAGGAGCGGTCCATCAGGACGATCTCCCCCGCGGCGGGAAGATGTTGCACGTAGCGCTGGAAATACCATCCACCGCGCTCCCGCTCCGTCGGGGCCGGCAGCGCCACGATGCGGGCAACGCGGGGGTTCAGGTATTCGGTCACGCGCTTGATCGCACTGCCTTTGCCGGCGGCATCGCGCCCTTCAAAGATCACCAGCACCCGTGCACCGGTGCTCCGGACCCATTCCTGCAATGCGACGAGCTCGGCCTGGAGCCGGAGGAGTTCGGTCTCATAGACGTCAAGGTCCAGCCGCTTGGACCCGTGCCCCTTGCCGCCCTTCCGGCCTTTCTCCGCCTTGCCGGTGCCGTCCTTGCTCTGTGCCATGGTTTCCGTTCCGCTCGTAACGGCCAACTTGCGTGTCGCCGACCCTGCCGCGCCCATTCTCGCGGAGCGGCCTGCTGCCCACAAGGGGACGTCCTGCCGGGACACCGGCAGCCCGGTGCTCCTATGCTGGGGCCATGGAAGCCTCCAGACCGACGGCGCTGCAGCCGATCCTCACGCTCACTGTGAATCCCGCCCTGGACGTCAGCACCGCCACGGAGCACGTCATCAGCGGCCACAAGCTGCGCTGCGGCGCCAGCCGTCTTGATCCGGGCGGCGGCGGCGTGAACGTGTCCCGGGTGGTGCAGCGTCTCGGCGGGCGGACCCTTGCGGTCTACACCGCCGGCGGACCGACCGGGGAGGCCTACCGCCGGCTCATCGAAGCCGAACGCGTCCCCACCCTGGCCGTGCCGATCCAAGGGAGTACCCGCGAGGACTTCACGGTCGACGAGACGGCGACGGGCAAGCAGTTCCGCTTTGTGCTCCAGGGCCCCGAGCTCAGTGAGCCGGAGTGGCGTTTGTGCCTGGCGCTGGTAGCGGATTCGATCCCCGTTGGCGGGTACGTCGTTGCCAGCGGCAGCCTTCCGCCGGGGGTCCCGGAGGACTTCTACGCCCAGGTGGCCCGGCTGGCACGGCAGCACGATGCGCGCTGCATCGTGGACGCCGCCGGGCCGGCTCTGGCCGAAGCCCTCGCCGAGGGAGTCTTCCTGGTGAAGCCGAGCCGGCGGGAGCTGGGGCTGCACTTCGGCACGACTCTGGAGAGTCCGGACAGCCAGGTCGAGGCGGCCAAGGCGCTGGTCGCGGACGGCTCCGCGGAACACGTCGCCCTGACGCTCGGCGGCGACGGAGCGGTGCTCGCCTCCAAATCCGGGATTCTGCAGTTGGCAGTGCCTCAGGTGCAGGTACAAAGCACCGTCGGAGCGGGCGACAGCTTCCTGGCCGCCTTCGTGCTCCGTCATGCACAGGGCCGCACGCTCGAAGAGGCGCTCCGCGCCGCCGTCGCCGCCGGAAGCGCCACGGTAACGACGCGGGCGACCGAACTCTGCCACCGCGCGGACGTTGAACGGCTGGAAGCCGAACTCGCCGCCCGGGTCTTCGACGGCAGCGCGGCACCGTGAAGCGCGGACCGGGTGTCCTGGCGGTTGCCGTGCTGCTTGCCGCCGGAACGGCCGGCTGCTCCGGCCTCGTGCCGAACGCCTGCCCTGCAATCGCCTGGTTCAATTCCGTGACAGTGTCGCTGGACGGCAGCGCTGACAAGGTCCACCTGGTGGAGCTCTGCGCGGACGACGTCTGTTCGGTGCGCTCGGACGGCCCGGTCCGCGCTCCTGGGACCTCCGTCAGCCCCGGCGCCGTGCCCGCACCGGTTACAACCCTGCCGGTCCCCGTCGTCCCCGCCCCGTCCGCGTCCGAGGCAGTCCCCGTCGTCCCCGCCCCGTCCGCGCCGGCCTACAGCCCGTTCACAGCATCCCGGGTCGACGGGCGCACCTGGCGGGTCAGTCTGTTGATGCGCTCCCCGAAGACGGTGACCCTTACGGCGTACTCCGCCGACGGGACTGTCCTGGCGCGGCGCGGGCTGGACTTGGGCTGGACCCGGGTGGGCGGCAGCGAGGCCTGCGGCGGCCCGGCGACCGCCGGCCCTGTCAGGCTAGTCATCTAGGCGCACCCGGTTTCCCCGCCCGGCGCTCGCCCCTGATTCCACCGGCCCGGCGACTACTGAGCGGCGGCGACAACCGTTTGCTGTCCCGGGCAGGCGCCGAGAACCCGCTTCATCGCGTCCTTCTCCGCCGGTGTCACCCACAGCCGGTAGGCGGCCTTGACGGAGATCTGCCGGGCAACGTAGTGGCAGCGGAAGGCCTTGTTCGGCGGAAGCCAGGTGGCGGCGTCGGACGCGCCCTTGTCCTGGTTGGCGGGGCCGTCGACGGCGATCAGGTTCACCGGGTCGTTCGCCAGGTTCTCGCGTTGCCCGGCGGTCAGCTGCTGTGCTCCCTTTTGCCAGGCGTCCCCGAGCGCCACAACGTGGTCCACCTGCACCGCCTTGCTGCTCGCGGCTCCGCGGCGGAAGGTGATCAGGTGGCCCGTGTAGGGTTCGCGGAACGATCCGGCGGCCACCAGGCAGCGGGATTCTTTGGTGAATTCGGCGTCCGGCAGGTCGCGGCGGAGGATGTCATTTCGGGTATCGCAGCCGTTGTGGTCCGCGTCGAGCCAAGCCTGGCCGAAGGCGGCCCGGTCGTAGTTGTCCCTGGCCGCCCGGCCCTTGACTGGAAGGGTGTCCAGCAGCGCCGCGGCGAGGCCTGACGGGACGTGCCGTACGGGCGGGACGGCGTTCATCCAACCGGAAGCGAGCACGGGGGCCTCGCGGGGACCGTCGGCGGGCCCCTCGAAGGCGGCAAACTGCCCGGCGGTGAAGAACCAGGCGAGTCCGGCAGCCACGGCGAGTGCCGCGGCGGCCAGGAGCGCCCACGCCTGGCGGGACCGCCGTCGTGCCCGCCGGAAGTCCGCCCAGGTGAGGGTCATGCCGGCGTCCAGACGGGACGCTGCCCGGCGTGACGTGCCCGGGCACTGCGTTGGAGTCCGGGGCGTTCCGGCGCGGGGCGTTGGAGTCCGGTGCGTTCGTGCGCGGGGCGAATCCTATCCACCCCCGAAGCCTAGGCCCGACCTCCGGTGTTGCGGGGGTTGTCCACAGTGTGGAGGACAGGTGCCGGCTAATTTTCCTTGGTCACGCGTACGAGGTCTTCGTTGGCGAGGGCCATCAGCGATTCGAGTTGCCGGACGCGTGCCTCGTCGACCTCACCGGCGGCGTGTTTGGCCCGGGCGTCATCGAGGAGCCGTTTGGCTTCCTTGACGTTCCGCCGGGCGACGTCCAGCGCGTGTTCCAGGGTGGTTTCGTGCTCTACTGCCGAGTTCTGTTCCATTGCACCATTGTGGTGCCCTTTCCCGGCCGTTTCCAGAGGATCGGCCGGGAAAGGGAAGAACAGAGTTCAGGCAGGTGGTGTCAGGCTGTGACCTCGACGGGCAGGCCGGCTGCTTCCAGGGTGGCTGCTGCGTCCTTGGCGGGGAACGACGGCGGGTTCACGCCGGCCATTTCCTCCATGACGCGGACCACCTGGCAGCTGTAGCCGAACTCGTTGTCGTACCAGACGTAGAGCACAAGGTTCTTGTCGTTGGAGATCGTGGCCAGGCCGTCGACAATGCCTGCGCGCCGCGAGCCGACGAAGTCCGTGGAGACTACCTCGGGCGAATCGATGTAGTCGACCTGCTTGCGCAGAACGGAGTGCAGCGACATCTCCCGCAGGTAGTCGTTGACCTCGTCCTTGGTGGTGCCGTTTTCCAGGCTCAGGTTCAGGATGGCCAGCGACACGTCCGGGGTGGGGACGCGGATGGAGCTGCCGGTAAGCTTGCCCAGCAGTTCGGGCAGCGCCTTGGCGACGGCCTTGGCGGCACCCGTCTCCGTGATGACCATGTTCAGCGCGGCCGAGCGTCCACGGCGGTCGCCCTTGTGGAAATTGTCGATCAGGTTCTGGTCGTTCGTGAAGGAGTGGACCGTTTCAACGTGGCCGTGCACGACGCCGTAGCGGTCGTTGATGGCCTTGAGCACCGGGGTGATGGCGTTGGTGGTGCAGGAGGCAGCCGAGACGATCGTGTCGGAGTCGGCGATCGTGCCGTGGTTGATGCCGTGCACGATGTTCTTCAGTTCGCCCTTGCCCGGAGCGGTGAGCAGTACGCGGGAAGCGCCCTTGCTCTTCAGGTGCTGGGACAGGCCTTCGGCGTCGCGCCAGCGTCCAGTGTTGTCGACGATGAGCGCGTTGTGGATTCCGTACGCCGTGTAGTCGACCGTCGCCGGGTTGTCCGAGTAGATGACCTGGATCTGGACACCGTTGGCGGTGATGGTGTCGTTCTCGAGGTCCACCTTGATGGTTCCTTCGAAGGAGCCGTGGACCGAGTCGCGGCGCAGCAGGCTGGCGCGCTTGGTGAGGTCGTTGTCCGAACCGCGGCGGACCACGATTGCGCGCAGGCGCAGGCCGTGGCCGCCGCCTGCCTTTTCGATCAGGAGACGGGCCAGGAGGCGGCCGATGCGGCCAAAGCCGTAGAGGACGACGTCGGTGCTGGTGCGGTCGTCGCCGCCGCGCTTGCCAACAATCTCGGCCAGTTCCGCACGCAGGAACTCGTCCAGGCTGGCACCGTTGCCCTCGACCCGGTACTTCTCGCTGAGGCGGGCGATGTCGATGGCAGCGGCGCCGAGCTCAAGCTTGGTCAGGGCGTCCAGCAGCGGGGCTGTCTCTTCGAGACGCAGTTCTTCCTTGCTCATCCGGCGGGCGAAGCGGTGCGCCTTAAGGATGTTCATGGTGGACTTATTAATCAAGCTGCGACCGTGGATGGAGGTGACCACGTTGTTTTCGCGGTACAGCCGGCCGATCACCGGGATCATGGCCTCAGCGAGCGCCTCCCGACCCATCCACGTATCAAGACAAGAATCTGACGTCTGGCTCACAGAAATACCTTCCTAGAATCCACTGCATACGACGTCGTATGCGGAAGTCGGCTGCCGGAGGGTGTCCGGAACCTCGGCGCCGGCGGGGATTCGGTCCACCCCGGGCGCCTGTGTCAAGCAAAAGTAAAGCCACCGGCTGCGAACGCAGACCCGGCGGCAGAACTTCTACGTTCACCGACCATTCTACCGTCGGCCCGGCAAGGACCGGCGCCCCGTTACGCGTGAAATGACTCACACAGCGTCGCGGTGCTGCGCCGGGGACAGACGCCGGTGGCACAAGAGGACTCCCAGAGGCCGAGCGCACCGGCCACAACACGATGAGTTCCGGAATCGGCCAGCGCGTCCCGGGCTATCGGGCATCCTGAAGGATCATGTCCACGGCCTTTTCCGCGATCATGATGGTCGGCGCCTGGGTGTTAGCGCTGACGAGCCGGGGCATGATCGAGCAGTCAACGACGCGCAGTCCCTCCAGCCCGTAGACCTTCAGCCGCGGCGAGACGACAGCATCATCACCGGTCCCCATGGCGCAGGTGCCGACGGGATGGTACGACGTCCGCCCGAAGGAGCGCACGAATTTCACATACTCGTCGCGGGATTCCACCCGTGTGCCATCGCCAATGTGCTCCGCTTTGACGAGCTCAGCCATCGACGACTGCTCCATGATCTCCCGGCTCTGTTGCACGCCGGCGATTGCCATCTCAAGGTCGTAGTCGTCGGCGAGATAATTCGGATCTATGAGCGGCGCCTGGCTTGGATCAGAGGACACCGGCCGGACGGTTCCGCGGCTCCGCGGCCTCAGGAAGTACGAATTCAAGGTGGCCCCGAACCCGGGCTTTAAAGCCTCTGCGCCGGTCCCCGCCCGCGCGGCGGGCAGGAAGTGGAACTGCAGGTCGGGTGAATTCTCCTCCTTGTTGGCGTAACTGAAGCCGCCGGCCTCGACAAGGGTGGAAGCGAAGGGTCCCGAACGGAAGGCAAGGTACTCGACGCCGGCCAGGACTGTGGCCGGACGTACCTGACTGAGCCGGTCCAGGCTGTGGTAATCCCTGAGTTCGTAGACGATGTCGATGTCGCAGTGGTCATGCAGGTTCTTGCCGACTCCCGGCAAGGCATGGACGGTTTCGATGCCAGCGGCGGCGAGATCCTCCGGGTCGCCGATGCCCGAAAGCTGCAGCAGCTTGGGCGACCCGAAGGCGCCGGCAGAGATGATCACTTCCCGGTCGGCGAGGTACGTTCGGAGGGAGCCGCCTTGGATCGCCTCGATCCCGACGGCCCGGCCATCCCTGATGATCACCTTGGAGACGGTGACGTTGGCACGCACGGTGAGGTTGGGGCGCTTGCGGGCAGGCTTCAGGTAGGCAACGGCGGCGCTGCACCGGCGGCCGTTCTTGGTGGTGGTCTGGTAGAAGCCCACACCGTACTGCTCGGCACCGTTGAAGTCGCTGTTGTAGGGCAGCCCGAATTCCTGGCCCGCCTTAACGAAGGCCGCAGAAAGTTTGTGCGGGCGCAGGAGGTCGGAGACTCCGAGCGGACCCTGGGTCCCGTGGTGCGGTGCCGAGAGCCTGCTGTTGGACTCGGAGCGGACGAAGTACTCACCCACCTCATCGGCGGACCACCCCTCGCAGCCAAAGTCCGTGACCCAGCTGTCGTAGTCCTCGGCCACGCCGCGAGTGAAGACCTGGGCGTTAATGGACCCCCCGCCGCCCAGCACACGTCCCTGGGCAAGGGGGATACGGCGGCCGTTGCTGTGTTGCTGCGGAATGCTGGTGTAGTCCCATTGGTACGGCCCGTTTTTCAGCTTCGGAAAACCCGCGGGGACGTGGATAAACGGATGGCGGTCGGATCTTCCCGCCTCCAGCAGAAGGACGCGGACGGACGGGTCTTCGCTGAGCCTGCCGGCCAGGACGCTGCCGCCGCTGCCACCCCCGGCAATCACATAGTCGTAAACTGCGTCGTCCGGCACCATGACTCCTATGCTTTTGCGCGGATACTTCGGCTGGCTGCGCCGTTGCTAACGTTCTCTGCAGTCTCTGGTCCCGCCGGCGTGATGTCAAGCATTCGTATTTGCGCAGGCAGACGGCCCGCTACGGCCGATACGGGGCGGGTTCGACCGGATCGGACTCGCGCGGAGGCGGCGGGCCGGGGCGGGAACGCACAACGGAACCGCGGGTGCCGCCGTCGTACGGTCCCAGGGAAATGCCTCGATAAAAGCAAGACACCGCCGGGAACACGAGCTTTCCCGGCAGTGTGAGTGGATGGGTTGACCGATACGCCGGGTTCTGTGTTCCCGCACCGTTACCAGCGCGAGAGTAGCGGCCATCCATCTACGAACGCCGTTGCCGACGTCCTCCAGCAGCCTACCCGGACACTCGGGCGAGCAGCCCTCGAACGTGCCCTGTCTGGCCTTGCTCCGGGTGGGGTTTACCTAGCCTTTCCGGTCACCCGGGAAGCTGGTGGTCTCTTACACCACCGTTTCACCCTTACCTGCCCCGCGGCCCGTGCAAGCACGCGCCGCGTGCCGGCGGTCTGTTCTCTGTGGCACTAGCCTGCGGGTTACCCCGAGTGGGCGTTACCCACCACCCTGCCCTGCGGAGCCCGGACGTTCCTCGAGCCACTTGCGTGACGCGCGGCCGCCTGGTCAACCCATCCGCTGTCCATTCTACGGTCAGGGCTGACCCGTCCGGCGACACCCGCGTCCGCCGAGCCTATGATCAGGGAATGGAGCAATCCGCCCTGAGCCGGCGCCGGCTGCTGGAGCTCGCAGGAATCGGACTTGGCGTGTCTGGGCTCGCGGCCTGCACTGCCGACACCGCGCCACCAGCCACGTCACCAGCATCGTCCCGCGCCGCGCCGTTGACGGTCCGGACGAGCGGAGGATCATTCGTCTCGGCCTTCCGCCCCGGAATCGCCAGCCACTGGTCGCTGGTGGCACCTGAACTGCCGCCCGGTGGCAGGGTGCCGGAACTTCCCGTGGCGGTGTTCCTTCATGGACTCGGCAGCAGCCACACCGCCCTGCTGGACGGGCTGGAAGCCCACGAGGCCCTCCAACGGCACGTCGACGCCGGAGGCGCACCGTTTGCTCTCGCCGCCGTGGACGGCGGGAACACCTGGTGGCACGCCCGCGCCGACGGCAGCGACACCCAGGCGATGCTGGTCAATGAATTTGTTCCGTTCCTCGGCGGCCAGGGCTACGATCTCGGCAGGATCGGCCTGTTCGGCCTGTCGATGGGGGGCTTCGGCGCCCTGCTGCTCGCGTCCCAGGGCCGGTTGCCCGGGGTCCGGGCCGTGGCGGCCATGAGTCCGGCGGTCTGGGAGAACTACGACGCAAGCATGGAAACCGCCTTCGACAGTCCGGCCGACTTCGCGGCCCACGACGTGTTCGCGCTCCGGGCCAGCCTCGCGGCGGTGCCCAAACGGATCGACTGCGGCACCGGGGACGACTTTGCCGCGACTGTTCGTGACTACGTTGCGGATCTCCCGGGCACCGTCGAAGGCGGATTCCAGCCCGGAGGGCACGACGACAGCTACTGGCGCTCCATCCTGCCCGGAGTGTTGTCCTTCCTCGGCCGCAACCTCGGCTGAGCGGGCCCCCGGGCCCGCGGGTCGCCCGGTCCGCGCGTCCCCCGGTCCGCGGGTCCCCGGGAGCCGGACACCGGACGGACACCGCAGCAGCCGCCTGAGTACCATCCCGGCCGTGGGCCGCCGGTAGGATTGGACGGTGCTGATTCTGCTGCCGCCCTCCGAAGGCAAGACCCCCGCCACAGCCGGAGACGCCGTGGAGTGGGCCTCCCTGAGCTTCCCGGAACTGAACGTGTACCGGGCGAAGGTGCTGGAGGGCCTGGGAACAATCAGCGCCCATGAGGACGCCCTGGCGCTTCTGGGTGTCGGCGCCTCGCTGCGGGCCGACGTCGAACGCAACACGCGGCTGCACGCCGAGCCGGCGGCCCCCGCCCATCAGGTCTACTCCGGCGTGCTGTACGACGCGCTGGACTACAACTCCCTCACGCCCACGCAGCGGAAGAAAGCGGACGAGCACGTGCTGGTCATTTCCGCGCTCTGGGGTGCCATCCGCTTCGGCGACCGGGTGCCGGCCTACCGGCTGTCGATGGCGACCGCACTGCCGGACATCGGACGCCTGGCGTCCTTCTGGAAGCCGCAGCTCACCGCGGCCCTCGCGGCCAACGCCGACGGGGAACTGCTGGTGGACTGCCGATCCAGTACCTACGCCGCGGCGTGGACTCCCCCGCCGGCGCAGACCGTGGCCATCAACGTGTTCACGGAGGTCAATGGTGCGCGGAAAGTAGTCAGCCACTTCGCCAAGCACACCCGGGGCGAACTCGCCCGGCACCTGCTTGCCCGCCGGGGCAAGGCCCCCGAGACCCCCGCCCAGCTGCAGAAGGCGGCGGCCGAAAAGTGGACCGCCGACCTTGTCGAGGGCACGGCCCGGAAGCCGCACATGCTGAACCTGATCCTGCCAAACTGACTCGCAGCAGTTCCCGTTCTGAGTGCTCAGAACGGCCCCTGCGAGTCAGTTTGGGTGGTTAGGCCCAGCCAGTTTGGGTGGTTAGGCCCAGTCGGCGGAACGGACCAGGATGCAGCCGGAATCCGGGCAGAATACGACGTCGTCCTCGGCCGCGGCCTTGATTTCGGCCAGGTCCCCCGGGCTCAGCTGCATGCCGGAGCCCTCGGAGGTGCCGTGGAACAGGCGGGCCGCACCGACGCCACGCTTGGCCAGGGTCTTCTCGTAGATCGCCAGCAGCCCGGCATCCAGGCCTTCGGCGAACTCGGCCCGCTTGCCGCGCACCACCGTGGCCTCGGCGGCGATCTCGGCGAGCTGCTCGTCCAGCTCGGCGCGGATGGAGCCGAAGGAGCCCTGGATGTCGTCAACGATCTGCTGCTGGGTGGCCTGGCGCAGGCGGAGTGAGTCCAGACGTTCCAGGACTTCCAGCTCGACGTCCTCGAGGTCGGAGCGGCGCTTATTCAGGGACACCAGATCGCGCTGCAGGGCAACCAGGTCCTTGGAAAGGCCGGTGCCGCTGTTGAGCCTCGCCTCGTCGCGCTCGATCCGGGAGGCAACCTGCTCCACGTCGGCTTCGGAACGTTTGAGCTCGAGTTCAGCGTCGTGGACGGCCACCTTGGCGGCACCGAGTTCACCGGTTGCCACGCTGAGGGCTGCTTCAAGATCGGTGATCCGGGAGTCGCTTTCAAGGCTTCGGCGGCGGTTGGACAGGGATTTGAGTTTGGCATCAAGTCCCTGCAATTCGAGCAACTTCAACTGTTCCGCCGGTGTTGCCTTGGCCACTATTTACCTCCGCTTGTTCCCTGCCGGCAGGAGCCGGGCACCTATTCGGCGCTCCCCAGACTCTAGCCCGGATTTTTCATGATGGCCGGGTTGGCGGTCGGGTCAGGGGCTAATTCCCGTTCCGGCTGATTCTGCGGTTTTGGGCGTGCGGGCGGGGCCTGTTGT
>NZ_JBWZCJ010000041.1:0-18315 GCF_059383535.1 Pseudarthrobacter sp. HLT1-3 | reverse complement strand
CGTCGACAGAGAGGGCGTGACGGTCACCGGGGACATTGTCCAGGGAAACGCGGCCGCCGTGCTCCTGCGGGCCGCCGGGAACGCTGACCTGCTGGTTGTGGGTCCGCTGGATTCATGCCGATGAGCCTCACTGTTACTGGCCACCCGTACCAGCCGGGACCCGCAAGAACCTACCGGTAGGGACTGCCGTCCCTTTTGCAAACGCGGCCCGAAGGCTGGTTCTCAGGTCCCGAGCAGGGCCGGAGCACACCGGATGGGGCGGGACGTCGGGCCCGCATCTGAAGATGGTCCGCCTGTGAATTTCCTGTGCGTATCGGTTGCCGGGTAACCAACTGATGGCTCAAGGACTATCTTCGAAGCATGCGGGTAGCCCAATGGTGAACAGGCCGGGAAGAGCCGTGACTGCGGCGGCGGCCGTTCTGGTTGCGGTGAGTCTTTTGATTGCGGGATGTACTGCTCCGAACCCGGACTTCGTGAGTCCGCTGCCCGGTGCGGTGAGTCCTCGACCGGATACTGTGGGTCCGCAGCCGGACACCGCAGGCGATGTGGACGCACGCCGGGTCCTTGCCTCATTCAAGGCCCGTGGCATGACGGAGCACCTTGCGGCGCTTCAGCGTGCCGCTGATGGTAATGAAGGAAACCGCGTATCCGGCACTTCCGGTTACGAGGATTCCGCCCGCTACATCGAGGAGCAGTTGCGCGCTGCCGGCTATTCGCCTGTCCGGCAGACCTTCACCTACCGGCGAGATGGCGAGCGGGTGGAGTCCTTCAATATCCTCGCCGACACGGAGGGCAGTGCCGAGAACACCATTGTCGTGGGTGGCCATCTGGACTCCGTGCGGGAAGGGCCGGGAATCAATGACAACGCCAGCGGGGTGGCGGCCGTCCTCGAAACCGCCCGGTGGATGAAGGAGACCGGGATCAAACCGGCCAACAGGGTCCGGTTCGCGTTCTGGGCCGCCGAAGAGGACGACTTCGATGGTTCCCGGCATTACGTCGACCAGATGAGCGCGTCCGAGATCCGCCGGACGGCGATGTACCTGAATGTGGACACAGTGGCCTCACCGAACGGCGTGCGGTCCATCCATGACGGGGACGGTTCGGATTTCGGGCACGCCGGCCCAGACGGGTCACGAGAGATAGAAGAGCTCTTCTTCCGCTACTTCCAGGAGAACTCGCTGCCCGCCGAGACTACGGTTTTTGACGGCGGTTCGGACTACGAACCATTCCTGAAGGCCGGCATTCCGGGTGGAGGGTTGTTCACTGGCGATGTGGAACGAAAGACCGGCGCCCAAGCGCAGAGGTACGGTGGACAGACTGGTAAAAACCTCGATTCCTGCTACCACGAGGCCTGCGACACCGTGGAAAACATCAACCCGGACCTGCTCCGGGAAATGTCGGGAGCCCTTGCCTACGCGACCGCAGCGTTCGCCACGGCTCGGTGGCCCTAAGCGGTGAGTCGTAGGGGATGGCTTGTCAGACGAAGTAAAAGACAATGACTGCATTCGCAGGATTCGCCGCCCCACCAAAACTTCGTGAAATACACGAGAGCCCCTACCGCCTTGACCCCGCGGCCTCATCGCGACGGCGGGTCCTCCTCTTCGGCTACCGAATTGAGGCGCTGACCCCAGTATCGCCAGAAGTCTCCCCAATTCATGAAAGACGTAATTCCGGTCAGAACTTAGAGGTCCACGAGTACGCCATCTCGGCCGTGGCCAGCAGCGCGGCTGAGTCTGTTCAGGCCCGGGCCAGACCGTCCAGGGATTTGAAGTGGCCCTGGGCGAGGGTAATGGCCACCAGCTCCACGTACGCGGTCCGTTACGTTATTCGAGGCCGGCCAGATTTTCGAGTTTGCGCCTTCCGAGGAGACCTGCGCCTGCGGTAGTCGGCCCGGTCTAATATAACGAATTTGTAACAAATGCGAACCGTTCGCTACGCTTGGATGACACACACCCTCAACTCGGGTATGGATGCGACCGCTTCGCCCCGCCGGCGGTCAGTGACCTTCGATCTCTTTCAAGGCGGGGGCGGAGGACCCACTTACGGTGTGCCATGGTGCGCCTTGGGGTGAAGCCGACCCGTGACCGCGCGTTGAACGCGCCCCGCAGGGCCGCCGGACAGTCCACTCGTCCGAATCCGACAGCTAACTTCGCCGGCCTCGAGAGGACCACTATTTTGCCTGCCCAGCACAGCCACGGCCGCCGCCGTGCCCTTCCCGTCTCTAAACCCCGCCGCAGTCCGGTTTTCCAGGAGCCGATATTCCGGCTCCGCAGCCAACTAGGGGTCGCGGCCGCCGTGACGGGGATGCTTGCCCTCACTGCACTTTCGGCCGCCCAGGCGGATCCGGGCTCCCCTTCCGCTTCCCAGGACCGGGCCGCCGCAACCGCGGCTCCCGCCGTGGAAGCCGCCGTCTCGGCATCGCCCGGCGCGGTCCTGACCTTCGACAGGCCGGCAGTGACCTCCCAGCCCGCTCCTGCACCGACTCCGCGGGAACAGGCCGCGGGAACAATCCCGGCTCCTGTAGCCCCTGCGGCCGCAACCGTGGACGCTGTCCCAACGGCAGGGTCGAAGGGATTACGAGCCCCGCTGACATCGATGAATGTCAGTTCAACGTTTGGGTTCAGGGTCAGCCCCATCACCGGGGCAGCCGGCGAAATGCACACTGGTATCGACCTGACCGGAGCGTGCGCGACGGCGGTTTTCGCTGCCGGCGCCGGTACGGTCACCGAGGCCGGCTGGAGCCCGTATGGCGGAGGAAACCGGATTGTCGTCGATCACGGCAACGGCATGAAAACCACCTATAACCACTTGGCCAGCATCGGCGTTTCCGTCGGGCAAGTCCTGGCGCAGGGGCAGCAGATCGCAGGGGTCGGTACGACAGGTGCCTCTACCGGCTGCCATCTCCATTTCGAGGTCATGGCCAATGGCCAGACCGTCGACCCGGCATCCTTCATCGCCCAAACTCCAAGGCGATAGACCGAAGACTCGGCCGACAACCGCCACGGTGGAAGGCCCCGGAAAATAGACGAGGCTGCCGCGGCCAAGGAACCAAACGCAAAGGCATCAGTGCCGCTGACAGCGGCAATATGCTCGGGGTCTCCCGCGCCAGGGTCTACCGGTACCTTCTCTAGACAGCACGGAGAGCGGTCCTGGCCCTCGAACGAGGACATCGAAGAGGCCCGGGCGACTCCCGTTCGCGAATGTCCGGCATGTCCCTCAGGCGCGTACCGTCCGGGCCGAGTGGGCACTGGGCACCGTTCAGGCTGTCGGACGGGATCTCTGGTGGCTGCTATTTCACCGTGAGGGTGCCTTTCATGTTGCCGTGGAAGATGCAGTGGTAGGGGTAGGTCCCTGGTTCGGTTGGGGCGGTGAAGGTGTCGGTGCCGACTTTGATGGTGGCGTCGAACGCGTTGGCGGTGTCCGCGGTGATCGTGTGCGCTTCGATGTCTTCGTTGGTGACACTGATTGTCGCTCCGGGACTCACGGTTTCCGCGCCCTGGTATTTGAAGCCCTTGATCACTATTTCTGCCGGGGCCGCCGTGGATGATAGGCCCGGGCTGGAGGTTGGGGCAGTGGTGGCTGGAACTGATGTTGGCTGTGCGGTTGGCGCTGATGCCGTGCCGGACCCCGCCATGCCGGGGTTCCCGCAGCCGGAGAGGGCGAACAAGGCCATTGCTGCCGCGAGTCCGAGTGTCCACGTCGTTCTGATGTTTGTCTTCATGTTGAAACCTTTCGTGGAGCCCGGCTGTGATGGCGTGCTGAGGAGGTGAGTCAGGGGTGTTCGATCCAGCAGGCCAGGATGGTGGTGGAGAGCTGGTAGGCCAGGGCGTTCCTGCTGATGCTCTCCGGTCCCAAAACGGGGGGTAGGCCGGTGGCGTCCACGTGCAGAACGAAGTTGTCTTTTTGGAACACGGCTGAACCGTCGGCGGTTTCGTAGGCAGGGAAGCCCAGGTTCGCGAGGCCTTCGATGGGTTTGGCGTCTTTCGCGAGGGCCTGCATGGCGTCGAAGTATGTCAGTGCGGAGGCCTGGTCCTTCGCCTCTTGGACGGAAATTTCCAGTGCTCCTTCGGCCAGGTGGTAGGTGCAGGTGAAGGTATTCTCGGCCCAGTCGTTGACGGTATGCGGGGCTGCGTCCAGGTCCAGGATGGATGTGAGCCTGTCCATCGGCTGGTCCCCGCATACCATCAGGGCAGCGGCGCTGGGACCGTCCGCCGTCGCACCCGGCGACGCCGATGCCGATGCCTGACTGTGGTCCCCGCCGCCGTGGCTGCCGGTGTGACCGGTCTCAGATGGAGCTGCGGGTGGGCTCGCCGGGGCGTTCGATGGCACGGACACGGCCGCGGACGCGGCGCAGCCGGAGAGCAGCAGTGCGGACAGGGCCAAGGAGACCACTAATGGCTTGCGGTGTTTCACAGCTCTTCCATCCTGGCCGCCGCACTTTCCGGGCCAGCGGCCGTTGTCAGGCTTTGAGTTTGGCGTAGATGACGTAGTTGTCGTCGAAGAGCCCGGTGGCGGGGTCGTAGCCGTCGCAGGTGATGAGCCGGAGCTCAGCTCCGGGGGTGTTTCCGTAGACTTCGAGGGTGGGGAACTGGTTTTTGCTGTAGAGGGCGCCGCGGTCAACGGTGAACACGGCGGTGCTGCCGTCGGTTCGGGAGACGTTGATTTCAGCGCCTGGGGCGAGGTTACGCAGGTCCGCGAAGACGCCTCTGGCACCCCCGAGTGCGTTCACGTGGCCCAGCATCACGGAGGGGCCGCGTTCCCCGGGGGCGGGGGAACCGATATACCAGCTGGCGGGTGCGCCGCTGCCGGTGCCCGGTACCTCGAGGGACCCGTTCTCCCGTAACCCCAGGTGGAGCAGATCGGTTCGGACTCCGATAGAGGGAATCGCCAGGGTGACGGGCGCGGAAGCGCCCATCACCGGTGGAAGCTGCTGCGTGGCCGGGGCCGCCGTGGGGCCAGCGGCCGGAGCCGCTGGAGTCCCGGGGGCTACCGCAGCCGGGACGGACGCCGAAGGTGGGGACCCGGCGTCCGGCGTTCCACTGTTCCCTGCGGCGCAGCCACTCACACTTAGGAGGAGCAGAACCCCGGCCGCCGTGGCGGCCCGGAGGCCCCCGCAGCGGCCGGAATTCCTGATTGTCACAGTAGTGATCCGTTAAGCCGGTGCTTAGGCTGCTGCGCCGGCGGTGCGGCGGCGGACAACGTATGCTCCACCGGCGAGGGCGATCAGGGCCAGGCCGCCACCGACAGCGAGGGCGCCGGTGTCGGTGCCGGTTTCCTGGGTGACGCCTGTGTCAGCGCCGCCTGCAGGCATCTTCATCTGCCCGGCCTTCAAGGTCCCGCACAGGGCGGGGGAGGTGGCGGCCAGCGGAAGCGTCGGGGCCAGGTCGCTCTTGGCGGCCTGGCCTGCCGCGCTGAGGGTGGCGGGGTCAAGGCCGTGGACGACGACTACAGCGGTGCCGGCCTTAAGGGCTGCCTTGGTTTCGGCGTTCAGCTCGAACGTGCGGTCAACGGTGTAAGCAGCACCCTGGCCGCCGACCTTGAGGTCAAGGCCCGCTGCGGGGCTGGTGTCACCGCTGGTGGACAGGGTGGTGACGATTCCGCCGTAGGACGGGGCGCCTTCGGTGGTGGAGATGACCTTGTCGCCGTCCTTATCGGCAGAGGGTGCCGGGCAGACGCCCTGGGCACCGCCGTGAATGTGCTGGACATGCGGGTACGGTGCGTCCATGAAGGTCGCCGGCATGCCCGAAACCTTCAGGACAACGTGGGCCTGGTCGCCTGTGACGTCCAGTGTGATGGTGCCCGAGCCTGCGCTGCCGTTGAGCTGGCCCAGGGTCGACTGGTAGGACTGGTCCGCTGCCATCGCAGGGGAACCGGACAGGGCGAGGGCGGCCAAAGCCAGGGTGGGGACAGCCATAAAGCGGAGTGTCTTATTCATTGGATAAATCTCCTCATACACGCGCGTGTGATGTTGGCACCCCAGGGAAGGGGACAACAGTACTTCGGAGCGATACCGGCAAAGGATGGGTGCACGTGTGGTTTGGACCACATTTGTAGTCAGCCCACGGCCGGGCAGGCATCGGAGGTGCTTTCCCGGGCCGTTGATCCAGTTCCGATCAGGCCGTTGAGGCCCCGCGGCGGCCGCCCCTGCCATCCGGCCATGGTTCCTGCCGGGTCTTGCGCCGCAGGACGTAGCCGGTCAATGCCAGGCCGCCGGCGGCCGCTTCGGCCACTGCTGTGATGGTCTTGGCCGCGTACCAGACCGGTTCATACATCGAAGGCAGCGGCCCAATAGCAGGGACCTGGACGTACCGGTAAAGGATGACCGCGGCCAGGGACGAGAACGCGACCACGGCGGCGGCCGCGAAAGCCGTCCGTGAACCGTTCAGCAGCACAAACACCGCAGCTACGACCGCGGCTCCGGCCTGGATCAGAAACAGGGTGCCTTGCCCGAGCCCGCCAGGGGCCGCCTGCTGGTAGCCCGGGGCGAGCTGGACATGGACCACGGCACTGACCACCAGGCCCGCAGCGGTACAGACACGCAGTACCCAAAGAGACCGTGCCTGCGGTTTTAGTTCCTGGTGGGTCATTTCACGACCAGCGTCCCCGTCATCTGCGGATGAAAGCTGCAGATAATCCCGTACTCACCGGCGACGTCCGGAGCCTTAAAGCTCACCGTTGCACCGCCCGGGACCTCAACGTCGAAACCGCCCTTGTCCTTGGCGGTCAGGGTATGCGGGGCGCTGTCCGCGTTCGTCACCGTCACCATCGCCCCCGGCTTCACCGACGCCGGAACCTCATACGCGAAGCCCCTGATCGTGATGACAGCCTCGCCGGCCGAGGCCGATCCATCAGCTGACGGGACAGCGGAACTGGCGGCGGGCGGCGGGGCGGAGGGCGCTCCCTCCTGGGCGGCGCACCCGGTAAGGGCCGCCAACGACACGGCGACAGCTACGGTCAAGATGCGATTGATCGTTCTCATGACAATCCCTTTCCCAGGGATGTGTCCTCCGCGCGCCGGAATGGCGCACCTATCAGGAAACTACCCACACCCTATTCGTCACCACTGCCCTTACGGACTGCCGACGAGGACTGGCGGAATGACCGGCCCGAACGGGATCCATGCTGTCCGGTGGAAGGTTTTCTGAGGGAAAGACATCATGCTTCCGGTCTGCGTAGGCTGGCCCCATCCGGCACGGTACGAGCATCGAAGAGTGAGTCATGACTGAAATCACTGCACATGTCGAAGTCCTCTGCCGGCCCTGCGGCAAGTCGATGTCGGTCGTCTCTCCAGCATCTCAAATACGATCGTATTTTGAGGTGCCCGGGAGGCGGCCGTCAACGTAGGGCTGGTTTCCAGCGCGAGGCATTTCGTCATGTTGGGGCCGGGCGATTCGACGATACTTCGGGGTCGTCACGAGTCGTGGTTTCCGGATGTGGAACCGCATGGATTGCACCTACCAGGTCTCTTTGCGTGATCTTGGTTAGAAGTCTTTGTCGGTTGTGCCGGTTCCGGCCGGTGCCGTCTGGATCCGCACATTGCTTATGCCCGCCGTCGAGTTCGCGGCAGCGGTGAGGGTGGCGTTACCGGTCAGGTAGGCGCCCGGATCCTCGACCGACCCCGAGGTGTTCTCGTTCCAGGCGTTCACGAACGATTGACGGAAATCCCACACCGACATCGGAAAGAACATCGAGGGACGGCCCGCCGGGTTTTTCTGCCCCGTCACGGTTTGACCCGGACCGGGGGACCGGTTCCTAAATGCCGAATCGCCCCTCGGAGGGAGGGGAGCGCAGGAGCCGGTCCGGTGGGTGCAGGTCGATGATTGGCAGGTGCCCGTCAGTGCGGATGGCGTCACCACCGCCGTTTCGGTGGTGGTAGCCGCTGGAGTAGTGCAGGATTACATGAACCGACTCTACGGCGTTCGCCGCACGCAAGGTTTCGATGATGAAGTCGCGCTCCTCATCCGTGCGGTCTGCAATTTTGTGGTGCCGCTGATCGTATCTTCGTAGATTTTGTCGCATCCGGCCTTCTTCAGGGCGTCGATCTGCAAGCGCAGGTTCTGGTCCCGGGTGGAGACTCGGGCGTAGCCGATTCGGTGCGCGGTCATGGGGTGTTCTCTTCTCAAAACTCAGTCCGGTGCGTTGCTTCGACTGTACCTTTTTGAGAACTATTTGTGAGAACGACCGGCCTTGAGCTCGGTTTTTCGTCCCAACGGCGGTTTTCAGCAGAAAGATGCCCGTTTGCAACAGCTCGCTGCGAACACCGCGATTCTCAAATCAACTTATTCTTGAAATCCTTCGTTTCCGAGATTGGCTGTATCGCAGCAGGGAACCGGCCGGTGCTGCGGCCAAAATGCCTCCACTGGTGGAGCCCGGAGGCAACGTCAAACCGGCCGCTTGCCCTCCACGGGGCCAGGCCAGCGCCGGGTGCCGCGGCCAGTCTTGTCCCGCTGCCAGGTAGGCGGTCAGGGCCGCCATGCGGGCATGCCATCTGGCCTCGTCGGCCCTCGCTCGGCGCTACTTGCCCATAGCCGCGGGCCCCAACACCGGGACCCAAGGTGCTGCATATAACGAATTTGTAACTTATGCGAACCGTTCGCTAGGGTTGGAGAAGAACATACCCCTAACGGGTATGGTTGCGACCGCTTCGCCAAACCCCGCCGGCGGTCAATGAAGCTATCTTTCTCAAGGCGGGGGCGGAGGACCCATCTACGGTGCGCCATGGTGCACCTTGGGGTGAAGTCGATCCTGTGACTGCGTGTCTGAACGTATCCGCAGGACGGCCGGACAGTCCACTCGTCCGAATCCGACAGCTAACTTCGCCGGCGCCGAGAGGACCACGATTTTGTCTGCCCACCCAGAACACGGCCGCCGCCGTGCCCTTCCGTCCCCTTCCTCAGCGTCCAATCGGGCTGCAATCCATGTACCATCGAGGCCGTCCCGGGGCCAGCAGTTTGGCGTTGCGGCAGCAGTTACGGCAATGATTGCCCTCACCGCGCTGTCTACAGCCCACGCGGATTCCGGTGCGCACTCTGCAGGCAAGGACCAGCCGGTCGCTGCAGCCCCGGCCGCCCAAGTGGCCGTTACGGCGGACGCCGGTGCCGGTCTGACCTTTGACCGTCCGGCTGTGACCTCACAGCCGGCACCCGCTCCGCCGGCTCCTACACCTGCACCGGCTCCGCTGGTGCAGGCCGCGGCAGTGCCCGCGGCACCTGAAGCTGCCCCCGCACCGGTGTCGAAGGGGCTGCGGGCTCCGCTCGCGTCGATGAACGTCAGTTCCGCTTTCGGCTTCCGGGTCAGCCCCATCACCGGAGCTGCAGGTGAGTTGCACACCGGCGTTGACCTGACGGGAGCGTGCTCGACAGCGGTATTCGCGGCCGGTGCTGGGACCGTCACCGAGGCCGGCTGGAGCCCGTACGGCGGCGGCAACCGGATCGTGGTGGATCATAGCAACGGCTTGAAAACCACCTACAACCATCTGGCCAGCATTGGTGTCTCGACCGGGCAGTCCGTAGCGCAGGGCCAGCAAATCGCAGGCGTTGGTACGACCGGAGCATCCACTGGCTGCCACCTCCACTTTGAGGTCCTGGCCAACGGCAAAACCGTCAACCCCTCAGCCTTTATCTGATCGCCCGGGCCATGGCAGTAGGCGAAGGCCGGCAGCGCCCCGCGGCCGGCGCTGCCGGTCGTGACGCTCAAGGACAGGACAGCGCCCAGCGTCGGACCCACGCAGGGGGTCCAGTCGAGCCCCAAGACGACGCCCAGCAGCGGGGCGCCGGCCAGGCCTGTACGGCGGCCGAGGGTGATCTTTCGGGTCTGCTGCAGCCATGGCACCATTCCAAGCAGGGCTGCCCCCATCAGGATCACCACCACGCCCAGGCCGCGCATCAGAATGTCCTGCCAGCGCAGCAGCCAGGACCCGATAGCCCCGTAAAGGGTGAATACGGCCGCGAAACCCAGCACGAACAGTCCTCCCGGTCAGGACGCGGCGGCGGTTGTGCGACTGGGTCGGGTCTGTCAGTCCGGAGACGTATCCCAAATAGCCCGGTATCAGGGGCAAGATGCAGGGCGAGAGGAAGACACCAGGTCGGCGGTCATGGCCAGGGGAATGGCAATCAGGGGAGCGCCGGAGGTCACCATTGAGGCGAAGAATTCTCCGATGTCTATGGGTCAGGAGGCACCGGAGGCCGGAATGTGGTGCCGCCGTCGGTGGAGACGATGATCCCCTCGGCGGTGGCGGCCCAGATCCACGGGTTTCCGTCGGTGCCCTTCACGGCGGCTATCGCGTGGACTTCGCCGTCGATCCGGCCCTTCCGGGTCCAGGTCGCGCCGGCGTCGGCGGAGTAGTGGACCGTTCCGTCGGGTTCGACCCCTGCGGCCTCTGCGGGGTGGGCGAAGGTGGCCAACTGAATGACCGGGCCGGAGGTCACCAGCTCCCAGGTGTTGCCGCGGTTGGTGGAGCGCCGGATCCCTTCGGGGGTGGTGGCCAGAACGGTGTCACTGTCGGGGTGCCCGGCCAGGGCCGCGGGGGCGAAGGCGGCGGCCACGGTTTTCCAGGTCTTGCCGTCCAGTGTGGTGCGCAGTTCCCAGTCGGGCGACGATGCCGGATTTGGTGGTGGTGAGGGCGTGGAAGTCTGATTCGCCTTGCCTGGAGAGCTGTTCCCAGGTTTTGCCGCCGTCGACGGTCTGATCAGGCCGAGCGGGTTAGGCAGGTCGGAGCCGGCTCCGGAGTGGCCGGAGGCGTAGAAGACGCCCTGGTCTTTAGCTCCGGTGAAGCCCCGCTGTCTTGACTTCACCCGGGATCTTTTCGATCCGCAGGCGGAAGCTCCTGCTGCCACCGTGCCGGGTAGGCACTCTGATTGTTCCTCCGCTTCGGAGCTCTCCCGAAACGGCTGTAAGGCCGGAGTCCCTGATGGCGAAGCCTCGGCATTGATCAGGTTCTAGGCCTGCGCACCGTTGGGGCCGTCCTGGGGGATTCCATTCAAGTTGACACCATCGCTCTTCCTCTTAAACGGCTGAGAGGCTATCTTCGTAGCGTGGAGGTCGCTAATACGCTGCAGAGGCGCGGAATGACTGTGGGGGCGGCAATTTTGGTTGCGATCAGCCTCGTATGACGGGATGCACGGCTTCGCGGCTGGAACCCGTGCGTGGTGTGGACGCACGCACCGTCCTTGAGGCCTTCGAGGCCCGGGGCATGCTTGACCACGTCGAGGCACTGCACCGCATCGCGGAGGATAATGGCGGCAATCGCGCGTCCGGCACCTCCGGCTACGAGGAATCGGCCCGCTACATCGAGGAGCAGCTGCGCGCAGCTGGGTACTCGCCGACCCGGCAAACCTTCACCTTCCGGTCCGACGGCAAGGGCAAGAAGCAGGTGGAGTCGTATAACATCCTCACGGAGACCGGGGGCAGTGCCGAGAACACCGTGGTGGTGGGTGGCCATCTGGATTCCGTGCGCGAGGGTCCGGGAATCAACGACAATGCCAGGGGAGTGGCGGCCGTCCTGGAGACCGCCCTATGGATGAAGGAGACCGGGTTCAAACCGATCAATAGAATCGTGTTTGCGTTCTGGGGCGCCGAAGAAGACGGCCTCTACGGGTCCCAGCACTACGTCGACGAGCTGAGCAAGACCGAGAAAGACCAGACTGCGGCGAATCTGAATGTGGATGCATTGGCCTCGCTCAACGGCGTGCGGTCCATTCACGACGGGGACGGGTCTGATTTCGGTGACGGCGGCCCGTCCGGTTCGAGGGAGATTGAGGAGCTTTTCTTCCGGTACTTCGAGGAGAACTCGCTACGCGCCGAAACCACGCCCTTTGACGGTGGCTCCGATTACAGCCGCAGCAACATCGCGTTCACCGATGTGGCGGGCACGGGTTACCCGGGCGGCACCGGCACCGCCAAGCAGATCGCCGAGGCCGTCCGCGATGGTGAGGGCGTCCTGGTCATTCACGGACTGGATTATGACGACAACGGCACGTACAACTTCAGCAGCCCGGAAGGTGCCAGCGAGCTGAACCCGGACCTCCCGGCAGAGGCCACCGACCCGGCAGTCTGCGGGGTCCTCGAACGCCACTAACACGGCCCCGCGGGGCCCTAATCTGGCACAGTAGCCTGGCACAGGGTTGTGCAGCGGGTCCGTTCAAAGCGGACTCCGGTGGCCCGCCCTACTTGCGGGGGCGGGCCACCGGCATGTCCGGGCGCGGCAGCCGCGGCGACGGAAAAGGTATTCAGCGAGGCGCGTCGCAGTTAGGCAATCCGCAACTGGGCCAAATCAGAACGGCGGGCGCAAGCTGTTCCGGCCCTCGGGCCCGGCTGCGATAAACGGCAGGACGCAGTGGCTCATTTAGAGATGGCAACACTCGCCGTCGGCACAGGCCCTCCCGGTCGGCATCCTCAGCTTCGTCCCTGGCCTCACCAGCCAATACGACCAGCTTGAGTTCGCGGGGCACCAGTCGGGGGCAATGCTGCTCGGATTTTTCCAAGTGTCGGTATCGCACAACATCGTCCACCTCTGACCCACCGGATTTCGACGTCGAAGTCCAGGAACAGCACGAACTCCTTCCACGCATTCTCTTACCGCCGCGTGGTGGCCGGGTATGGCGGGGGCCGCAGGGTGGGGCCCCGCCGAGTTGCCGAGCAAGTTCGTTAAAGAAGCGGCTTTCAGTCCTCAGGGGTCCGAGCGGGTCGCCTGGCGTCGCGACGGGACGGCAGGGCCCTATGGCTCCCCGAGATGGCGCTTGATGTCCGCGCGTCTCTCGCTTCGGGTGGGGACTTGGCGGCATGTATAGACCAGACATGGTTCGGTCCAGCGGAAGTGGCATGCTGGCCGGAAGCCTGTGTGCTGGTTGCTTTGACTACTAGCACGGCGATGAGGGTGGTCACGGGGATGGCAAGTACCAGCCCGACGGAGCCGACTAGAGTCCGAACTACCTCCTCCGACATTTCGTTGCTGGTCAGTGCGTCCCCGAGGGGCCGTTCGTAGAGCATCACGAGGATCATGATGGGTAAGGCGGCCCCCGCGTAGGCGAACGCGATTGTATAGACGGTGGAGGCGATGTGATCGCGGCCGATCCGCATGGCAGAGGCGAAGAGCGTGCGTGGGGAGGTTTCCGGAGCGAGTTCGTGGAGCTCCCAGACGGCAGATGATTGCGCGATGGTGACATCGTTCAGCACGCCGAGTCCGGAAACGATGAGGCCGCATAGGATGATGCCTGAGATTGAGATGTTGCCGGAAATGTTGGACATGGTGGTTGCTTCGGAGCTCCCCGACCCCCAAAGGTTCGCGGCATCCGTGGTCCAGGCGGCCAGCAGTGCGGTGATGCCCAGCCCAAACATGGTGCCGAGCAGGGCCGTGGATGTGCGGGCGGAGAGCCCATGCGCGAAGTACAGCATGCCGATCATGATTACGGTGGATCCCACGAGTGCCAGCAGCAGCGGGGGTTTGCCTTCGACGAGACCAGGAAGCATGAATCCCGCCAGCACGGCAAATGCGGCCACCAGCCCGATGAGTGCCCGGAGCCCGCGCCAGCGGGCCACTGTGATCACCACGACGGAATACAGGACAGCCAGCAGAACGATCGGCACGGTCCGGACGAAGTCCACAAAGATGTATAGCGGCATGGCTTGACTGGCTGCCCCCGGGGTTGCGGTCAAATCCAGATAACTGATGTTGTCTCCGGCTTTTACCCCATGGGACTTCGCGACGTCCGGGTTCATGATGACCTTGACCGGGTTTCCGCCCTTGTCCGGCTCGGTGAACGCAAAGACGCATTCGGACTCTGTCTGCGTCTGGGTAACCTGGCTCGTTCCCGGCGTACAGCTGTCCTCAACTACACGCTGGACCTTGCCGCTCTCGAAGGTCGCCCCTGGTGCGCCGGCGTACGGGTTGGCCAGGGTGATACCGTCCCTGTCGCCCGACGGCCACATCAGGATCATGGCGGCCAAGGTAAGCAGAGTCAGTGGCACAAGGATGGCGGCTAGCAGCCGATTTGCCCGCCGGCGTGCGGCGATCGCCGTAGGGGAAGGATCAGACCCGGGATGGCCCATCAGCAGTTTAACCTCATCCGTTGTACTTTACGGTGCACTTGAGGTGCGGCTGGACTCCAGGCCCCTTCGCCCATCGGGCCCGGGATATGGTCCGGCAAAGATCCCTGACCTGCACGGTGCCAGCCGGTAGGGGCGTCATGTCTGAACCACGGCGGCGACGTCCGAAGCAGTGTGCGGGAGACCAGACGGAGGAATGGACTCTGTGCAGGTGCTTTTGAGCCACTGTTTTGTCCCGGTTTTTCTTCACGCACCGCCGTCGACGACCAGTGGAGCGCGACAGATTCAGGTTTCGTGGTGGCAGGCGGCATAGCGAGAGGTGATTGTCATTATTGGGCGTTTCGCAGTGGGTTGCTGTCGTTCAGCGCGCATTTGCCCGTATTTGGTGATGCCGCGGGGTTTGTACACCGAGAGTACGGTTGCCACGAGCAGCGCTAGAACTGCGGCGCCGGCGTCTGCGATGAGTTGGGTGCGCATACCGGTCATGTCTCTTGGGGAGAGGTCGGATGCTGTGGCGATGCCGGCCATGTGGGTGACGGGCTGCAGGTGGAGGAGCAGCAGGGCCGTAGCGAGGGCCGTGATGATGAGTTTGATCAGGACCCAGTAGTGGCGGAACAGTCCCCAGACGCTGCCCAGCGCCTGGATGGTGCCGGAGACCAGTGATGCCAGGCTCAACGGGAAGATGATGGACCATCCGATGAGGTCCATGGCCAGATAGGCTCCACGGACCATCAGCGGTTCTGTGCTCGTAAGCCCGGTGATGGCCAGGACCAGGAAGGATATGACGGCTCCCAGCCAACCAACCGAACTCACGACATGGATGGTGAGGGCAAGTTTCCGCAGGCTTGGGGGCATCAGTTTCACAGCCCGTGGTTTCCCATTCCGCCGCCGGTCAGGTGGAGGATGGCGAACACCACGACCAGGATCACGGCCGCAATAACGAAGGCTTTGACCCAGCGGGGCGTGCGGTGCCCGGTGCTGCGGACTGGCCCGGACCCTGGTTGATCGCTATTCGCCGGTCGTTCAGGGCGTTCAGTCATCACTGTCCTGCACTCTCGTGGTCATTCTCGCATTTGTAAGACAGTATGTATTGTCTGCGTCAGAGAGTCCACTCAGCGTCGGGTTGTATGATGTGGTCATGCCAAAGCTCTGGAATGAGACGATCGCGACGCACCGCAACGCGGTGCAGGCGGCTATCCTGGACGCGACAGCTGCTTTGGTGGGGGAGCACGGATTGGCTTCGGTCACGATGTCGCAGATCGCACAGTCGGCCGGGATCGGGCGGGCCACTCTCTACAAGTACTTTCCCGATGTGGACGCCATTCTTAATGCCTGGCACGAGCGGCAGGTCCAGACGCACTTGGAACAGCTGGCCCAGGTCCGTCACAGCGCCGATGGTCCCGGACCGCAGCTAGCAGCGGTTTTGGAGACTTACGCCATGATTTCCCACTCCCAACAGGGCGGGGCAGCGGGGGCGCGACTGCACCAGAGCACACATATTGGCCATGCCCAGCAGCACCTTAATAGCTTCCTCACGGAGCTGCTTCGCGAGGGAGCAGAGGCAGGGGTTTTCCGCGATGATGTCGCCCCGGACGAGTTGGCCGGCTACTGCCTGCATGCCTTGCAGGCAGCGGCCGGGCTGACGTCCCGGGACGCCATCCAACGGCTCGTAATCGTCACTGTTGCCGGGCTGCAGCCACCCTTTCCCGCCGCAGTGGCTGAGACGCCGGGCCGGGAGATCAGCGGCTAGAGACGGGGATACGCATGCCGTCCGGTTACAGGGAGGGGTCAAGACAGGGCTTTGAGGAGCGCCGGGCAGGCCGATTCACAGCGGCGGCGTCATGTATTGCGGCCACGCTCGTGGACCTCGCGGGCGCGCAGGGCAGCCCGCCGTGAGATTTCAGCGAGGCGATCCCGTCCCGCAGCCCGGTACAGGTCACTGGCCCACTCAAACTCGGCTGCGGCGTCCCGGTACCGTGCTTCGTCGAAGAGGCGTCGGCCGATGTGGTGGCGGGCCAGAGCCTCTCTGGGGCGCGTGAGGGCCAGACGCAGTGCTTCCTCCTGAAGTTGTGCGGCTTCTCCCCACAGGTATTGGCACTGATACGCGTGGGCCAGGGCCAGCAGTGGCTTGAAGCGGTCGCCGGGGTTTTCAAGAAGCTTGTTCCCCTCCGTTAGGGCTTCCTCGTGCCGGCTCAGCAACGACAGGATCCAGACACGCTCCAGAGGCGGGCAGCCCCCGAGCCGGGCTTCAACCGCGTTCCTGTCCAGGATGACATCGCGCAGCGTTGCTGGATCCGTGCGCCAGATCTCGTCGGTGTCAGTCACTGTGCGCTGGCCATTATCCGTCGATCCCTCCAGTGCACGGAGCACCGGGCTCCGGTGCCTTCGGCGACTGGGCGTAGGCGCTGACGAAGGCGGGGATGCGGGAATCGTCGGCGTTCTGCAGACTCAGCTGTGTTCCCCATGCCGTGGCCGCGATGGGTGCTTTTTGGTCCTTGTCCGGGCTGAGGAGAACGTAAGGCTTGTCTTTGGCGAGGGTGGTGAGCGTACGGATTTCGGACGCCCGGAGGCTGGGGTTGTAGGTCAGCCACACCGCACCATGTTCGAGGGAGTGGACGGCGCGTTCTTCGCTGACTGGTTCGGTGTAGATGCCGCAGTTGGTCCAGGTTGGGGCGTGGTCGCCGCCGGTCCCGGGCTCGTGGGGATAGGCTACGGCGCCCTGGACGTGGTTGCTGGACAGGTCGGTGTACGTCTGGATACCGTCGATGGGCCGTTTCGCTGCTTCGGCGGCGGCGTTTTTTTCCTGGATGGACCCGGTGATGGTGACTGCCACGGCGGTGACGATGGCAACCAGGAGCAGGCCGAGGCCGCCGTAGATGAGGAGGTTCCGTTTCCTTTCTTTGGCTTTTTGCTTGGCTTTGAGGGAGGCCAGGATGGCTTCGCGGTCGGAGTGGGACTTTTTGGGGTTGTTCATGACGGGGCGTCCTTTGTTGGGAGGGCCGTGGAGTAACAGGCAAGGGGGAAAGTCGGGCGCCTGCTGTCGTGCCCTGGTGGCTGTTATGGGTCAATGTGGGGCTCGGGGTTGGAACGAAAGTCCGATGGGTCGGAGGCAGGTGACGGAGAAGTTCTGGAGCTCGTCGGTCCAGTGCACCCGGACCCGAGTCCAGGGAAGAACACCAGACCTGCTGTCAGGGCCAACAGGACGGGTAGCCGAGCGCCCGGGAATGCCGTTCAGGCGAAGTCTTCTCCGATGTCGGTGTGGGTCAGGAGGCGTCTGCGGGACGGAACGTGAGTCCGCCGTCGGTGGAGACGACGAGCCCGCTGGTCGTGGCGGCCCAGATCGATGGAGCTGCCTCCGGGCCCTTCACTGCAGCCACCGCCTGGACCCTGTCTTGAATTTTGCCCTTCCGGGTCCAGGTCACGCCTGCGTCCGCGGAGGAGTGGACTGTCCCGTCGGGTTCGACTCCAACAGCCTCCGCGGAGCTGGCGAAAGCAGCGAATTGGACCACGGGGCCGGAATCCACCGTCGTCCAGGTCTTACCGCCGTCANTGGTGGGGTTTCCGGCGAGGACTGCCGGGACGAAATCCGCGGCCACCGTGTTCCAGGTCTTTCCGTCCGGGCTGGTGCGCAGTGCGCCGTCGAAGCCGAGGACTCCGGATTTGGTTGCGGTGAGTGCGTGGAAGTCGGATTCACCCTGACGGGATAGCTTGTCCCACGTTTTTCCCGTGTCGGTGGATCTGATCAGCCCCAGCGGGTTGGCCAGGTCGGAGCCTTCTCCGGGGTGGCCGGACGCGTAGAGGACGCCGTGGTCGGTGCCGGCGGTGAAACCCATCAAATCGTTGGTGGGACCGATTTTGACGGTGGGCTGCTTCGTCATGTCGAACAGCCCATCGTGGGTGGCCAGGAGCACCTGGCCGGTTGTGCTGCTGACGCTCAGCCCGTGAACGTGGGCGTCCGGCAGGGGGCCGCCGGTGCTGCCTGCGGGGGAGGGGCCCGCCGGAAGGGAGGCCGGGCTGCATGCTGACAGGGCAAGGATGAGGCCGGCGCCGGCTGCGAGAACAGCTGTGGCGCGGACCCGGGGACGGGAAGTATTGGGCATGGGGGCTCCAGGGATTCAGGTGGGGCATGGCAGGGTGGGGCGCCGACCCGTGAGGGGCCGGCGCCGGAGGACACCGGTCAGAGGGTGCCCAGCAGGTCCTGCATTTCCTTGATTTCCGCTTCCTGGGCGGTCACGATGTCTTTGCTGAGTTTGATCGCGTCGGCGTTCTTGC
>NZ_JBWZCJ010000040.1:0-18381 GCF_059383535.1 Pseudarthrobacter sp. HLT1-3 | reverse complement strand
CGGTGGAACAGTGCGTCAACAACACTATTTTCCCAGCTCAGAAGCACCTTTCGTCGCTTAAACACACCCTACGGGCCCCACCCTCATGAAAACCCCGGGCTAGACGGGAAGACGGGAAACTCGACGACGAGGCCGGGCGACCACCAGGCTGGGCCACAGGACAGCCTGGATCGAGGGATCAGGCGTCGGCTCCGGGAGTGAAGTAGCTGTGGACGTCGTAATAGGTCACCTTGGGAGCAGCCGGAAAACCTACCTCTGCGGTGATCGGGCCGATCTGTTCTTGCGCGAAGGCATCGTATAACTCGCGGGACTTCCAGACATCCGTGACGAGTAGTCCGTTCTCTGTAGCGACTGCCCAATGGGATATGGCGCCGGACGGACCGGGGCCGCCGGGGATCAGACCCATCTTTTTGACGGTCTCGTCGTACTGCGCCAAGGTGGCGCCGGTGAATTCCATAATGATTGCAACTGCCATGGCTTTCTCCTCACAACAAGCAGGCCATCAGGGACGGCTGAATATTGGCTTCTGTGGGCTCCACCTGTGGTGCGGGTGAGCGCCATCGCCCGGTCTACGCCCCGGCAGGAAGTTTCGTCAACACATCCTGGCGAGGTCGGGACAACACAACCACAGACGGCCACGGCGGCAGTGTCTCTCCGGAATAGCAGCCCGGTTCCGCGATTGTGTTGGCGCCTAAGGTGTCTCCGGAGCGGTGGACTCACTCACGCGGCGGCCGACCGGACATCCGCGACCTGATGCCGCATCTGGCGGCCCGGCCCGTCAGCGAGCCGCGGATCTGGCGCCCGTCGCACGACTGATCGCCGCGGCCAGCAAGCTCACGAATGCTGGCACCAACCCCGAATCTTGTTGTTGCCGATGAGCGTAGAGCAGAACGAGGTGTTTGCTCTGCACAGTAAAGATAAACGCACATTCAGGCCAAACATGCCCGGGCCCCGCGCCGCCTGAACATCATCGGGACCATTCTCCGTGACGCGTCCTTAGCCACGGTAGGAGGCGAGGTGCGGCAAATGAAGTTCAGTCAGGCGCTCGTTGAGGACCAACGCCAGCAGGTCGCAGTCGTGGGCGGGCAGCAGCATCAGTCCGTTCAGATACGCATCGATGACCCATATATCCTGGTTGCCCCCAGCCCCGAAATACATTCACCAGGCTTCGCGGACCTCAAAGTCCGCGAGCAGGAAAGCAACATGCGTCAATTTCTGCTGGTATTCAGCCATCAAAACCCATCCCCCCGGGGATCCCGCACTTTCGTAGAAGTGCGCGACGTCAAGCCTCTGTTTGACGGTAGGAGAAACATCTCCGCTCGCTCTTGTGAGGCACAACTGCGCCCGCACTGCGGCCGCCGTCTCCATGTCAGGCTACCGCTCAGGGCAGTGTTTTGACCCGGGCCGGAGTGCCTAGGCGCTTCACGCCCGCGTCGAGTATGGCCAGCGGCTCCCGGGCGGCCTTCAGCGGCAGGACGCCGGGTGGCTCGCCGGACTAGTTTCTGGGCAGCACCGGTTCGGTGATGCTGTCGGAATCACTCCGGACGATCAGTTGGTATTCGTGCCATAATTTCCCGATCTTGCGTCCGTCAGGCAATGTCCATGCTTCCCAGCCGTCCTGGGTGTCAATGCCGGCGGCCTCCGTGGCTGCCCGAGAGGGCGTGTCGAACTGTCGCCCATCTTCGAGCCGGATCTGGCCGAGCGCAGTCACTGAACCGCGATGCACTTCGCCGACGCGGGGCCGATTCCAAACGAGTTCCGTGTCGACTTCGAGCAATCCTGCGGCTAGCAAGTCCGGTAGGGTTACTCGGCGTCCGGTTCGTTCAGCGTCGCGCGGCGATTCTGCCGGGGAGGCGAGCTCAGCTTCGGAAAGCAGCACGAGATTCGTGCCGGCACTGTCGCGCCCGATGTCCCAAGCGTCGGCAAGAATCTCTAAGAGCTGAAGTTGTCTTGCTTCGAGGAGTTCTGGCGCCCATGATGCGGCATCGATGACGCCCATGGTCAGCGTGAACGGGGTGATACCAGACGCAGATCTGAAGTACCGGTTCTTCTTTTCACCGAAATCGTAGTTTTGGGCCTCTGAGTTCTTCTTTTTGTCGAGCAGGACCAGGTTGGCAAGACGGTGGACCCAGTAATCCCGTTCTTCGTCGGTGAAGTCGGTCATCCATCTCGAGTCACGGCGGGGGGTTTGCGGCAATACGTGCTCGACTGTCACTATCTTGGGACTGAAGATGACTGGGGCGCTGGCGAGTAGCTCGTTGAGACGGAGCAGCACGTACTTCCGAACCGGCGCCATGTCGTAGGTCGGTCCACTGAGCTGGAGAAGGGCTGCCCGCTTGTCTTGATCGGAAACTGCAAATTCTGGTGCGTCAGTTCCGAGGCCGGCATCGAGGCTCTTGAGCAGGTTTGCGTACCGTGTGCTGCGGGGAGTCTGGTAAACGCGCCGGATGAGCATGATGGACGCTATGCGTTCCAGTTTCATCAGTAGTGCGGCAAGCTCCTGCGGATTCGTTTTGTGCTTATGGAGCAGCCACAGGGCAACAGGCTTCCAGTCGTTGTTGTCTATTTGATTCAAGCGCCGAAGCCACGCGTTGACCTCGGTAGCACCGTCTGGCCACGCGTAGCTTTCGTTTTCGATCGTTGCGTAGGCGTCGGCATATGGAAGCAGGACATCGTCGACGAAAGATGCAGCGCGGCCAGGGAGAAATTGGTTAAGAACTTGCTCCGGGAACTCTTGCAGAATCTCTTTCTGGGCGCGGGTTTTCGCGTAAATAGTGCGGATGTGTAGAAACAGGTCTTGGAATGCCTGCCGGCCGAGGCCATCTTCGGCGTCCTCCCACTTCGTCGCGTAGAGCTCCGAGCCTACGCCGGGCAGCGCACCAATCACCCGGGATTTGAAGATGTCTGCGGCCGACAGATCGAGGCCGCGGGAGTTCATCACATTGAAGATCCGGTGTGCGCTGACAAGGTCCGATGTGGCCACTGCGACGAGGAAGGTGCGGCTTCCAAGCAGGCGGGAGAAATCGGTTCGCCTAGCATCCGTCCACAGGGCCAGCTCGTCGTACAGTGCTCTGGAGTTGTCACGGATATTTCGTTGGGCGTCGGTCTTTAAACTCCCGTCCGGCAGTGCGAACAAATCGGACAGGTGTCCATCCTGCACGTAACGGCGGAAGAACTCCCTGTCGCGTGAGCGCAGTAGTAGTCGAGGCTGCCCGAGGCGCTCGAGGAGTTCGTCCCCGGGCTCGCTGATCATCGCTTCAAATGAGGTTCGGAGCCCAGCCGATTCGGTGAGGTTTCGCAGAACGGCTAGGAGCATCGTTACGGTTGTAAGGCGTTGCTGGCCATCAATGACTTCGGCGGCCGAACTGTCGATGTTCTTCACCAACACGATCGAACCCAGAAAGTAGGGCTCAGACTTAGACTCTCGATCGAGTGCATCCGCGAGGTCCTCGAGTAGCTGCAGCGACTGTTCGGTGGTCCACGAGTAGGGACGCTGGTAGTCGGGGATAGAGAACTGGTACTGCGGGCTGAAGATCTTGGATACGGGCTCTTCGTGTGCTGACAGACGGTTCATCCACCAAGTATGCAGCGAGCAGGACTGCTGAGACCTTGATTGACACAGGGGTGGACCAGCGCGCGGGCTATTTCGAGGATGATGCCGGCCGCAGAATCGGCCGTCTAACACCAGGGGCGTCACTGGGGTAGATTCTGGTACGTTCCCTGCCTCAGGCATTCCACATCCTTGAGATACCTCAGTCTCACAATCAATTTATTACTGAGACGACGGTCGGGCTGCTTTTGACGTGGCGCCGAGGATCCCGCGTGTGACTGTTAACCGATAATGGCGGTTTTTCACAGCTCGGATTGGCGGTTGGGGGGTGCTCCACTGCGTATCCGTCAGTATGTATGCTCGGCCAATGAATATCTTCAAGCAAGCACCGGAAACAACGGCTCTGGGAACACACGCGTGCTGGAGAAACCTTCGGTCCGCTTCCATCGGTCGACTGGCGGTAACTGGCAGCACCGGACCTGAAATCTTTCCCGTGAATTACCTGCCGGAGGATGGATCACTGATTTTCCGAACAGGCCCGGGAACCAAACTGGACGCTTTGCTGGAAGGGGGAGCGCTCCGGCCAAAATGGCCCCGGCAATCATGAAGAGGACCGCAACAGGAGACTCGGGCTCCATCGACGTGGCATTCACATTGATGGAATCTCAGAAAGGTTGGCAGCTCAGTGCTCCCGCTGCGGGACCGTGGTCAATACCAAATCGATGCTATTGGGTGAGAAATGTCCGATCCCGTCTTTGAAAGAGCCGGGAGGCTCCATCGGGCCCAGTCCTGGTGGCGGGTGCTGGGCCGGTCGAGGAGGTAGCCTTGCACGGCCTTCACGCCGAGACTGGCGACGGCCGCGAGTTCGTCCTGGGTTTCGATTCCTGCGGCGATAAGCGTTGATCGGAGCTGCTCGGCGAAGCCGACCATGGCCCCGACGAAGGCGTGGCGGAGGGGGTCTGTGTCGATTCCGGCGATGAGGTTGCGGTCCAGTTTGATGATGTCGGTTTGGAGCTTCCTGATGTGGCGGATCGAGTCGAAGTACGAGCCTGCATGGTCGATGGCGAGCCGGATTCCGCGATGTCGCAGGGGTGCCAGCGCGGTGACCAGGGCGGCGGTCTGCTCCACGGTCAGGGCTTCGGTGAGTTCCAGGACCATGCGGTCAGGGGCCAGCATAGATTCCTCAAGCAAGCCCGGCAGCAGGGGGTCCAAACAGGTGGCCGGGGACAGTTTCAACGCCACGTAAAGGTGGGTCGGGAGCCGCTGCGCGGCGGCGAGTGCGGATTCCAGGGCCGCGAATTCAAGTTCGCTTCCCAACTGCGCCTCGGCGGCTTCCGCGAACCAGTAGTCCGCGGCGCTGCTCCCGTCGGTCCTCAAGGAACAGGTCGAAGAGGTGGCCTCAATGACGACGCTGCTGAACATTGCCCGCCGAGCGGATAACCTCTTCGACATCGAAAACTTCCTCGCCCGCGAACGCGTCGGCGACCAAGGACACCCCGGGGGCCACCACCGGCATGGCGGGCACCACACCGGTCATGGCGAAGGAAACCACGACTCCGGAACGCCCGAAGCCGCCGGCGGATCACTCTGACACCCCGCCCGCGGCTTTAGGCCCGCTACACATTCAGTTGCTCGGTGTTATCTGCCAATGCGGCCGGCGAAGCCGGGAAAGACTCGTGCAGACGACTTCTGACATCTGACATTTCGTGCAGGCGACTTCTGAAAATGACACCGGTTTGCTGCCGTTCCAGTGTCATAGCTGTCTCGTACAGTCGGTCTCATCGGGGCGTCTTGCAACTCCTCAAGGACTTACGAGACGAGACAGAGCGGGGGCACGCATGAAACTTGGGTCATGTCCTGCCATAGTCCTGGCGCTCCACGGCCAGTCGCCGAGACATCAGACGGTAAGCAGGACTTTGCCGATATGCGAGCCCGAGTCGAAGTATCGATGGGCGGCGGCTGCCTCGGCCAGGGGGAACATCTTGTCCACCGGCACTTGGACCTCGCCCGAAGTGATTAGAGGCCAGACGTTTTTGGACAAAGCCTCCATGATGGCTGTTTTCTCCTGCACGGGCCTTGGCCGCAGCAGGGTGCCAATCACGCTGGCACGCTTCACCATAAGTGAACGGATGTCGAGTTCGGCTTTGGTTCCGCCTTGCAACCCGATAATGACAAGTCGGCCAGAGACGTTGAGAGCGTCGATGTTGCGGGCCAGATACCTCGCGCCGACAACATCAAGGATGACATCAGCCCCACGCCCACCCGTAGCGTTCTTGATCTCGTCAACGAAGTCCTGTTCTTGGTAATTGATCAGGATGTCCGCACCAAGGTCGGCGGCCGCGTCCAGCTTCTCTCTGGACCCCGCCGTCACAGCCACGGTGCCTCCGAAGGCCCTCACCAGCTGAATGGCACTGGTTCCGATGCCGCCAGCGCCACCATGGATTAGCACAGTCTCGCCAGGGACGAAGCTGGTGGACATGAAGAGATTGGAATAGACGGTGGCCATGGTTTCGGGCAGGGCAGCGGCTCTGACAAGGTCGACGCCCGCGGGCGCCCTGACCACCTGGCCCGAGGGAACGGCCACGTGCTCTGCATAGCCGCCACCGACCAGCAGCGCCACGACTTCATCGCCCACCGAAAACTGGTGGACACCGGGGCCGACAGCTGAGATCGTGCCGGACACTTCGAGGCCTAGAACATCTGTCGCCCCGGAAGGAAGTTTATAGTTGCCCTCGCGCTGCAGCGTGTCGGCTCGGTTGAGGCCGGCTGCGGTAACGGCGATGAGCACTTCGCCGGGTGCGGGAACCGGCACAGGCAGCTCTTCGATTGTGAGTACTTCGGGGCCTCCTGGTCTATTTGCGCGAACTACCCTCATAGAAACCTCCAGTAGATGTCTGCCTCCCGTTTGGGTGTGCAGGAGTGTCATTTGATTCGAGCGATGGGTTAGGGAATTCAGATTCCGGCCATGCCCACTGTCTTGCCACCGCAAACGTACAGGGCCTGGCCGGTCACAAAACCGGATCGATCGTCGAGGAAATGAAGCACGCTGTTGGCTATGTCCTCGGGTTCCCCCATCCGCTGAACCGGGATCGAGTCAATGATCTCCTGCGTTCTGGGGGCGCCGGGCGGGTTGGCTGCTTCGAACATCGCCGTCCGAATTGGGCCCGGGCCAATTGCGTTTACGGTCACTCCGTGTTTTCCAAGTTCCAATGCCCACGTCCGGGTTAGCCCCAGCAGTGCCGCCTTCGACGAGGCATAAGCTGTTCTGCCCTCCTTGCCCAGGGCCGCCCGGGATGAAATGTTGACGACGCGACCGAACCCGCGCTCTTTCATGGCGGGCAGGACGGCCTGCAGGCATTGAATGGCTGAGCGCACGTTGACTGACCACGTCAGTTCTAGGTCCTCCATGCTGACGGTTTCGATGGAGGCGACCTTTATCATTCCGACGTTGTTGACGAGCCGGTGGATGGGCCCGTCCGCCAACGCTTCCTGCAGGACCTCGGCGGTAGCCTCGGGGTCCGACAAATCGGCTCGCAATTTGGAGCCGACGCGGTCTATGACGACGGGCTCGTAGCCCTCTTGCAGGCAGCGCTCTACGATAGCCGCCCCAATTCCGGACGCTCCACCCGTAACCAATACGCGTTCCTTCATGTTTCTGTCCTGACTTCGATGTTTCAATGAGCACGCGCTTCAGCAGACTGGAACTTGAGAGCGCGGTCCGTGATTCCCAAAACGAGTCAAGCAGAGGGACCCCCGGGATGGCAATGGGGTCCCGTAATCCATTTTCAGCCCGACTTAGGCGCTGTAGAAGAAGAGGAGGTAAGTCTCAAATCCTCGCACATGGTATGCAAAAATGTGACTTGACTTACATCTCAAGGGCCCCATAGCCTCTGTTGGACGGAAGTTTTGATAGTGCACTTCTATCAGCTGACGGGTCAGCAACGAAGCTCACACCTGAACTGGAGACCTCATGAACAAGAAATTCATCCGCACGGCACGTGTTCTCGCCGGCGTCGGAGTTATGTCTGTTGCAGTCGTAGCCTGTGGCGGTACGGCAGGCACCCAATCAGCTGGAGGGTACCCCACTGAAAATATCCGCTTTATTATTCCCTATGCCGCGGGGGGTCCGACCGATGTAACGGCCCGTGCCCTTGCGCCGTGCCTGAGCAAGGAGCTCGGTCGGTCGGTCGTCGCTGAGAACGTAGCGGGCGGTTCCGGCGCGCTGGGGATGCAGAAGCTGATCGGCTCTAAGGCGGATGGACATACCGTGGCGATTGTGTCGACTGGAATGACCGTGCTGACGCCGCTGGTCAATGATCTCGACTATTCGAAGGATGACATCACGCCGATCGGAGTCATTTCCCATGTACCCATGAACCTGGTGGTCGGAAAGGACTCGTCCTACAAAGATGCCAAGGCATTCATTGACGCAGCCAAGGTTGATCCGGGCAAGCTCACCGTTGCTGTATCGGGATCATCCACACCGCAGGCCATCGAACTGCAGCGGCTCGAGGACCAGTATGGCGTAGACATCACGGTTGTGCCGTTCGATGGCAGCGCAGGAGCAACAACGGCAGTGCTGGGCGGCCACGCGGACGCAGCTTTCATCAACGATGCGCCCGAAGTCTCGGCCAGGGTTGAAGACGGTTCGTTCAGGGCACTTGCTGTCTCTGCCGAAGAAAGGCAGAAGCACCTGCCGGATACGCCCACGCTTGTCGAACTCGGTTACCCTGACCTGACCCTGGCGGTTACTACATATGCGCTTGCGGGCCCGGCAGGTCTGCCAGACGACGCCACCTCCAAACTTGCAGGCACCCTGGAGACGTGCCTTAAGGAGCCGAAGACTGTGGAGACCATTGGCGCACGCTTCGTCCCTGAAACGTTTGATGACGCTGAGGCCCTAAAGGGGATACTCGATGAGGGCGCGGCCGTCTACAAGACGATGCTGCAGAAGTAAGTCGCGCCAGAAGAGAGAGGGCGGAGCATCATGGCCTCTGCGGCAATGAGCAATGCACCAACACAGGAGACAAAAGTGTCCTCAACGACTGTCCGTGCACAATGGCCCCGCGTCATTCCGATCGTCCTATTGCTGGTCGGCGTTGCTGTACTGGTTGGCGCCTATCAGCTGTCTTTAGGGCAACTAAACAAACCGGGGCCCGGATTGTGGCCGTTCATCGTCGGAGTGTTTCTGACAGTGATGGCAGGTGTCCTTCTGGTTGTCCAGGATCCCACCGAATGCGAAAGCTGGAACCGCCGGGCGTTGCACATTGCCGGGGGTCTGGCGAGCTTAGGCATCTTTATCGTCCTTTTTCAGGCGATCGGTTTCCTCATCCCGGCTTTCCTGATGCTGACCTTGTGGCTGAAGATTTTCGGTGAGGAACCGTGGAGGCTGGCGGTACCGCTAGCCACCGCCGGGTCCGTTGTGATGCATTTTCTCTTCGTAGTGGCGCTTGGCGTTCCGTTCCCCAAGGATGTCATCGTCACTCTCTTCTCAGCCCTGGGAGTCTGACATGGACGCGTTGAACAATCTCGCTTTGGGGTTCTCTGTGGCCTTTGACCCCATGAACCTGTTGTATGTATTCATCGGCGTGACAGTTGGTACTGCCATCGGCGTTTTGCCCGGTCTTGGTCCGACAGCCACGATCGCCCTTCTGCTGCCTCTGACGCTCACGCTTGACCCCACGGCGGCGGTCATCATGCTGGCCGGCATTTACTACGGCTCCATGTATGGAGGAACAATAACCTCCGTGTTGTTGCGCTTGCCGGGCGAGGCGGCCTCGGTGGTCACGACGTTTGACGGCTATCAGATGGCTAAGCAAGGACGTGCCGGCGCTGCTCTCGGTATCTCAGCCATTGGCTCCTTCATCGGCGGAACGGCGGCTGTTATTGGTCTGGTCTTCCTTGCGCCGGTGCTTGCGGACGCGGCGCTCGCTTTCGGTCCACCCGCTTTCGTGGCGCTCATGGTTCTCGGACTCTTTCTCGTCACCTCGCTGGGTACGGGTTCTACAGTCAAGGCGCTTTGCATGGCTGCAGTGGGGCTCCTGCTCTCAGCTATTGGCCAGGATCTGGTAACGGGCAAGCCCCGCTTCACCTTCGGCCAGACGTCCTTGCTCGACGGACTGGACTTCGTCGCCGTCGCCATGGGCTTGTTCGGCGTTGGCGAGATTCTGTACAACCTGGAGCAGACAGAAAAAGTCCAGGCCTTTACCTCAAAAATAAAAAACATCCTGCCCACGCGGAAGGATCTCAGGGACTCTTCCGGAGCCATCGCGCGTGGTTCAGTGCTCGGCTTCTTCATCGGCATTCTCCCGGGCGGAGGCGGCGTACTTTCTTCGCTGGCGTCCTACGCGATGGAGAAACGCCGTGCGAAGGATCCCAGCAGGTTCGGGAAAGGGGCTATCGAGGGAGTTGCAGGACCGGAAACCGCCAATAATGCATCCTCGACGTCGGCTTTCATCCCCCTGCTGGTACTTGGAATTCCGTCGAACGTCGTGCTGGCGCTGCTGTTTGGTGCTTTGCTGGTTCACGGCATTACGCCCGGCCCGCAGATGATGACCAATAACCCCGAGGTCTTCTGGGGCGTCATTGCATCAATGTTCATCGGCAATCTGATGCTGCTTGCGCTCAATATTCCCTTGGTCGGTTTCTTCGTGCAGATGCTCCGTATCCGGGCCGGCATACTCGTCACGTTTGCCTTGCTGGTGGTCATGGTTGGTGTCTTCTCGATCAGCAACGACGTGTTCGACATGTGGGTAGTGCTCGTGTTCGGCGTGCTCGGATGGCTTATGAAGAAGACCGGGTTTGATCCGGGCCCCTTGGTTCTGGCCTTCGTTCTTGGACCAATTCTTGAGACCTCCGTGCGGCAGTCGCTACTGCTCTCGGGCGGCAGCTTCGGGATCTTTGTAACAGATCCGATCTCGCTGACTATCTTCCTGGTACTGGGCGCAGGCATTGTCTTCGGATTTGTCAGCAAGCGCCGCCGTCGCCCGATGGCATTGCTTGCCGCCAACGAGCCGGAAAAGATGCCCGCAGAATAGCGCCCGCGTCCAGGCGGAAGTCCGTCAACTGGTACGTCACAAACTGGGACAGGAAGTCAGGAAATGATCGTCGCCGAAACCGGGCAAACCATACTCGCCCAACTTGCGGATTACGTTGACAGTCTCAGCTACGACGCGCTGCCGCGAGATGTCACCGAGCGTGCCAAGACGGTCTTATTTCATAACGTCGTCGTGGCATTGGGGGCGAGGAATCTAAATATTCCCGGGCAGGACAGGGTGAACTGGCCGGAGGGCGCGCCCCGCACAGTGACAGCGACACGGTTGACCGACGGTCGGAGGGGACCGAACGAAAGCAGTGTGTACACCAACTCGCTGCTCATGGGGGCTCGCGCCCAGCACGACGAGCACCCCGGTTCGGTAAGCCACTTCGGCAGCTGCGTCATTCCACCTCTGCTCGCCGTGGCGGAAAACCGTTCCCTGCCCGGCCGTGCACTCATCGTCGCCATGATTGCCGGCTACCAGGTGGGCGCCGGCATCGGGGGCAGCTCCGTGGGTGCAGTAACACGGCGCGGGTTCCGCCCTACTGGCCTGTTCGGTCCATTTGCCGCAGCGGCCGCTGTCGCGAAGGCGTACGGGGGAGGGGCGGCACAAATCGCCAACGCACTCGCCATTGCGGCCAGCTCTGCAGCGGGCATCACGCAAATGTGGAGACGCGGAACGGATGAATGGCGCTACCAGACGGCGGCTGCGGCAAGAAACGGCTTCCTCGCGGCCACTTTGGCCGAGGAAGGCGTGCAGGGTGCGCCGGATGCCTTTGAAGGTGCATCCGGCTTCCACCAGGCCTTTACCGGCCAGGATCCAGCGGACGGGGACGCGATTCTGGGCAGTCTGAGCAGGTGGGCCGTGAGCGATGTCATTCTCAAGCCGTTTCCGGTATGCGCCATCAATCAGGCGGCCGTCCAAAGGATCGTTGAGCTCAGAAGCACATACGGGTTCGGGGCCGAGGATGTGGACGAGGTCGTCGTCGCTGTGAGTCAAAGTGACAGGTCCTATCCAGGAGTCGACGCACGGGGTCGACCACCGACAGCCACGGCGGCAATGATGAGCATGCAGTTTGCCCTTGGAGTGGCGCTGGTTTACGGGAGCGTCGATGTCGGCCACCTCGCCGACCAAGGAAATCCTTCCGTGCTCGATGCTGCGGCAAAAGTGAAACTCGAGACCGGACCGGCTGAACCCGGGGACCACCGGGCTTCGGTGCGGATACGGCTGCTCGACGGTCAGCGCATGGATTCGGGTCCGGCCCGCGCAGTTGAGTACGATCGCGACGGCATCATGGACCTCGCCCGCCGCCTGCTGCCCGCCTCGGGGCTGTCCTGGTCAGAAATGGGTGCGGTGGCGGACTTCGTCTATAGTTTGGAGGACCGCGAAGACGTGGGTCAATTGCTGCCACTCTGCCTTCCGTCCCGGAATCGGCACGCTGCGCGTGCCCCGATGCCGGATCTGTTGGCGTAAGCATCCCCGCGCGGGTCTACGGCGTCAGCACGATTTTTCCTGTTGTTCGGCCGGTCTCACCCAATTCGTGGGCCCCGCGGGCGTCAGACAATGGAAGGACCGCCGAGACGTGGGGGAGAAGTTCTCCCGAGTCCACCAGCCGGGCGAGCGCCTTCAGGCCCTCAGCGTCCGGTTCAACGACCACCAAGGTGTAGCGGACGCCGGCAGCTGCCGCAGCCGTCGGGCCGTGCCTTCGGGGAATCAAAGAAACCAGAGTGCCTCCGGGGCGAATAAGGCCGACAGAGCTTTGTCCGGTCTCTGCGCCGATCAAATCAATGACAACGTCCACCTTTGAAAGGCTTTCAACGGAGTGGGCTTCCGTGTAGTCCAGCACTTCGTCCGCGCCCAGGCTGCGGACGAACTCATGCTTTGAACGCCGGGCTGTGCCGATGACGTATGCTCCGCGTGCCTTCGCGATCTGTACCGCTAGATGGCCGACGCCACCGGCTGCTGCATGGATGAGCACGCGTTCTCCAGCCAGCAAGCCGGCGGCATCAACCAAGGCCTGCCACGCGGTGAGACCCGCCAACGGCAAGGCCGCAGCCTGAATGTGGTCCAGGCGTGCCGGCTTACGGGCGAACTGGCGGGCGGGCCCGGCAACATACTCTGCGTAAGCCCCCGCCTGTTGAGGGAAATGGGGCATTCCGAAGATCTCGTCGCCCGGCTTGAAGAGGACGGAACCTTCGGCCACCTCCTCAACAACGCCGGAGACATCGAACCCCAGGATCGGGGGGTTCTTCCACAGCCTCCTGCCGCCGGTAGCCCGGCTCTTCCAATCTGTCGGATTTACCCCGATTGCTTTGACACGAATCAGGACTTCGCCCGGTTGCGGGGAAGGCCTGTCCACTTCAATTTCCCGGAGGACCTCAGGTGGGCCCCAGCTTGACGGACTGACGGCTCGCATACGCGGCCGAAGCTCAACGTTCATTAAAGGCCTCCTTGTGAAAAACCCTAATGCCAGGGGTTGTGAGCGGAACCACATCAGTGATGTAATGATAGAACACTTCATTAGGAGTGAACTATCAAAAGTCTCTCTCTGAGATGGTTGTGATGAAAGGAAGCAGAGTGACTTTCTACCCGGGAGTATCCCAAGGTACCGTCAACGTCGACGGCGTCGAAGTGTCGTATTACGACACCGGTGATAAGGAAAGGGGCGGAGCACCCATAGTCCTCCTTCATGGGACAGGTGGGAGCGCGGAAAACAATTTTGCTGCCCTTTTGCCCATGTTGTCGTTCCGGCACCGGGTACTGGCCCTCGATTTCGTGGACGACCTCCCCGACAGCTCCGGGCCGCTGTCCGTGGATCACTTTGTCAGTCAGGCCTCCGCGGTCATCCAGAGGCTGTCACCAGGCCGACCGGTCACCCTTGTCGGCTATTCACTCGGCGCTGTCGCTGCCGCTGTTGTGGCCGCCGAGCAACCCCAACTGGTCGGAAACCTGGTTCTGGTCGCAGGTTGGATGAAAACCGACGAACATCAGAAACTGCGGAATTCCGTCTGGCAGCAGCTCCACGATTCGGGGTCCGAGGCGTTGGCGGAGTTCATGCTCCTCACCGCTTTCAGCTCCCGGTTCGTCGCCACCCGACAGCCCGGCGAACTCCAAAAGCTCCTCGCAGGCATCAAGAGCGCTCCCAGCAGGGCGCGCAAGATGCGTCTCAATAGAACGGTTGACATCTCGTCGAAGTTGTCAGGCATTAGGGCTCGGACGCTCGTCATTGGATGCTCCGACGACCAGATGGCTCCCATTCGACACAGCCATGCCCTGTTCGGCGCAATCAACGACTCCCGTTTTGTCGAGATTTCAAGTGGTCACGCCGTGGTGCATGAGCGACCTGCTGAACTCTTTACTCGCATTGACAATTTCGTTCAGGGACACGATTCCGAAGATGCCGGGGCCGTTCTGGCCCCCGTCCATGCATGAGCCAGAATCAGAGAAACGAGGAGTACCGATGAAGCATACGGAAATCGCAGCAACTGCCGACAGTGACCCGAGGGACGAACATGATCCGTTGAGAAGTGTCGATGTGATCATCGTCGGGACCGGTTTCTCGGGCCTTGGGATGGGCATCCAGCTAGCTCGAGAAAACAATAAGTCATTTGTCATGCTGGAACGCGCCGCTGATGTAGGCGGGACGTGGCGCGACAATACTTATCCGGGGGCTGCGTGTGACATTCAGTCGCACCTTTATTCGTTCTCGTTTCGTCCCAACCCGGACTGGTCGAGGGTCTACGCCACCCAGCCGGAGATTCTCCAGTACCTTCAGGCTGCAGCCCGCGAAGAAGGGCTCGTCCCACACATCCGTTTCGGGGCAGAAGTGCTGGACGCCCGCTGGGACGCAAACCAGGAGCAATGGACGGTCTCCACGCCCCGGGGAACTTTCACCGGGAAGTCTTTGGTTACAGCGTCGGGACACCTCTCGGATGCGAAATTCCCCAACATCAAGGGAATAGAAAGTTTCTCAGGTGAGATCTTCCATTCCGCGCAGTGGGACCATGATGTGCAGCTGGAGGGCAAACGGATCGGAGTGGTCGGTTCCGGCGCGTCAGCGATCCAGATTGTCCCGGAAATCGCAGAAACGGCCGCTGAGCTAACGGTCTTCCAGCGCTCAGCGCCCTATGTGATTCCCCGGCTGGACTACTTCTATAGTGATGCCGAACGGGGGATGTTCAGGAAGTTTCCGCATACCGCCCAAGCCATCCGGGATGAGCTGTTCTGGGGAAATGAGGCACGTTTCCCGCAGCGCAGGGGCGTTCCGGCCTTTATTGACCAGATTACGGAGACAGCGGACAACCACCGTAAAAGCCAGATTGCTGATCCCGTCCTGTACAAGAAGCTCACTCCGGACTATGCAATTGGCTGCAAACGAATCCTGATCTCCAACGATTACTACCCGGCCCTGACCCGCTCCAACGTCACTCTTGAAACGGACGGGATCAGCCACATTGAGGGGAACACGGTAGTCACCCGGGAAGGGGAACGGCACGAGCTGGATGTCCTGGTCCTGAGCACCGGATTTGAAGCGAGCGATCTGCCCATTTCGCATCGCATTTACGGAAAGGGCGACGTCTCGCTGGCGGATCACTGGGGCAAAGGTGGGCAGGCGTACGCCTGCACAACGGTAAGCGGCTTTCCAAACTTGTTTGTGATGCTCGGGCCGAACACCGGCTTGGGGGCAGGATCCATTATCTTCATGGCAGAAACCCAGATCTCCTATATAGCGGGGGCATTGAAGTACATGAGTGAGAACTCGGTTTCCTCCTTGGAAGTGAGGGCCGAAGCGGAGGAGGAGTACGTGAAAACCATTCATGATCGCAGCCAGGGTACTGTGTGGCTCTCAGGTGGTTGCGAAAGCTGGTACGTAGATCCGAGGAACGGTCGGCTGACTACGCTTTGGCCCGATTTCATGAGCCAGTTCAGGAAGGAAAATGGGACCTTCCGGGACGACGATTACGTTGTAAGGGCCCGTTCGGAGCAGAGTCAGCCGGTATTGGCCGGTGGACGATGACCACGTCTGCTGCTCTCGTTCAAGTTGAGGAGTCCTGGCTGAGGTCGACAGTCGAGCGCATTTTTGGCTCCCTGGGTTACTCGCCGGCATCGGCGGCCAGAGTCTCAGATTCACTGGTTGAAGCGGATCTTCGCGGCGTCCGGTCCCACGGCACAATGCGCGTGCCTATGTACGTGGCGCGCATCAGAGCCGGTTCGGTTTCGCGGCACGAAAGGGCGGAGGTGGTGCGAGAGCGGGGAGCCATCTGCGTTCTGGATGCCCGCCACGCCCTCGGTGCTCTGACGTCTGATCAGGCGATGGCCATGGCCATGCAGAAAGCTGAAGCGTTCGGTGTGGGCGCCGTGACTGTCCGACACGGCTTCCATTTCGGCGCCGCCTCCCGGTACGTGCTCCAGGCGGCCGAATCCGGCTACATCGGTATTGCAGCTGCCAACACGCGCCCTCTCATGGCCGCGATAGGAGGCGCAGAAGCCGTCGTCGGGAATAATCCCCTGGCCATCGGCGTGCCGAGCGGCGACGGAGCTCACTTGGTTCTGGATATGGCACTTTCAGAGGCGGCATTTGGAAAAATCAAGGCGGCTGAGCAGAGCGGGACTTGCATACCAGACACCTGGGCGACCGGACCGGACGGGTCCGCGACGACGGATCCGGCCGAAGCTATCCGCGGGCTGTTGCTTCCGGCAGGCGGTCCCAAGGGCTTTGGTCTAGCCATAATGGTGGACGTCCTGACCGGAGTACTCTCCGGTGGCGCCTGGGGTGATGGCGTCCAAGGTCTCTACACGGGACCAGAAATCCCCAACGACAGTTCACACTTCTTTCTGGCCCTGAACATCGAGGCTTTCACCGACCCCGATGAGTTCAGGCAGCAGGTGGCCAACATGGCTGCCCGTGTACGGGACTCGCGACGAGCCCCGGGCGTCGAGGCCTTGCTCACCCCTGGAGAGCCGGAGTGGAACGCCCGAGGGGCAGCCGGTGAGGGAATGGTTCTGGTCGATGGCGCTGTAGCCCATGAACTCACGAACTTGGAGCGCTCTCTCGTGGTGCCCCGGTCATGACGAACTAATATCGTGATTCGTCCGGTTTGGTTTGCTAGGGTCAATATTTCGGATCAAACTCTCAAAGGGGCAGCACTCGTGAGTCAAGAGCGACTGGTGGCAGCCAACGGCAATAAGCAGCAGCTGAGCCTCCGGGAACGGTCCAAACTGGGGAAAGCTGAGCGAATCAGGGCGGCGGCCGAACAGCTCCTCAGCCAACGGAGCATCGACCAAATCACCACCAGGGAGGTCGCAGAGCTGGCCGGCATTGGGGAGGCAACGCTTTTTCGCTACATCGGAAGCAAGCGCGAACTCCTGATGATGGTGTACGGGGACCAGATGGACGACATTCTGACCAAGATCGAGAGGGAGGACGCCGTATACGCGTCTTCAGGATCGATGAGACGGGAAGACGGCCAGGCCTATTGCGACCGCATCTACAGCGTCTACCGTGCCCGGTGCGAGTTCTACCGCCGCAATCCGGACAACGCCGCCCTCTATATGCGGGAAGGCTTCCAAGTCGGTAGCGCGACCGGAGCCCGCAACATCGCCCAGGGAGACCGGTCGATCCGCATGGTCGGGGCTATCCTGGCGGAAGGTCAGAGCCAAGGGGCCCTGATTACGACTGTGGATCCATACCTCGTGGCCCAAAACTGCCACGGCATCTTCATACACGAAGTCGACCGCACGCCGGTTCGAGGCTTCACGCCAGAAACGATATGGGACCGGACTAGCGCCCGGCTATCCGTGCAGTTATCCCCGCTCGTAATCCCCGCCGGCTAAGACCCGGAATGAATGCCTGGCGACGATGACAAATCCCAGCAGACCATCGAGGGTCGCATACTGGGGATTACTGGGGTCATCTACGCTGGCCACGCTATCGAGCAATATTCTTAACGCGCCTTTGGAGATTATCAGGACCGAACTAAGCTCCAGCGTCGCTGAAATCGTGCTGATGGTCAGCGCTTTCACCGTCGTTCTGACCGTCGCAGTTCCAGTGGCCGGATGGTGGTGCGACCGCTTCGGCAACCGCCGTATGCTCGTAAGCGCTTTTGCCCTGATGGCCGTCGCGGACCTTGCAGGCTCGATGGCAGAAACAGTGGGTATGCTCGTTCCCGTACGGGGCGTACAGGGGCTGGCAACAAGCTTCATTGCCCCGGCCGTGCAGAAATCGCTCCTCGTCATCTGGCCCGGCTTCCGGAAGCGCTCCCTAGCTCTATGGGCCTCGGCATTGGGCATCGGGCAGGCTGTTGGACCGCTGGCAGGTGGTGCCATCAGCCAGACCCTCGGCTGGCGGGCCGTGTTCATCGTCCATGCAGTACTTTGTGCCGCCATGCTGTTTCTACTCTTTGCAACGCTGCCGCGAGTTGTCGACCGAACGGTGCGGACGAACGTTGCCGGCCTCCTCCTGCTCATGGCCGGAACAGGAGGAGTCGTGATCGGGCTCACCCTGTTTGCCCAGCGGACGGTGTCTTCTGCAGCGATAATTAGCGGAATTCTCGGTAGCGTGCTGCTCGTGGGGTTCGTGTGGGTGGCCTATCAAAGACCCGACGACCTTATTGACCCTCGGCAGCTCATGGAGCGTACTTTTGCCGGGAGTGCAGCGGGAGCCGCGGCAGCGATGTTTGCAATGGGCTCTTTCCTAGATGATTAATTCCTATTGGATTCAGTGGTCGTATGCGATCAGCGAACGTTTTCGGGGCGTTCCGGTCAGCCAGTTGTGCCAGATTCCGGCTGCGAGGG
>NZ_JBWZCJ010000039.1:0-18776 GCF_059383535.1 Pseudarthrobacter sp. HLT1-3 | reverse complement strand
GACCGGCCAGCAGCGTGCCCATCCGGGCGATGTTGCGGTTCTCCTCACCGGCGCCGTTGGCGTTGCCGAACACCACCTCATCGATCCGCTCCACATCGAGCTTAGGAGCACGCTTCACCGCTTCACCGATCACGTGCGCGGCCAGATCATCCGGCCGGACGCCCGCGAGCCCCCCGCCGAACTTCCCGAACGGAGTCCTCACAGCGTCATAAACAAAAGCCTGCTTCATGCTTTCCTCATTTTCTTTCCGACTCCCCGAGAAGGGCGGAGCCCCGGGCTCGCCGTCGTCAGGGCTACGCTTTCGGGATCCGGATGAGCTTCTTGTTGGAGAACTCGTTGATCCCATACTGGGCCAGTTCACGCCCGACGCCGGAACGCTTGACTCCACCGAAGGGCAGGTCCGGGGCGCTTCGGCTGATGCTGTTGATCCACACCATTCCGGTCTCCAGCTGGTCGGCGAGCCCCCGGGCGGCGTCAGCGTCGGCGCTGTAGATGGAGCTGGAGAGGCCGAAGGGCGAGTCGTTGGCCAGGTCAACCGCAGCTTCGGGTGAATCCACGCGGTAGACGACGGCGGCCGGACCGAAGATTTCCTCAGAGTATGCCCGCATTTCCGGCGTGACACCCGTCAGGACCGTCGCCGGGTAGTAGGCGCCCGCTCCATGGGGGCCGTCCCCACCGCTGACTGCAGTCGCACCCTTGGACACCGCATCCTGGACCAGCTCGGCGATTTCATCGACGGAAGCCTGGGATGACAGCGGACCGAAAGTCGTCTTCGAATCGGTCGGATCGCCGGGCGCAAGCTTTGCCATGGCCTCGGTGTAGCGGCGAAGAAACTCGTCGTAAATGTCGCCGACGATGATGAAGCGCTTGGAGGCCGTGCAGGCCTGGCCGCCGTTGTACATCCGGCCCGCGACGGCGCCGGCCACGGCCTTGTCAAGATCGGCATCCGGCAGCACGATGAACGGGTCCGAGCCGCCAAGTTCCAGCACGTACTTCTTCATGTGGCGTCCGGCTATTTCCCCTACGGCGGATCCGGCCTTCTCGGAGCCGGTCAGGGACACACCCTGGACCCGCGGGTCGGCGATCATGGTGGCGATTTGGCCGCTGGTGGCAAAGGCGTTGATGTAGACATCGGCCGGCAGCCCGGCGTCGCGGAAGACAGCTTCGATGGCCAGCGCCGACTGCGGGCAGTTGCGTGAGTGCTTGAGGATCACGGTGTTGCCGAGCGCGATGTTGGGTGCGGCGAAACGGGCTACCTGGTAGTAGGGGAAGTTCCACGGCATGATTCCGACAAGCGGGCCGATGGCTTCGGTGCGGACAACGGCCGACCCGGGTCCGCTGATCTCCAACGCTTCATCGCGCAGGAAGCGCTCGGCGTTTTCCGCGTAGTACGCGTAGATCGAGGCCACGAGGGCAACTTCACCGCGGGCCTCCGCGATCGGCTTCCCCATTTCCAGGGTCAGCAGGGCGGCGAGCTCCTCGGAGCGTTCGCGGTGCAGTTCGGCGACGCGGGTCAGCACTGCGGCCCGTTCGGCGAGCGGGGTGGAGCGCCAATTGCGGTACTCCGTGAAGGAGCGCTTGAGCACGTCCTGCACTTCGTCGTCGGTGAGCGTGGGGAACTCGGCAACACGTTCTCCGGTTGCCGGGTTGATGGTCGCGTAGTTGCTCATGATCCGGAACTCTTTCTGAAAGTACGGTTAACTCCTAGCAATCACGATCCCAGCTTCCGGCTATGCAGTCCAATACTTATTACCGGCGTGATCAATGAGGATTCCGAATCAATTCGGGCGTCTTCACATCCGCCCTCCACGGTGCCGTCATCAATCTGATTTCCGCAACAATTGACGCGCCATTAGGTATTGGACTCTTAGTAATCGCACTGCCATGGTGGGCACGTGAAGACGATCAAGATCCATGACGCCGGCGCGACCGTCCACGTCGAACTCAGCAGGCCGGAAGTCCGCAACGCCATCGACCAGCAGATGGTGGACGAGTTGCACGCCATGTGCGCGGATTTGGAGCGGGACCCCCGCATCCTCATCATCTCCGGCGCCGAACTCCCCTCCGGTGGCATCTTTGCCTCCGGGGCGGACATTGCCCAACTCCGCGAACGCCGCCGCGACGATGCGTTGGCAGGCATCAACTCCGGGCTGTTCCAGCGGATCTCCCGACTTCCCATGCCGGTGATCGCAGCCTTGGACGGCTTTGCCCTGGGCGGCGGCGCTGAACTGGCCTACGCCGCGGACTTCCGGATCGCCACCGCCCGGGTCAAGATCGGCAACCCCGAAACCGGCCTGGGCATCCTCGCCGCCGCCGGCGCCGGCTGGCGCCTGGCCGAACTCGTGGGTGAGCCCCTGGCCAAGGAAATACTGCTCACCGGCAAAGTGCTCGACGGCGCAGAGGCACTGGCTGTCCGGCTCGTCACGGAGTTGCACGAACCGGACCAGCTGATCCCCGCAGCCTTCGCACTCGCGGCCCGGATAGCAGCCCAGGACCCGCTCGCGGTCCGCCTCACCAAGAGCGTCCTCCATGCCCCACGATCCGCACACCCCGCCATCGACGAACTCGCCCAGGGCATCCTCTTCGAATCAGAGGCAAAGTTTGAGCGGATGCAGGCGTTCTTGGATCGAAAACAACAAAAAGGAGCCACCACATGACCATCTCCAGTTCAGCGCCGGAAACCGCGGCCGTCCCCCAGAAAGTAGGCGTTCTAGGCGGAGGCCGGATGGGCGCCGGCATCGCCCACGCATTCCTGGTCTCCGGGGCGGCGGTGACCATCGTCGAACGCGATGCGGCAGCCGCCGCAGCGGCCCTGGCCCGCGTGACCGCGACGCTGTCCAGGGCCATTGAGAAGACTGCCGTCACCGAGGACCTGGACTCGCTCCTCGGCCGGTTCGCTGTCTCCACCGACGCCGTCGACTTCGGCAATGCCGGCCTGGTTGTCGAAGCCGTACCGGAGGACTTCAAGCTCAAACAGTCCGCATTGCTCAACGTGGAGCGCAACATCGGTGCGGATGCCTGGATTGCCACCAACACGTCCTCGCTGTCCGTCACCGAGCTGGCTGCCACACTCGGCAGGCCGGAGCGGCTCTGTGGTCTGCACTTCTTCAACCCGGTCCCGGCGTCAACACTGGTGGAAGTTGTCTTGGGCCCGCAGTCCGCGCCGGAGCTCGCCAACGCCGCCACCAGCTGGGTGCGCGGGCTGGGCAAGACCCCGATCGTGGTCAATGACGCACCGGGCTTCGCGAGTTCGCGTCTGGGCGTCGCCATCGCCCTCGAGGCCATGCGGATGTTGGAAGAGGGCGTGGCCGGCGCCCAGGACATCGACGCCGCCATGGAGCTCGGCTACCGGCATGCCTCCGGGCCGTTGCGCACCACCGACATCGTGGGGCTGGATGTCCGGCTCGGAATCGCCGAATACCTGCACGAGACTCTCGGGGAACGCTTCGCCCCGCCGCGGATCCTCCGCGAGATGGTGGCGCGCGGCGAGCTGGGACGCAAGTCCGGCAAAGGGTTTTACGACTACTCCTGAACTGCCCCAAGCAGGTGAGGGATGGCGGCCAGCGATATTCGCTGGCCGCCATTGAACGTTAATACGGCGCATCCCTGATAGCTGTGACGTTCTGACGCCTGGCCGCCTCAACCAGGCGTGGACAGTATGCCCGGCTGCATCGTGCTTACATCTATGTCCCGCATCTTGCACCGGTTCGTCGAACGGTGTGGCCGGCGCGCAGGATATGTCTTCGCGCCGGCCGTGCCGACGTGGACGGGCTCGGGTGGGCTGCGGGCTGACCCTGCTGACCAACTTCGAGATGCTCGGGGCTGCGGCCGGGTCGCTATCAGCGCGTAGCCCACCACCAGCGTTGCCGGTCAAACGGGAATGCCGCCAACGCCCAACGGCGGCCACCACACCCCCAAGGTGTGGCAGCCGCCGTCGCTGGCGCTTGGCTCTGGTTACTCCGCCGGAGCGAGGACCTTCAGCTCGAAGCCCTCATAACCCGCTTCGCGGACTTCGGCGAGCTTGTTCCGGTAGTTGCCGAGGCCGCCGAGGTAGAACATCACCGTCTTCTTCTTGCCCGGGATGTTGGCACCGAAGATCCAGGAGTCGGCCTTCGGGAAGAGCGTCATGTCGGCGATCTCCTGGCAGGTGTTCGTCCAGGCTTCTTCCGCCTCGGCCGTCGGCTCCACCGAGGCCACCTGGCCGGTCTCGGCGTCGCCGATCAGCTGCGAGATCCACTCGACCTGGGCCTCGATGCTCGGCGGCAGGTTGGTGAAGGGTCCGTTGGGCCCGAGGATCATGAACATGTTCGGGAAGCCCGCGGTGGTGACTCCGAGGTAGCTGGTGGGCCCGTCCTGCCAGTGCTCTTGGATGGTCTCGCCACCGCGGCCGCGGATGTCCATCCGCGTGTAGTTGCCGTCCACGGCGTCGAAGCCCGTGGCGAAGATCAGGACGTCAAGCTCGTGCTCCACGCCGTCGGACGTGCGGATGCCCGTGGGCGTCAGTTCGACGATCGGGGTCTCCTTTACCGACACCAGCTCAACGTTGTCCCGGTTGAACGTGGCGTAGTAGCCGCTGTCGCACAGGGGACGCTTGGCGTAAAGGTCGGTCGGGGTGAGCTTGCGGGCCGTTTCCGGGTCCTTGACGATCTCGGCGATCTTGCCGCGGACGAAGGATGCGGCCGCTTCGTTGGCGTCCCGGTCTGTGGCGATGTCGCCGAAGGTGTTGAACATAAAGCGGAAGCCGCCGCCGGTTTCCCAGGCCCGCTGGAAGACGGCACGCCGTTCCTCCTCGGAGACGCTCATGGCCGGAACGGTGCTTTCCACGAACCCGAAGGCCACGCCCGAGCCCCGGACCTGTTCCCAGATTTTGCCGTAGTCCTTCTTGACGGAGGCCACGTACTCCGGTGTAACGGTGACGTTGCCGACCGGGACGCTGTACTGCGGGGAGCGCTGGAAGACGGTGAGGTGCCCGACCTTGGGTGCGATGGCGGTGATGATCTGCAGGCCGGTGGAGCCGGTGCCCATGACGCCCACGCGCTTGCCGGTCAGGTCGACGCCTTCGGGCCAGGCGCCCGAGTGGTAGATCTCGCCCTCAAACGTGTCGATACCCGGGATGTCAGGGGTGTTGGTGGCCGAGAGCAGGCCGAGGCCATTGACGATGTACTTCGCGGTGATGGTCTCGCCGGTGTCCGTGCCGATGACCCAGCGGTTGGCCGACTCGTCGAAGCGGGCGGAGGTGATTCCGGTGTTGAGCTGGATGTCCTTGCGCAGGTCATAGCGGTCCACTACGTGTTCGAGGTACGCGAGGATTTCCGGCTGGGTCACATACTTGTGGGTCCAGTTCCATTCATTCAACAGTTCGTCGTCGAAGGAGTAGCGGTAAACGAAGCTCTCGGTGTCCGACAGGGCACCCGGGTAGCGGTTCCAGTGCCAGGTGCCGCCGATGCCGCTGGCGCGGTCGAAGGCGCGGACGTTGAGCCCCTGCTCGTTGCGCAGCTTGTGCAGCATGTAGATGCCGCCAAAGCCGGCGCCCACGACGACGGCGTCGAGTTCACTTGGGGAGGTGGCGGGGGCAGTCTGCCCGAGGTTTTCAGCCATGATGAATACTCCTTCGTATTTCAGGTCGTGTGTTGTCAGAGCCCGGGGCTCAGTACTTGTACCAGCCGGCGATGCGGGCGAGTTCGGCGTCGGCGACCACTGAGTTGCCGGCCAGGAACGGATAGACGTGCTGCTGGCCTTCGCCGATGGAGAGGGTCACGTCGACGCCGGCCGCTTCGGCCAGTGCGTTCAGGCGGGTGGCGTTGTCCAGGAGGGATTCGACCGAGCCCGCGGTGATGTACAGGCGGGGGAACCCGGTGAAATCGGCGTAGAGGGGGTTGGCCAGCGGGTTCTGCGGGTTCACGGAGTCGCCCAGCACGCCGGCGATCATACCCTCAAGCAGCGGTGCCGAGATCAGGGCGTCCGTGGCGTCGTTGGTGATCAGCGTTTCGCCCTTGTTTTCCATGTCAAGCCACGGTGAGAAGGCGATGACCTGGCCGGGCTGCGGCTCCCCCTGCTCCTTGAGCGCCAGGGCAATGGCGATTGCAAGGTTGCCACCGGCGGAGTCGCCAACGGTGGTGATGTCGTTGGGGTGGATGCCGCTCTCAACGAGAGCCTTGAAGGCGGCTACACCGTCTTCAACCTGGGCGGGATGCGGGTGCTCCGGTGCGCGGCGGTAATCGAGGACAAAGGTGACGACGCCGAGGGCCTTGGCAACGTGGCCGGCAAGCTTGCGGTGGCTCGACGCGGAACCAACCGCGAAGCCGCCACCGTGGGTGTAGAGCAGTACTTTCGTGCGGTCGGCACCTTCCGGGAAGGCCCAGATGCCGGGGACGCCGCCGACCACGTCTTCCTTGTAGCTGACGGCTTCAGGCTCGCGGGTGGGCTGGTGCCACTCGTCGAAGATGCTGCGGAACAGGCGCATCGTCAGGTCCGGGGTCGTCGCGATGATGTTGGACCAGTCCGCATACAGGTCGCGGAGGGGGTCGGTCGCCTGGGAAGTTTCAGTCACTGGTGCTTCGGTCGAGATTGTCATCTCATACCCCTTCGTATGGAGAGCGTCCCGAGCGTTGCCCGGGTGCGGATGGATCGGAATCTTGGTGCCTTGCCGCTGCTGAGAGCGTCTATATATAGCGTGGGTCACATTTGTGCCGGCTCAGTGTTCCACTTTGAAACACTGAACCGGCACTGGACCAACCGGGGAGTTACTGCGTGGTGTAGCCGCCGTCGACGACGAGCTCGGCTCCGGTGACGAAGGACGATTCGTCCGAGGCCAGGAAGAGGACCGCCTGGGATACTTCCTCCGGCCGTCCCGGCCGGCCGAGGATGGTTGTTCCGAGCACAGCCTTCGTGCCTTCAGGCGTGGCCATCAGCTCCTTGGTCATTTCGGTGTCAATCACGCCCGGGTGCACGGAGTTGACCCGGATGCCGAACTTGGCAAGATCGACGGCCGCCGCCTTGGAGAGCAGGCGCACTGCGCCCTTGGAAGCCTGGTAGGCGGCGGCGCTGGGTGCTCCAATGAGCCCGTAGATCGAGGAAATGTTCACAATGGAGCCGCCACCGGCTGCCTTAAGCGCAGTTGCGGCCAGCTTGCAGCCCAGGAAGGTTCCCTTGGCGTTGATATCCAGGGTGCGGTCCCATTCCTCCTCGTCTGTCTCGTCGAGGGGTTTGAGGATGAGGATGCCGGCATTGTTGACGAGGACGTCCAGCCGGCCGAATTCGTTGACGGTTTCTTCCAGCACTCGCCGCCAGTCGTCCGACCGGGTGACATCATGCGTGATGAAGTGCGCGGAACCCCCGGCGTCGCGGATCTCCTCAGCCACTTCCTTCCCGGAGGCCTCCCTGACGTCCGTGATGACGACCTTGGCCCCTTCTGCGGCGAGGAGCAGGGCGTGCGACCGGCCCATGCCCTGGGCTGCTCCGGTGATGAGTGCGACTTTTCCTGACATGCGTCCTGCCATGGTCATTCTCCTTTGAATGCGACAACGCAGCTCCGGTTCTTCCGGGGCGGCGACCCTTCAAGCGGGGTAGTCAATTGTCATGTGACGTGGATCTCGGGATGGTGTGCCGATCTGGAACAGTTCATCGGCGTCGGCATTTCTGGTGAGAGGCTGCGATTGTTGCCCACAGCGCATAAACGACGCTGTGATTTAGTATTGGATTCCTCCCAGAACCGGTGTCATTCTTGAATGAATACAATGCGCAACGATGCGAGGTCACCATGCACGCTTTTGCCGTTTTCCAAGACAGCCCCGAAATTCAGGACATCGAACTGCCGGACCCGGTGCCGACAGGAACCGAAGTCCTCCTTCGGGTCATCCGTTCGGGCGTGTGCCACACGGACACCCATCTACGCGAGGGTTCGTACGACCTGGGCAGCCGCGGGGCTTTGAAGCTCGTGGACCGGGGTGTCACCTACCCGCTGGTCATGGGGCACGAAGTGGTCGGCGTCGTCGAGAAGATCGGGGACCATGTGCACGGGACCAAACCCGGCGACATCCGGCTGGTCTATCCGTGGATCGGCTGCGGCACGTGCCGGGACTGCCTCGCCGGCCGTGACAACGTCTGCGCCAACGGGCGCAACCTCGGAGTTTCGGAGCACGGCGGCTATGCCGAGCAGATCCTTGCTCCGGGACGAAAAGTACCTGGTGGACATCGAGGGACTGGACCTCAGCTGGGCGGCCACGCTGGCCTGCTCAGGGCTGACCGCCTTCAGCGCCGTGAACAAGGTCCTTCCGCTGGGACCTGACGAACCCGTTGTCGTGATCGGCGCCGGCGGGGTCGGGCTCACCGCCATCGCTACCCTCAGCGCGCTGGGGCACAAGGCCATTTGCGCCGTCGACATTTCCGAGCGGAATCTCCAACTGGCCCGCGAGGTCGGTGCCACGACAACCGTTCAATCCACCGATCAGGGCCTCAGCGCAGGGATCATCGCAGCAAACGGAGGCCCGGTAGCAGCCGTTATCGACTTCGTGAACAACAGCCAGACGGCTCCCGTAGCCTTCGACTCCCTGCGCAAGGGTGGCCAACTGGTTCAGGTCGGGCTCTTCGGCGGCGAACTGACGGTCCCGACCGCACTCATGGCCCTCAAGATGCTCACGATCCGAGGCAGCTTTGTGGGTAACCCCGAGGAGCTGAACCAGCTCGTCGCCTTGGCCAAGCAGGATGCGATTCCGCACATTCCGATCATCGACGCCGAGCTCTCCGCCGGATCTGTGGGCGAGAACCTGGACAAGCTCACGCAGGGCGGCGTCCCCGGACGTGTGGTGCTGCGCGCGGCAGACGGTGCCCAGGGCTGACCAGCCATGCAAAACCCGCGTAACGTTCCCGACGACGCACTTCGTGCTGCCCGGGAACACCTCATCCGCCGGGGCCTCCGGGATGGGGCACAGCTGGCGGAAATCGTCTCCCCCGATATCGAACACAGCTGGCGCCGCTCCATTGGGGTGGAGGCCTCGGCACGGCCCGAGGCGTTCCTGTTCGTCAACGATTTCGATCCCGACGGAATCCTGATCCGGGCGGCCAAGAGCGTGATGGACCACTGGCTGGAAAGCCTCAACGGGATGGGCATCTCCCTGTTCCTCAGCGACCAGTCCGGGCAGATTATCGCCCGCAGGCTCGGGGACCGGGCGCACGGCAGACGGTTCGACGAGTCCAACGCGGCGGAGGGATTCAGTTTTTCGGAGCGTGCCGTCGGCACAAACGGGCTGGGCACCCCCCTCGAAGGACGCCAGGCAGTGTTTGTCCGGGGAGCCGAGCATTTCAACGAGGCACTCGCATCCCTGGCCTGCGCCGGGGCGCCGATCATGCATCCCGTCACCCGCCGGGTAATCGGATCCATTTCCTTCGCGTGCGACACCGGCCTGGACAACCCGCTCATGCTGGCCATGTCCCGGGAAGCCAGCAGTCAGATTGAACGTCGGTTGCTCGACCTCGGCAGCGCCACGGGGCTTGCCCTCGGGATGTCGAAACTGCGGCTGAGCTCCTCGAAGGCCCCCGTGATCATGCTGGACGCCCAGGCTGTGATGACCAACGTCTCCGGGCTGGCCGTCATGAGCAGCGAACTGCACACCACCCTGTGGGAACAACTCCGTGCTCTTGAATGGACCGACGCCAAACAAACCATCCAAATCCCGTCCCTCAACGTGGATGCCACGGTCCAGCGGCTCGACGATTCCGGCGGGAGCTCTGCCTTCGCCCTGGAGCTCTCCCGAATTCCGGATGCCCCAGGCGTTCCGCCGAAGGCCGAGGCCGGGGCGCCCGACAGCGATTCACCGGGCGTGGGGGCAATGTTTCCGCACTTCATGCGGAGTGCTTTTGACCGGGCAGGTCAGGGACCGGGGACGATCGCCGTATATGGACAGGGCGGCTCGGGCAAGCTCCACCACACGCTCGCCTGGCTCAACGGGCAGGACTCCGGTCCTAATCCGCTGATCCTCGACGCCTGCCTGCTTCCCGGCGACAGGGATGCCTCATGGTTCACCGCTTCCCGCGAGGCCATCGCAGAAGGTCGAAGCGTTGTCCTGCGGCACCTTGAGGACCTTCCCCGAAGCGAACTGAACAGACTCAAGGCCCTGGACGCGGCGGTGCGCCAGCAGCCGGCCGGCGACCCGCCGAAAGGCACAACACAGAACCACGACGCGGGCACGCGGTCAACTGCCCGGCTGGTCCTCACCATGAATCCGGAGGCCTGCCCCGACTTCGTCGCCGACGCGGTGTCCCAGATCGCCGCGCGGGTGACTGTGCCTTCGCTGTCCGAGACCAAGGAACGCATCCCCTTGCTGGCGGCACTTTTTCTGGATGCGGCCGCGCCCGCGGAGAGATCCACGCTCTCGGCGGTGGCACTGCAGGGACTCATGCGCTGGCGCTGGCCAGGAAATGTCGCCGAACTGCGCGCCACGCTCGAGTCACTCGGGCGGGCCCATCCCGGACGCGTGCTGCAGGCCAATGACCTCCCGGAACATCTCAGGACCACGGGCAGGCGGCAACTGTCCAAACTCGAATCACTGGAGCGCGACGCGATCGTAGCCGCCCTCGAACAAAGCGGGGGGAACCGTTCAGTCGCGGCGGAATCCCTGGGCATGGGCAGGACAACGCTCTACCGGAAACTCCGGGCCCTCGGGATCGAAACACCCGAGTTCATGGCGCCCTGACTTTTCAGCCCGCCGGTCAGCCGGCGCGGGGCAGGACCCGCTCAGCCAGCTCCAGGACCGCCCGCAAAGCGGGGCTGGAATGGTCCCGGCGCCAGGCCATGCGCAGCTCCACCGGGATTGTCGTGTCCACCAGCCTCAGGAAACGCACATGGGGATCGGTGACCGTTTCTGCCACCGAGGAAAGCGTGAGCGTGCAGCCCACCTCTGCGGCCACCAGCGAGACAGCCGTCAACGAGTCCGGGACGATCTGGACGATGTCGAGTTCGAAGCCCGCGGCGTGCGTCAGCCGGCGAAGCCGGTCGTTCAACACCGCCCCCGCGTGGGGCGGCAGCGAGACAAAGGTGTCGCCCCGGAAGTCAGCCATGCGGGCCTCGCCGGCCTCGGCCAGGCGGTGGCTGGCCGGCACGGCCACGACGAGGTCCTCCGCCGCCAACAGCCGCGTTTCAATGCCGGCAGCAATGTAGTCCCAGCGCCCCAAGGCGATGTCCACGTCCCCGCTCAGGACGCGGTCCATGGCAGGCTGTGCAAAATTCTGGCTAAAGAGCTCGATCTGGATTCCCGGGTGGTCGCGCCGGACCTCCCGGGCCAGGCGGCCGACCAAGGTGTGGGTGGAGGCGCCCGCATAGGCCACCCTGACACGCCCGACCTCCCCCTTGTCCGCGGCATGGACCGCGATGCTCGCCCGGCGGGTGGCATCGATGATCTCCGTCGCCGGGCCGATGAACGCTTCGCCCGCGCCCGTCAGCTTGACGCTGCGGGTGCTGCGGTCGAACAGCCGGGTTCCCAGCTCGCGTTCCAGCTGCTGGATGCTGCGGCTGACCGGAGGCTGCGCCATGTGCAGCTTTTCAGCGGCGCGGCCGAAGTGCAGCTCCTCCGCCACAGCGAGGAAGGCGCGGATCTGTTGGATTTCCATTCCAGTAATTATGCACCTGTTGCATCAAAACGGCGATCAATAAGTATTGGACGGATAGCAATCCCCTCCGTCATCGTTGATGCAGAGGAACACTATGCAAGGAGCCCAAGATGGACAGGCACAACTCCGCCACTTCTGATTCGTCGGTATTTGGCCGCAGTTCAGATGGCCCGCTCAGCGGCATCGTTATCGCCGACTTCGGCCGGGTGCTGGCCGGTCCGTACTGCACCATGCTGCTGGCCGATCTCGGGGCGACTGTAATCAAGATCGAAAGCCCGGCCGGTGACGAGACCCGGGCCTGGCGCCCGCCCACGCGCGGCGATGACTCAACCTACTTCCTGTCGATCAACCGCAACAAGACCTCGATCAAGCTCGATCTTCGCGATCCGGACGACCGCAGGACGGCCCAGCGCATCGCGGAACGGGCAGATGTCGTGGTCGAAAACTTCAAGCCGGGCGACCTCGTGCGCTATGGCCTGGATTACGACACCGTCTCGGCCACCAACCCGGACGTTGTCTACGCATCGATCACCGGTTTCGGAACCACCGGCGGCGCCCAGCTCCCCGGCTACGACCTCCTGATCCAGGCCCTGTCCGGGCTGATGGACCTCACCGGCGCGCCGGATACCGGTCCTTTCCGGTCCGGCATTGCCGTGTTCGACGTCATCACCGGCCTTCATGCCTGCATCGGCATCCTGGCCGCACTGCGGCACCGGGAACGCATCGGCGAAGGCCAGCTGGTGGAGATGAACCTGATGTCCTCCGCGCTCTCCGGAATGGTGAACCAGACCGCAGCGGTTGTGCTGGGCGGGACCGTTCCGGCCCGGCTGGGTAACGAGCACCCGAGTATCTATCCCTACGAGCCTTTCGAGACCGGCGACGGGAAGCTGGTCATCGCGATTGGCAACGACTCCCAGTACCGGACCTTCTGCGCAACTCTCGGCCGGCCGGACCTGGCCACGGACCCCCGTTTCGAGAGGGCGGCACTGCGCAGCGCCAACCGCACCGAGCTCCGCCCCTTGCTGCTGGAGTGCCTCTCGACCCGGACTGCTTCCGAGTGGTTCGACATCCTTACCGAAGCCAAGCTTCCGTGCGCGCCGATCCAGGACCTCAAGTCCGGGATCGAATTCGCCGAGCGGATCGGCCTGGAGCCCGTTGTGACGGTAGGCCACGGCGTGGGCGCACAGCCCGGCGTGCGCAACCCCATCCGGCTGTCCAAGACCCCCGTGAGCTACGACCTCACCCCACCCGATCTGGACAACGGCGGCGATCTGGTGCGCGCCTGGCTGGGTGCGGACGAACACGTTCTGGCCGGCGCCGTTGCCGGCAACTCCACACCATCACACCGCGAGGCGCACTGATGACCACCGAAACGGACCTCTCCGTCAATTCCGACTTCTACGTACTGGACGACTACCTCAACGACGCCGACCGCGCGCTGATTGCGCGGGTGCGCTCGTTCGTCGAACAGGACGTCACCCCGATCATCAATGAATACTGGGAGAAAGCGGACTTCCCCTACCAGCTGGTACCAAAGTTCGCCGACCTGGGGATCATCGGCACGGCGATCCAGGGCTACGGCTGCCCGGGCCTGACCCGGCTGCAGACCGGCCTGGTCGCGATGGAACTCTCCCGCGGCGACGGCAGCATCAACACCTTTAACGCCGTCCATTCCGGTCTGGCCATGGGCAGCATCAACCTGCTCGGCAGCGACGAACAGAAGCAGCGCTGGCTGCCGGCGATGGCCAGACTGGAAAAGCTGGGCGCGTTCGCGCTGACCGAACCGGACCACGGCTCGGACTCGGTGGCCCTGGAAACTTCCGCACACCGGGACGGCGACCACTACGTCATCAACGGATCCAAACGCTGGATCGGGCTGGGCCATGTGGCTGACCTCGTCATCATCTGGGCGCGTGACACCGCGGACCAGAAGGTGAAGGCATTCGTCCTGGAGAAGAACGACGACGGCAATTACCCGGCCGGGTACCAGGCCGAAGCCATCACGGGAAAGATGGCCAAGCGGGCCATCCAGCAGGCCCAGATCGAGATCGACGGCCTGCGGATCCCCGCGGAAAACATGCTGGCCAAGTCAACGTCCTTCCGCGACGTCGGCGCCGTGCTCAACACCACCCGCAGCACGGTGGCGTGGGAATCACTCGGCCATGCCACCGCCGCCTACGAACTGGCGGTCAAGTACGCCCGGGAGCGCGTCCAGTTCGGCCGCCCGATTGCCAGCTACCAGCTCGTGCAGAACAAACTCGCCAACATGCTCGCCGACCTCACCGCGATGCAATTGTTCTGCTTCCGCACCGCAGCGCTGCAGGACAAGGGCCAGCTCAGCAACGAACAGGCTTCACTGGCCAAGATGTTCACCGGCGACAAAGCACGGACGCTGTGCCGGGACGCCCGGGACATGTTCGGCGGCAACGGAATCCTGCTCGAACACCACGTGGCCCGCCACCTGACCGACATGGAAGTGGTCCACACCTACGAAGGTACCGATTCCATACAGTCCCTGATCCTGGGACGGGAGATCACCGGCATTTCCGCCTTCTCCTGACCCCGGTACCTGCACGGTCCGGACCACCTTCGATAGACGTTCCCAGCGCGGGACCTGTCGGACAAACAAGCACGGTCACCCCCCCGGGGTGGCCGTGCTTTTGTCTTGAGGAACAACGCTGGGTCAGATCAGGCCCATCGGCAGGTCCGACATGGGCGATATGTGACCCCGCGCTGCTCGGACAATCGGCGGTATGCGCCTCGCAGCTGGCCGCGTCGAGTGTTCCAGATCGGAACACCTGTGGCCTAGATCACACCCCTACGCTGGAAGTAGGCATCCGGCCGCCGCCACTCTAAGGCGGCCGCGATTCAACCAACCCGGGTCGGATTCCCGGACGGGCAACATCCAATGGCTCCCCCTTGGCATCCAGCCACGCGTGCCGACACCGTGACCATCACTTCCCCGTTAGATCGATGGCCCACCCCACAGCTCTGTTTCAAAGGAGAAACAAATGACAAGCACCATATCGTCGCGGCCCGCGATGACCCCCCGTCGCGCGGCGATCGCCGCGCTTCTCGGCAGCGCACTCGAGTACTACGACTTCTTCGTGTATGGCGCCGCAGCGGCCCTCGTTTTCAACGTGCTGTTCTTTCCCTCCGGCGACCCCACCGTGGCGCTGATCGCATCGTTCGCCACGTTCGCGGTGGGCTACGTGGCACGGCCTGTCGGCGCGGTGGTGATGGGACACTTCGGCGACCGCCTCGGCCGCAAACGCGTCATGCTCGCCACGGTCATCATGATGGGCATCGCGTCCTTCGCCATCGGGTGTCTGCCGACTTTCGACCAGGTGGGCCTGCTGGCCCCGGCTCTGCTGGTGGTCCTGCGCATCGTGCAGGGATTCTCCGCGGGGGCCGAATCGGCCGGGGCCTCGACACTGACCGTTGAACATACCCCGGTCGGGCGCCGGGGATTCTTCACGAGTTTTGTGATGGTCGGCTATGCCGTCGGCTGCTCACTGGCGACCATCGTGTTCCTGCCGGTTGCGCTCCTGCCCGCCGAACAGCTCTATAGCTGGGGTTGGAGGATCCCCTTCTGGCTCAGCGCCATCGTCGTCGTCATCACCTACTACGTTCGAAGCCACCTAGACGAAACCCCGGTGTTCGCCGAGGCGAAGGAAGAAAGCGCCGTCCGCAAGCTGCCGCTGAGCGACGTGTTCCAGTACCACTGGCGGGACGTGATCCGGGTCGCCGGAGCCTCGCTCCTGGCAGCGATGCAAACGCTGTTCGCTGTGTTCAGCCTGTCGTACGCGACGTCGGTCGGAGTGGACCGCAGTTTAATGCTTGCCATCATCTCCGGCGCCATAGCGTTGTCCATCTTCACCATCCCCGCTGCGGGCTACCTCTCGGGCGTCATCGGCCGGAAGCCCACGATGCTGATCTCCGCTGTCGGCTGCGCGCTTACGCTCTTCGGGTACCTTTGGGCGATCTCGGTGATGGATGTCCTGTTGATCGCGGTCTTCGCCTTCGTGAACATGAGCCTGTTCTTCAGCTGCTACAACGGTGTGTGGACATCGTTCTTCGCCGAGCAGTTCCCGGCACCGGTCCGGTTTACCGGCATGGCCGTCAGCAACCAGCTGGGCAACCTCGTCGCCGGTTTCGCTCCGATGGTTGCTGCGATGCTCCTCGGCCCCGGTCCGATGGGCTGGGTCCCGGTGGCGGTCTTTGGCGCGGCTGCCGCCGGAATTGCCGCAGTTGCGGTGATCGGGATGCCCGAAACCTCGAAGATTCCAACGGAATTGCTCGGCGGGCCGCGGGTCGCAGTCGTGAAGGCCGAGACGGAAGCTGAAAGACTCCCTGCCGCCAGCCTGAGGTGAGCAGGTCCCGGCCGAATCTGGTGACGTGATGCAATCGCCCGCAGCCCTCGTGAGAGGGGTGCGGGCGATTCACCACCCTTCACCAACCCGGGAAAGCCGGGCCGGCCCCCGGTTTAGGGCGTGAAAGCGGGAAGCAGGGTGGCAACGAGTCGTTCGCCGAAACCGTTGTCCAGGGGGGCGCCGCTGAGGAAGAAGCGGTAGTAGATGGGGCCGAGCAGATAGCGTTGCGGCGCTCTGCCGCTTCGTCATGACGCCATCACGCCCAGCCCGCCAGCCTGTCGCTAAGACAATCTGTCCCATGACAGGCTGACGGCAAAGGGAACGCGTGGCGCCCGGTAATTTGCTGAGCCGACCTCAGCGAATGCCCGGCTTAGAGCCGGGTATCGAAGGAATTACAGAAGACGTTCTCGTTGAACGTGCCCTGGAACTCCGACATGCCCATGATCTTTTCGATGGTTGCCCGGATGGCCTCCCGGCTTCCGGCGTGGGCGTGGATAGCGGTCTTCACCATCGGCACATCAATCAGATGGTTGGGCTGGTTGAGCGAGACAAAGACAGTAGGTACCTCGGTGACGTACCAGGGAATTTCCGCGGCCATCGGGGTGGACCACTTGATCCGAATGGCCGCTTCCTGGGCGAAGCCCTTCACGTTGGCGAACACGAAAGCGGCGTCGTACTTGTCCGCATAGTCGCCGGTGGCTTCCTCGGAGATGATCGACATGAAATTCACTCCGGTCTCCCCTGCCGCCTCCCGCTGGTCCGCCGTTTTGAACAGGTGCACGTCGAACCCGGCGCTTTCCAGTTCGGCCTTGACGGTGTCGAGGTAGGCCAGCGGATCCTGGCGGGTAAAGTCCGAACCGCCGGAGATGCCATACAGGCGGATCCGGCGGTGCGTCTCCGGGGTGATGGGCAGGTTGCTGGCAGTGTCCTTGATCAGGGTGACGGTCTTGTCCGCGATCGACGCCGCCACGGCCCGGTGGGCCTCGCTTCCGATCAGCTGCAGCGCCTCGGCCGGCGGGACAAGCTCCTCGGCCGGTTTGCGGTGCAGCCCCAGGCTCGCCTTCAGCGCCAGGATCCGGCGCAGCGCGTCATGCAGCCGCTGCTCGGATATAGCGCCTGACCTGTAGCCATCCAGCATGTACTGGAAGTCCTCCGCGGGGTTGCGGAAGAACAGGAACATGTCGCAGCCGGCGGCGATGGTGGCCGGAACCAGGTCCTTGCGCTTCATCGCCTGCGTGAGGCCAATCATCTGCGACGCGTCCGTCAGGATCAGCCCGTTGAAGCCGAGCTCGCCGCGGAGCAGGTCCTGGAGCAGTTCCTTCGCCAGGGTCGCGGGTAGGATGTCCCGGTCCGCCAGACCGGGCCGGAAGTGCCGGGAAAGTTCCGGCGCTCCAATGTGTCCGATCATGATGGACTGAACGCCGTGCCCGATCATCTCGCGGTACACGTGCCCGTACGTCCGGTTCCACTCCTCATATCCGAGCGTGTTGTAGGACGTGACGACGTGCTGGTCGCGTTCGTCCATGCCGTCGCCGGGGAAGTGTTTCATGGCGCAGACGGTGGCGGACTCGCTGATGCCGTCGAAGTACTCCTTGGCGCGTTCCACCACGATCTCCGGCGTGTTACCGAAGGCCCGGGTGGAGATGACCGTGTTCCGCCAGTTGTAGTGGATGTCCACGATCGGCGCGAAGGCCCAGTTGCAGCCCAGCGCCGCGGTTTCGACGCCGGCCACCTGACCCATTTGCCGGGCGATGGCCTTGTCCGGATGCGAGCCGGCCTGCAGGTGTGTCGAGACAAAGGTGCCGTCGTCGCAGCTTCCGGCTCCGCCCATTTCCGGGTTGGATGCCACCAGGAGCGGGATCCGGGTCTTGGACTGCGCGTAGCGGATGTGTTCCTGTACCGCGGCGGAGGGGCCGGGGCGGTAGCGCATGCCGCCGACATGATAGTTCTCCAGGACTCCGTCGAGGTACTCCGGAGCGTAGTCATTGTTGTGGTTGATGAACAGCTGCCCGATCTTTTCCTCAAGGCTCATCCCGGCGATGGTTGAATCCACCCAGGCGACGGCGTCGTCGTCGAGATTGAACGGCGCGGCGCGCAGGTCGACGTCGAACGGCCGGGACCGGGTGCCCTCGGCACCGTCGGCGTTGACGGCCGGGGCCGCGTTTCCTGCAGCGGCGGAGCCGGCGATGGCGGCCAGGGCGTCAGTCACTACCTGGTTGACCGGGGCGGCGATGTCCACCACGATCCCGGCTTCGTCGGCGTCCAGCGGTTGCAGGGTTGCGAGCTGTGAATCCAGCAGCGTTGCAGGCATGAAGTGGCCGGAACGGCCTTCGAGCCGGGATCCGAGGACCTCTTTGCTGCCGTGCAGGTGCAGGAATACGGTGTCCGGAGCCAGCGCGCGGATCGCGTCCCGGTAGCAGCGCTTGAGCGCGGAACAGGCCAGGACCAGCCCGCCGTTGCCTGCGTTGCCGAGCGTGCTTCCCACGGTGGCGAGCCAGGGCCAGCGGTCCTCGTCGGTCAGCGGCGTACCGGCAGCCATTTTCGCGACGTTTTCCACCGGGTGGAGGGAATCGCCGTCGAGGAAAGGCACGCCCAGTTCGCGTGCCACGAGGTCGCCGATGGTGGTCTTGCCGCAACCGGAGACTCCCATCACGACGACGTGGCGGCGGGCGGAGGCGGGGGCGGGTGTAGTCTGCATCACCAGTCGTGGACCGTTCCGTCGACGAGGCGGTTGTAGGGCAGGTAGGCCTGCTGGTAGGGGTAGGCAGCGGCGGCTTCCTCGTTGAACTCGACGCCGAT
>NZ_JBWZCJ010000038.1:0-22669 GCF_059383535.1 Pseudarthrobacter sp. HLT1-3 | reverse complement strand
ACCGGTACCACCGCAGGCCCACCGTCCCGGGCGCCCCCAGCCACGCCGGCATCAACTACAAAGAAACCAACCAGCTGTCACCAACAGCTTGATATATACCGACTTCCCGGCGAACCAGAAGTTTCCCGCGAACTCGAGAAACGTAGGCTCAAGGTCCGGCCGCGCGGGGTTCGGACACCCGGCCCATAAAGAGCGGCAGCCCGGTCTCGACGTGGACGATTTCATAATGGAAGGGCCGGTCGAAGCGGACCACGTTCGTCGCCGCCACACCACTGACGGCCCGCGCGTTGATCTGGGTGACCGCGGCGGCAATCGTGCCCTTCTCCGCCACCGTGATGTTGGCGGACTGTCCGGCCTGTTGGAGCTTGAGGCCGCGCTGGATTGAGTCGAAGCCCGACCCTGTTTGCAGCATTTCCTGCAGCCCCAGGGACGCGAAGACCCTGCGCAGATCAAAATTGCTCTTCTGGTCCCACTTCGGCAGGAACAGCTGCGTGGGCGCCGGGGCGGCGGATTCGAGGGCAAGTGCGGCGGCGGCGACGTCCTGCGCTCCCGGCCCGGACGTTCCCGAATCCGGCAGCACGAGCCGCATCACAAAACCGTCGGCATAGGGCAGGTCGACCGCTTGCCAGCCTGCACCGCTGGCAAAGGCAAGATCCTGGACGCCCGACATGGTGGGAACGGAGACCTGCCGGCCGTCCGCCGTCGTGAACGGCAACTCGGCGGTGTCCACCGGGTCGAAGGGGACGTTCCAGGCGGCGGCGAAGTACACCGCGTTGAGCACGCTGAAGGTGTTTCTGCGGTCGTACTGGGCCGGCGCTTTCTTGATCCGTCCACCGGTGTTCTTGTTGACCCAGGCGTCGATCGCCGGGCTGGTGGCGGCCTCGTCCTGGAAGTCCACCGGGTACACACCGGTTCCATAATTCCGGGCAAGGGACTGCAGATAGGCGGCTCCGGTGGGCACGCCCTTGTCCACGAACAGTCCGTTGGCGCAGTGCAGGACCGGCTGGCGCGGGGGATTCTTTTCGTCCACCGAGCCGGGGTCGCCGTCGAAGGCTTCCAGCGAGGCCTGCAGCGCATTGAAGGCTTCGTCACGGTGCTCCGCGGGGAGGCCCAGAACGCTGTCCATCTCGGCAGCCGTTCCCCCCGATGCTCCTGTCCGCAGCATGGCCAGGGCAATCAGCAGGCTACCGGGGGACGAAACCACATTTCCGCCGCCCGCATCCCCGCCATCGGCCAGAAGCGCGTCGCCCAGCTTCCGCGCCGACGCCCGGAGCTGAGCCAGCTCGGCCGGATAGGCGGACCTCTCCGCCGAAACGCGTTCGACGCCGTCGGCCGTCAGCAGCGCCGGCGGCGAGGCTGAGCAGGCCGTCATTGCCAGCGCCGCGGCGGCCGCCGCGGCACCGAGCCGCGCCAACACCTTCTGTTTCATCGCGCCCCCAAGGCCCGCATGCGGTAACAGTGGAACGGCAGGAATCCGCCTACGGCCAGTCAACCAGCGAGTGGGGAAGAACGCGACCACGTCTCGGTCACGATTTGCCCCCCATTTGTGGAGCACCGGGCCGCGCAGCCACCTCCGTCAGCTCCGACGTCGATGTCGACCGTCCCCACGTCGCCGGAAAACGTCCAGGGCGCCGGAAGTTACGGCGACCCAGGGGGTTTCCGGCGAACTCGAAGGTCCTCAGCGCCGCGGGATGTTGCGGAGGTTGCTGCGGGCCATGCTGACAGCCTCGCCGGCGCCCCGGTTGAGGACCACCTTGGACATGGCGGTGGCGAACCCGATGATCTGGGCGCCCTTGATCTTCGGGGGAAGCGAGAGCGCCTGGGGGTCGGTGATCAGCTCCACCAGCGAGGGCCCGGGATGGGCGAAGGCTTCCCGGTAGGCGGCCTCGATCCGGGTCGGGTCCGTGACTCGAACGGAGTGGAATCCCAGCGACCTGGCCACCGCGGCATAGTTGGCGTCCGGGACGTCGACGCCGAAGTCCTGGAGCCCGTCCACCAGCATCTCCAGCTTGACCATGCCCAGGGTGGAGTTGTTGAACACCACCACGTTGACCGGAAGCCGGTGCGCGGCGAGGGTGATCAGCTCCCCCAGCAGCATCGACAGGCCGCCGTCGCCCGATACCGAAACCACCTGGCGCCCGGGGTAGGCGAGCTGGGCGCCGATCGCATGCGGAAGCGCGTTGGCCATGGAGCCGTGCAGGTACGAGCCGATCAGGCGGCGGGTACCCAGCGGGTTGATGTACCGGGCGGTCCAGACGTTGCACATGCCGGTATCGGCGGTGAAGATCGCGTCTCGCGCCGCAACCTGGTCCAGCACCGATGCCGCGTATTCCGGGTGGATCGGTTCCTTGGTTTCCACTTTGCGGGTGTAGGCGCCGACCGCTTTGTTCATCAGCCGGTCATGCTTCTTCAGCATCGCGTTGAGGAAGCGGCGGTTCTTCTTTGGCTGCAGCAAGGGCATGAGCGCTGCAAGGGTCGGCAGCACGTCGCCGTGGACCGCGACGTCGACGTCGGTCCGCCGGCCCAGGTTTTGGGCCGCCCGGTCCACCTGCGCCGTGCGGGTTCCGGGGAGGAACTGGTCATAGGGGAAGTCGGTGCCGAGCAGGATCAGCAGATCCGCGTCCTCGATCCCCTCGGCCGCGGCGCCGTAGCCGAGCAGCCCGGTCATGCCGATGTCGTACGGGTTGTCGTACTGCATGAAGTCTTTGCCGCGCAGCGAATGCCCGATCGGCGCGTTGACGGCTTCCGCCAGGGCAATGACCTCGTCGTGGGCGCCCTGGACGCCGGCTCCGGCAAAGATCGCCACCTTTTCGGCGGCGTTGATGGCGTCGGCCAGTTCCTGCACGCTGGCCGGATCCGGCGTCAGCGCCGCCGGCCGGAAAGCGGCAGGGGCCGGGGTGGGAGCTGTAGCCTCCAGCCCGGCAATGTCCCCGGGAAGGGTGACGACGGCGACGCCGCGGAGCGCGACGGCGTGCTGGATGGCACTGTGCATGACCCGGGGGGCCTGCTCGGCGGTGCTGATCAGCTCGGAATACACCGAGCACTCGTTGAACAGCCGGTCCGGATGCGTCTCCTGGAAGAAACTGCTGCCGATCTGCTTGCTCGGGATGTGCGAGGCGATGGCCAGCACGGGGGCGCCGGAGCGGTTGGCGTCGTACAGGCCGTTGATCAGGTGCAGGTTTCCCGGTCCGCAGGAGCCGGCGCAGACCGCTAGCCGGCCGGTCAGTTGTGCCTCCGCGGCAGCCGCGAACGCGGCGGCCTCCTCGTGCCGGACATGGATCCAGTCGATCCCGCCCTTGACGGCACCGCCCGTCTTCCGGACGGCGTCGACCAGCGGGTTGAGGCTGTCCCCGACGATGCCGTAGATGCGCTGCACGCCGGCGGCTTGAAGTTGTTCGATGAGCTGGGTTGCAAGTTCCTTGGCCATGGCTGGGCACTCCCGCAGTCGAATCCGTTAGCTGACACGGCCAATATAGTCCGTCCGCCCGGGCAGAACCCGAGGGAGCGTCCCGGCAAAACCCACCAAACCTGAGGGAGCGTCCCGGCAAAACCCACCAAACCTGAGGGAGCGTCCCGGCAAAACCCACCAAACCTGAGGGAGCGTCCCGGCAAAATCCACCAAACCTGAGGGAGCGTCCCGGCAAAATCCACCAAACCTGAGGGAGCGTCCCGGCAATACGCGCAAAAGCTGCGGGAGCGTCCCGCGTCATCTGCCCGAATGGGCCTGCAGGAACGAGTAGACCTCGGTCTCGTCCACGCCGGGAAAGGCGCCCGGCGGCATAGCCGCGAGCAGGTGCGAATGCGCCCGCGCCGAGGGCCAGGCGTTCCCCGCCCATTCCGAGGTCAGGGCCGCCGGCGGACGGCGGCAGCAGCTCTCGTCGGGGCAGGTCGACTTGGACCGTTCGGTGGTGTCACGGCCGCGGAACCATTTCACCTGCGCGTAGGGAACCCCCACGGACAAGGAAAATTCGCCGTTGGCGGAGCGCTCCGTCCGGGCCGTGCACCAGTACGTCCCCGCCGGAGTGTCGGTGTACTGGTTGTACGCGGAGAACTTGTCCGGTACGTCGAAGACCACCCGGGAAGTCCAGTTCTTGCAGGACGGCTGGCCCTCGATGGCGCCGGTGTGGTCCTGCGGGAACGTCACGCCGTCGTTCTCGTAGGCCTTGTAGATGATGCCGCTCTTGTGGGTCTTCTGAAAGTGCGTCCGCAGGTCCAGGTGCTGGGTGGCGAGGTTGGTGAAGCGGTGCGCGGCGGTCTCGTACGACACCGCGAAGGCATCCCGGATGTCCTCGACCGCGATTTCTCTGGCCTGCTTGGCCTTCTGCAGGAACTCCACGGTGGCCTGCTCCGGCAGCAGGAGCGCCGCGGCGAAGTAGTTGGTGGCCACGCGCTGCATCAGGAAGTCACCGTAATTCGTCGGGGTCTGGTGGCCCAGGACGTAGTGACCCAGCGCCTGCAACAGCACCGAGCGCGGGTCGTGGTCGCTGCGCGCGTTCTGCGTGAGATAAATTCGGCGGTTCTTAAGGTCGGTCACCGAGCGGGTGGAATGCGGCAGGTCGCCTACGTGGTGGAGGCTGAACCCGAGGTGCTCGGCGATGTCCGCGATGACGTGGTGGGACAGCGGGCCGCTGGTGTGCCCGACCGAGGCGAGGACCTTCTGCGCCTCCGCCTCATACTCCGGGAAGTAGTTGTTCCGTTCACGCATCATGGCGCGCAGTTTCCCGTTCGCGCGGCGGGCCTCTTCCGGCGTCGCGATCTGCTCGTTGAGACGGCGTTCCAGCTCGTGCTGCAAACCCACCATGGACTCTAGAACGTCCATCGGAAGCCGCGAGCTGATGCGGATCTTGGGCAGGTGCAGGGACTCGTAGATGGGGCTGCGCTGGTAGCGCTCCAGCTCGATCTCCAGGGCTGCCCGGCGGTTGGGGGGCTCCGCGCCCAGCAGCTCGTCGATGCTGACGCCGAGCGCCGCGGCGAGCTGCTGCAGCAGGCCGAGTTTGGGCTCGCGCTTGCCGTTCTCGATCAGGCTCAGCTGGCTCGGGGCCGTTCCCACCGTGGCGCTCAGGTCATCGAGTGTGAGCCCGGCGGCCTTGCGGAGGTGGCGGACGCGGCGGCCCATGCTGATCACGTCCACCTCCGGGATGGCGGGGGCGGCGGCGGATGCGGTTCGATTCCAGCTGGCAGGGTGCATTTCTTGAGAATACGCGAAGAAGTGCATTTCTTTCCACTCTTTTGGTCTAGAAAGCTGTTTGAAAGTACAGAAAAGTAGGTCTTACGGAAAAGTTACACAGCTCCGGACCAGCCAGACCCACTGCGAAGTAGCAGCGGCACCGGCCCCGGACCCCCACCAAGGAGACAAAGATGACTGCAGCATTTGAGCCCACCCAGCAGACGCCCGAAGAGCAGGCCGCCGCCCTGGAGCTCGAGTGGGCCGGCAACCCGCGCTGGGAAGGTGTCACTCGGGATTACAAGGCCTCTGACGTCGTCCGCCTCCGCGGCCGTGTCTCCGAGGAACACACCCTGGCCCGCCGCGGCTCGGAGAAGCTGTGGCAGCAGCTCACCACGGAGCACAAGGCAGGCAAGTACACCAACGCCCTCGGCGCGCTGACCGGCAACCAGGCCGTGCAGCAGGTCAAGGCCGGCCTGCGTGCCATCTACCTTTCGGGCTGGCAGGTTGCCGCCGATGCCAACAACTCCGGCCACACCTACCCGGACCAGTCGCTCTACCCGGCCAACTCGGTGCCCACCGTGGTCCGCCGCATCAACAACGCCCTGCTCCGCGCAGACCAGATTGAGTTCTCCGAAGGCGTCCAGACCGTCGAGGACTGGATGGTCCCGATCGTCGCCGACGCAGAGGCCGGCTTCGGCGGCCCGCTGAACGCCTACGAGCTGATGAAGTCCATGATCCAGGCCGGCGCCTCGGGCGTGCACTGGGAAGACCAGCTTGCCTCGGAGAAGAAGTGCGGCCACCTCGGCGGCAAGGTCCTGATCCCCACCCAGCAGCACGTCCGCACCCTGAACGCCGCCCGCCTGGCAGCCGACGTCGCGGGCACCCCGTCCGTCATCATCGCCCGCACCGATGCCGAGGCCGCCACCCTGATCACCTCCGACGTCGACGAGCGCGACCAGGAATTCGTTACCGGCGAGCGCACCCCGGAGGGCTTCTACAAGGTCCGCAACGGGATCGAACCCTGCATCGCCCGGGCCAAGGCCTACGCCCCGTACTCCGACCTCATCTGGATGGAAACGGGCACCCCCGACCTGGAGCTGGCCCGCAAGTTCGCCGAAGCCGTCAAGGCCGATTTCCCGGACCAGATGCTCTCCTACAACTGCTCGCCGTCGTTCAACTGGAAGAAGCACCTCGACGACGCAACGATCGCAAAGTTCCAGCGCGAACTCGGCGCCATGGGCTTCACCTTCCAGTTCATCACCCTGGCCGGCTTCCACGCCCTGAACTACTCGATGTTCGACCTTGCCCACGGCTACGCCCGTGAAGGCATGAGCGCATACGTCGAGCTGCAGGAAAAGGAATTCGCCTCCGAATCCCGCGGCTACACCGCGACCAAGCACCAGCGCGAAGTCGGCACCGGCTACTTCGACGACATCGCAACTGCGCTCAACCCGAACGCATCCACCCTGGCTCTGGTGGGATCCACCGAAGAAGGCCAGTTCCACTAACCCCAGCATTTCCCGCCCGTTGCTCTATCACTTTTGGTCCTCATCGGCCTCCTTTGGAGACCGAAAGTGATAGGGCAACAGCGGACTTTCAAGGAGCAACTCCCATGAACAGCTTCACTGACGACTACACCATCAACGGTGTGACCCTGACCGCACAGCCCATCTGCCGGCAGAGCGAGGTCCTGACGCCGGACGCGCTGGCGTTCGTTGCCAAGCTGCACAAGGCCACTGCGGGACGGCGGCTGGAGCTGCTGCAGGCCCGGCGGGACCGCCGCCAGCAGATCGGCAAGGGCCAGGACCCGCGGTTCCTCCGCGAGACCGAGTCCGTCCGGAACGACCCCAACTGGCGTGTCGCTCCCCCGGCCCCGGGCCTGGAGGACCGCCGCGTCGAGATCACCGGTCCGGTCGACAAAAAGATGACCATCAACGCGATGAACTCCGGCGCCAAGGTCTGGCTCGCGGACATGGAAGACTCCTCCACCCCGACATGGCGCAATGTCATCCAGGGCCAGCTCAACCTCACGGACGCGTTGGAGCGCCGCATCGACTTCACCTCCCCCGAGGGCAAGGAGTACAAGCTCCGCCCCGCCGGGGAGCTGCCCACGATCGTGGTCCGGCCCCGCGGCTGGCACCTGCCGGAAAAGCACATGCTCATTGATGGCGCGCCGATCGCCGGCGGCATCGTGGACTTCGGCCTGTACTTCTTCCACAACGCCCGCCGCCTGATCGCCCAGGGCAAGGGCCCGTACTTCTACCTGCCGAAGATCGAGAACCACCTCGAAGCCCGCCTGTGGAACGACATCTTTGTCCTCGCCCAGGACCTGCTCGGCATCCCGCAGGGCACCATCCGCGCCACGGTGCTGATCGAAACCATCACGGCCGCGTTCGAAATGGAGGAGATCCTCTACGAACTGCGGGACCACGCCGCGGGCCTGAACGCCGGCCGCTGGGACTACATCTTCTCGCTGATCAAGAACTTCCGCACCCGCGGCCCGCGCTTCGTCCTGCCGGACCGGAGCCAGGTCACCATGACGCAGCCCTTTATGCGGGCCTACACCGAACAACTGGTCCGGGCCTGCCACAAGCGCGGCGCCATGGCCATCGGCGGGATGGCCGCGGCCGTCCCCAACCGCAAGGACGCGGAAGCCAACACGATCGCCATCGAGAAGGTCCGCGCCGACAAGACCCGCGAGGCCGGCGACGGTTTCGACGGTTCCTGGGTGGCGCACCCGGATCTTGTTCCGGTCTGCCGCGAGGTTTTCGACGGCGCCCTTGGGGACCGCCAGAACCAGCTGGACCGCCTCCGCGAGGACGTCACCCCGGATGACCGCGCACTGCTCGATATCGCCTCCACCACCGGCACCATCACCGAAAAGGGCATCCGGAACAACATCGAGGTCGGCATCCGCTACATCGAATCCTGGCTCCGCGGCAACGGCGCCGTCGCCATCCACAACCTGATGGAGGACGCCGCCACCGCGGAAATCTCCCGCTCGCAGCTGTGGCAGTGGATCTTCTCCCGCGCCATCACCGACCAGGGCGACGTCATCACCCGCGAATGGGTCGAGGACATGCTGGATGAAGAGTTCGCCCGGCTCGAACGCTTCGAAGGCGACCGCTTCGCCGATGCGCGGGACCTCTTCGAGGAAGTGACCCTCACCGCCGCGTACCCGGCCTTCCTGACGCTTCCGGCCTACGACCGGTTCCTGCATGAAGCGCGCGACGGCGCCGATGTCGCCACCGAGGACCCCACCCTCGTTCCCGCCTAGGGCGAGGACAGGTCCGCCAAAGTAGGTGCAGATTTCCGTCTGCTGGGCCGCCATGCCCTTCGCAACAGGCACCCCCGAGATCCGGGGCGGTGGCCCAGCAACGGAAGACCCCTAGACCCTCGACAACGGCGTCGGGGTGACAGTTAAGGCCCATGTTCCTCGTGAACATGGGCCTCAACTGTCACCTCGGCGATTCGGGCAGCGCGGCCGGGCTTCGCCGTCCGTTCAGTGCGGTTTGGGGACATGCCGAAGGGAGAGCGCCGTTCCGAGGATGAACATCGTCACTGAGCCGAGCACCATCAGCAGCGGCCCGGTCCACGAACCTGTGACGCCGTTCGCGTAGCCCAGGAGGGTCGGTGCGAGGGCGCCGAAGGCGTAGCCGGCGCCCTGCACGACGGCGGACATCCGGCCGGCCGAGGCTTGGTCCCGGGCCAGCCGGATGATCGCGATGAAGATCACGGTGATCCCGCCCCCCTGGGCGACGCCGCCGAACGACGACCACAGCCACCACAGCTCCGGCGCCAGCAGCAGGCCAACCGGAACCGTCAGCCACAACAGTCCCAGGGTGAGTCCGACCGTCGTCGTATTGGCAAAACGGGCCGCGAGCGGAACGCCCAGTCCGCCCACGATCGCGAGGATCTGGAACAGCGAGGACCCGGCGCCTGCCCCCGCCGCCGTCATCCCCAGTTCATCCGCGAGGATGCTGGGCAGCCAAGCGGTCACACCGTAGTAGGAGAATGCCTGCCCGGCGAAGCCCGCGGTCAGCCCGACCGTGATCCAGCGCGACGCCGGCTTGAGCGTGGCGTGGGCGGGATCCGGCGCGGGAACAGGGTCTGCGCGCAACGCCCGGCTCCTGAAGGCCAGCAGCCAGGCAACGAACGCTGCGACGGCGAAGACACCGCAGGCGGCCAGCCCCAGCCGCCACCCCAGCAGTTCGGCCAGCGGCGCCGTGACCATGGCGGTGACAAAGGAGCCGATATTCAGGGCTGCGGTGTAGATGCCCATGGCGGTGGCCTGGCTGGCCGGCGCGAAGTCGCGCCGGATGATCAGCGGTACGGCGATGTTTCCGATAGTGATGGCGATGCCGAGAATCACCGTGCCGAGCATGACCAGGGCACCGTCCCCAGCAGACCGCACAATGACGCCCAGCAGCACACCCAGGAGTGTGAGAGTGATGGCGACTTCCGCGCCGAGCTTGCGCCCGGTGAGCGACGCGAGTGGCGCGGCAACCGCGAAGCAGAGCACCGGGATACCGGTCAGCAGACCGAGTTCCACCGGCGAGAAGCCGAGATCTGCCTGCATCGGACCAACCACGGGCGCCACCGCCACGAACGGGCCGCGCATGTTCAGGGCGATGAGCCCGATCGCGGCCAGCAGGATCCAGCTGCCCGGCACCTTAGCGAGGACGTTGGCGCTCATTGGTCCCGCGGCTCGGCCGGCGGGCAGACATATGCTTTCATCAGTCCCATTGCTATCACGCGCCGAGTCTGGACCCTGGGATTGTGACACCGGCGCAACTTCACTTCACGAAGCGAACCGTCCCTGCTTCGCGGATTATGGTTCTGGCATGACGCATGTAATCCGAACGGCAGCTGCGGACGACGCCGGCGGGCTGGCCGCGCTGGCCGCCGTCACCTTTCCGCTGGCCTGCCCGCCCAGCACTTCACCGGCAGACATCGCCGCGCACCTCTCGAACACCCTCAGCGAGGCCAACTTCGCCAGCTACCTCGCCGATCCTGCGATCACCATTCTCGTGATCGACGCCGGCGGCGAACTCCGCGGTTACAGCCTGCTGGTTGCCCGACCGGCCCAGGACCCGGACGTGGCAGCGGTCCTGAGTGTGTTGCCTTCAACCGAACTCAGCAAATGCTACGTCCACCCGGACCACCACGGTCTGGGCGCTGCGGCCGAACTGATGCACGCCAGCATCGCCGCGGCCGCGACGGCCGGCGCCCGCGGGCTCTGGCTCGGCGTGAACGACCAGAACGCCCGCGCCATTCGCTTCTACGAAAAATCCGGTTTCCGCAAGGTCGGCACCAAGTCCTTCAAACTCGGCAGCACCGTGGAACACGACTTCGTGATGGAGCGCCCGCTCACACCGTGATCAAGCCGACATTCCGTCCGGGGAATGGTGCCGGTCCCCCCGGGGTTGTGGCGAGCATGAAGATTGAGATCTGGTCCGACGTGGCCTGCCCCTGGTGCTACATCGGCAAACGCCGCTTTGAAACTGCCCTCGCGGCCTTCCCGCACCGGGAATCCGTGGAAGTCCAGTGGCGCAGCTACCAGCTGGATCCGTCACTTCCGGCGCACTACGACGGCACCGAACTGGACTACTTGAGCACCCTCAAGGGCATGGCCCCGGCCCAGATCGCCGGCATGTTCGCGCACGTGGCCGAGCAAGCCAGGGCTGAGGGGCTCACCTACCGTTTCGACGACGTCGTGGTCGCCAACAGCTTCACCGCCCACCGGCTGATCCACCTCGCCGCCGCGCACGGGGAGCAGGACGCCGCCAAGGAACGCCTGCTCAGCGACCACTTCGAGCACGGCAAGGATATCGGCAACCGGGAGTACCTGACCTCGCTGGGGCTGGACCTGGGGATCGGTGCCGATGCGCTGGATGAACTGTTCACGACCGATAAATACGCCGACGACGTCCGGCTGGACTTCGAGGAAGGCCGTGCCCTTGGCATCACCGGCGTCCCGTTCTTCGTCATCGACCGTAAGTTCGGGCTCTCCGGCGCCCAGCCCGCGGAAACGTTTACCGCGGCCCTCGAGCAGGCCTGGCAGGAGAGCCGGCCGCTGGAGATGGTCAGCTCCGGAGCCGACGGATCCGCAGATGTCTGCGGTCCGGCCGGCTGCGCCGCCCCCTAGCTTCCGGCCGCTAGTCGCCGGCCCTGCCGCCGAGCCGCTCGTCCAGTGGTGGCCGCGGTTCCGTGATGAGCTTCAGGCCCGGTGGCAGGCCGTCAATACTGCCGTCCCTGCCGGCCGCGGTGATGGTTATCCGTGAGCGTCCCAGCAGGACGTTCTGCGCCCTGAAGTCGCCGAATTTCTCCGGCAGGATTGGTGCCAGATGGACCGCGTTCCGGGTGAAGTCGGGATCGAACCGTAGCAGGATGCGGGCCAGCTGGATGGGTGTCGCGGCGGCCCACGCCTGCGGCGAGCAGGCCGTGGGATAGGGCACCGGGCCGTGAAACTCAGACCGGTCGAAGCCGCAGAACAATTCCGGCAACTGGCCGTCGAAATGCCCGGCAGCGTCCAGGAGACCGCTGGCGATCCTGCTCGCTTCATCTACGAAGCCGTACCGCATCATGCCCGTAGCCACCAGGGCGGTGTCGTGCGGCCAAACGGACCCGTTGTGATAGCTGACCGGGTTGTAGGCGCCCATATCCGAGGCCAGCGTCCGAATCCCCCAGCCCGTGAACATCTCCGGCGACATAAGCCGTTCCACCACTGACGGGGCCTTCTCCTCGTCGACGATGCCGGTCCAGAGGCAGTGCCCCATGTTCGATGTGCAGGCGTCGACCGGGTTCTTGTCCTTGTCCAGCGCGATGGCAAAGTAGCCCTTGTCCGGCAGCCAGAATTTCTCGTTGAACGCCTTCTTCAGGGTGGCTGCCCGCCCGGCCCAGTGGTGCTCCGTCTTGGTATCCCCTGTTGTCCGGGCCAGCAGTGACCGCGCCACGTACGCGGAATACACGTAGGCCTGGACCTCGCACAGAGCCGTGGGCGGCTCGGCCATCCGCCCATCCGCGAAGTTGATTCCGTCCCAGGAGTCTTTCCAGCCCTGGTTGAGGAGCCCGTGGTCGTTGGGGCGCAGGTACTCCACGAAGCCGTCGCCGTCGCGGTCGCCGTATTTTTCAATCCACTCCAGGGCGCGGTCGGCATTCGGAATCAGCGATTCGATGATCTCACCCGACAGACCCCAGCGGCTGAGCTCTCCCAACAGGCTGACAAACAGCGGTGTGGCGTCCGCTGTGCCGTAATAGGCAGTCCCGCCCAAGGACAGGCCGGCAGTGACTCCGAGCCGTACTTCGTGCGGAATACGCCCAGGCTGTTCCTCCGAATCCGGGTCCACTTTGGTGCCCTGGATTTCCGCCAGGGTCTGGAGCGTACCGACAGCCAAAGAGGGATCAATCAGGAGAGCCATGTAGGAGGAGAGCAGGGAGTCCCGGCCGAACAGCGCCATGAACCACGGCGCGCCCGCGGCCACGGCCACACGATCCGGTTTCTCGGCGTCGAAGATCCGCAGCGAGCCCAGATCGTTTTGGCTCCGCTCCAGGGTTGCCTCGACGCCGTGGTCGGACACGGAGATGCGCGGGGCGTTTTCCTCCCACGCCAGGTGACGCTGCACGCCCATCCGTTGCCGGGGAACCCCCGCTTCGGAGAAGGGCTCCCTGGGAGGCACACCGTTTATGAGGGGAACGACAATGACGCTCGTGGACCAATTGCCCCGTGCCGGAATGGTCGCGTGGAAACGCAATCCGTCGCTGGTGGTTTCGGCCCCGGCCGCACGGATGGCGGAACCGCGCCGCTGCCCGTCGCGGACGGTTTCGAGAAACAGCCCGCCGTCCCGTACCGTCCGGCTTACGGCGGCGCCAGTGTATTTTCGGCCACCCTTAACGTCGAAAAGGTCCGCCTGATCGGCGTCCACCAGAATTTCGATGTCGCAATCGACTGTATCCGCGGAGTAATTGTGCAGGGTGATGTCGTCCCGGAGCCCGGGCCCGACGTGGCGTTCCTGCCTGACCACGAGCGGGCTGTCGAATCGGCCGCCGGGCCACGTGGCACGACCCACGAAGGTGGCCTCGAAGGCGTCGGGCCGCTGCGCCACCAGCGGCTCCCGGAGGGCGCCGTTTACTCGAAGGACCCACCGGGACACGATCCGTGTGTCCTGGTAGAACGCGCCGTTGGTCCCGCCCTCAGAACTGATGTCGCCGCTCACGGCAGAAATGCAGAAAGAGGACCCCTCCACCAGCGTTACGGCGTCGCCGCCAACGACGTCGGCTTCTGTGTCGGCATTCCATGCAGTCATGGCTGTGCTCCTTCCTCAGGGCCGCTGGGTGGAGATTTGACTCGAGTCCGGCGTCCGGATAGCTGATCCCCTATTCGATTCTGGTGCACGGCGGAAGCCTCAGGAACCCCCGGGCCACGACTCTTTTCCACGAGCTGTGCGTACAAATCCAGATGGTTCGCTACCATCCTCTCCGTGCTGAACAGCTTCATTGCCCGGTCCCTGCAGAGCGATCTGTCCAGCGCGGCGGCCAGCGGAAGGAGAATGTTCAGCTGTTCCGTCGGCCCCAGGTACCCCGTCTTGCCGTGGTCCACGATCTCGGGTGCGGAGCCGATCGGTGTGCCCACCACCGGGGTGCCCGCCGAAAGGGCTTCGATCATGACCAGCCCGAACGGCTCGGACCATTGGATGGGATTCAGGAACGCCATCGCTTCACCCATCAGGCGGTACTTGTCGGCGTCCCCCAGCTCCCCCAGGAATTCGGTGTTCGAGTCCAGGAGCGGCTTGATCACGGAGCGGAAGTACTCGAGCTCCTGCGGCTCGCGCATTTTGGCTGCAATGCGCAGCGGAATACCCGCGTTCCGTGCAATCTGGATGGCTTCACGCACGCCCTTGTCCGGGCTCATTCTGCCGACAAAACAGGCATAGCCGCCCTTACCGGAGCCGACCGGCACGGCAGCGACGTCCATGCCATGATGGATGACCCGGGTGACCGGGACATCGGGCACGTGGGAGGTCTGGTCACGTGAAATTCCAATGATGGCCGTGTTGGCCGCCATGGCTCGGTACAAATCAGCCGACGCCGGGGTCAGCCGGCCGTGAATGGTCGTCACCACCGGCACGCCGGGCGTCTTCCGGGCCAACAGCGGGCCCGCCAGTGTGTGGTCATGGATGACGTCCACGCCCCTCAGCCCGTCATAGGCCCGGATGACATGGCTGAGCTCGGACAGGGAACCCCCGAGGTGATCTGGTTCTGAGGGCCGCATATTGCGCACCGAGGGTACAGCACAGGTGCTGTCCGACGCTGCGGCCAACAACACCTGGTGCCCGGCGCCGATGAAACCCCGGGCGAGGGAGTCAATAATCCTTTCGATGCCCCCGTAACCAAGGGGTGGAATCGGAATCCACGGTGATGCAACAAGTCCGATCCGCATGCTCGTCTCCCGGATGATGCCAAGCCGAGTCCCGGACGTGTGGCGACTGAATTGTTCCAAAAGGCCTCTGCTAAACCTGTTGTTCCGACTATCGCCCCGCGACACGCCCTATGACAAGCCCTCACTGGCAAGAGCGTCGGCCGCCGCCGGAATTGTCACGTGGGGAACTGGAGATCTAGGCGTCGCAGCTGCAGCGCTGGTCCTGGGGCACATCAGCCAGGACCGAGTCGACGTGTTCGCCGCAACCGGCCCAGGTGATTTTTCCACAACGATTACAACGGACGGCAGCACACATTTGGACTCCAATTTCGGGGTGCCGCGGTTGCCGCACCTGATACTCACGATAATACCCCATAGGGTATATTGAAGTGGTCACCCACCGAAGGGGTCATGCCCGGGAGCCCTGAAGGATCACCATGAACACGCAGCAACGGCCGGAAGGCTTCACGCCAGAGCAGGACAGCAGGGCTGGGCACAGCACAGCTTCCGCCCAGCCCGGCCCGGAAAATCGCCGGCTCCAACATCGCGTCATCTCCGTCCTCGTCGGCGGCCAGATCCTCGGCGGCATCGGCATGGGGGCGACGCTCTCCCTGGGTTCCCTGTTGGCAGCCCAGCTCTCCGGATCCAACGCGTGGTCCGGCATGGCTGCCACGATGAGTACCCTCGGCGCAGCCTTCGCCGCCGTCCCCCTGGCCCGGCTGGCCCAGGCCCGCGGCCGGCGGATCTCACTGTCCACCGGCGCCCTGATTGCCGGGGCGGGCGCCGTCGTGGCAATCACCTCCGCCGCACTGGGTGTCTTTCCGTTGCTGCTGCTGGGCCTTATGCTCCTCGGCGCAGGCTCCGCGGTGAACCTGCAGGCACGTTTTGCTGCAACTGACCTATCCCGCCCCGGGTCCCGGGGCCGGGACCTCTCGATCGTGGTGTGGTCCACCACGATCGGCGCCGTCCTGGGTCCGAACCTGTTCGGTCCCGGCGAGACCGTCGGCGCCGCCCTTGGCCTGCCCCCGCTGACCGGCGCTTTCGCCTTTTCCGTGGCCGCCCAGCTTGCGGCCGCCGTCGTCTATGCGACGGGCCTCCGGCCAGACCCCCTCCTCACCGCAATGTCCTCGCGGGTGCCCGATCTGGAAGCACCCCAGCCCAAGAGCGGGCTGCGGATTCTGCGAGGCAACCCGGGGGCGCGGTTTGCGGTGGCCGCCGTCGCCCTCAGCCACACCACGATGGTGGGGCTTATGTCCATGACGCCGGTGCACCTGCGCGACCATGGGGCCAGTCTCACGGTGGTCGGCCTGACGATCAGCCTGCACATCGCCGGCATGTACGCGCTGTCGCCCGTTTTCGGCTGGATGGCGGACAAGGCCGGGCGGCTGCGCACCATCCTGCTGGGGCAGGCCATGCTGCTGGTTTCGCTGCTGCTGGCCGGCACCGCGCCGGATTCCGGCACTGCAGTGACCGCGAGCCTGATCCTGCTGGGGCTGGGCTGGTCCGCCTCCGTGGTGGCCGGTTCTGCCCTGGTGGCCGAGTCGGCCCATGTGCAGGACCGGCCGGCGATCCAGGGCGTTTCGGACCTGAGCATGAACGCGGCCGGGGCGACCGGCGGCGCGCTGGCCGGCCCGGTGCTTGCCGCCGTCGGGTATTCCGGGCTCGGCTTCCTCTCCACCGCACTGGTGGCCACCGTGATCATCTGGACCGCCCTGCAGCCACGACATGCCAGCCCAGACCAGGAAAGGCCATGACAGTTAACAGCAGGCCCGAGGACCGCAATTCCCCAGCCACGGCCCAGGCACCCGTGAGCCGCGCCCGCGTCCGGCAGATCCCGCAGGTTCTACGCGGCTGGTCCCGGTCACGCGTGGCCGCGACGCTCGTCGCGGCCGGCCTTGCCGCCGTTTTCCTGATGGTCGCCAACGGCATGATTGCCGGCGCCGGCACCGGCTGGACGGGCTACGCCCTGGTGGGTGCGGGGTCAATCCTGGCCGGATTCCTGGCAGGCAGTTACGTGGGCGCACCGATCGGCGCGGCGGCCACGCTGTGCGATCTGCGCTGGCCCGTCCTGGGTCTCTTCGGCGTGGTCTGGGCGAGTTCGACGCGGGAGGCTATTCCGTCCGTCCAGGTCGCCGTCGGCCTGCTGGCCCTTGCCCTCATGGCAGGGGCCCTGCATGGCCGCCTGGAACTGGAGCGCAGGGTCACGCTCGGCCGCGGCGGCTCCCCGGACTCCGACGTCGAAGTCTGCACCGATTGCCGCCCGTTGTTTCCGACCAAGCCGCGGGCGCGGGACGGAGCTCAAAGCGCTGCGGGCACCGGTCAGAGGCGGACGTAGGCCCAGCCGTCCCACTGACGTTCGGCAAGGTGGGCGATGGCCGCCGGAACTACTTCGACGCCGGGCAGCAGGCCGTCCGCCGGGACCCCCGCCGAACGCAGGCTGTTCCCGCAGGCCAGCACCCGGACGCCGCTGGCGACGGCGGCGGAGATGGCGTCCGCGGAACCCGAGCCCTCCGCCAGGAGGGCCACACCGGGTCCCTGGATGACAGCCTCGACGGGAACCTCCGGTCCGAGCGACGCAACAGCGTTCCGGCTGCTTCGCAGCACCCCGGCGAGGGCACCGTCCGGCAGAGGACCGGCCGAATGAGTCACGAGACCGCGCCGAGCTTGACCTGAGCGATTCTCCGGATGGGTCCCGCCGTATTCGGTGGCGCGATCGGCATGTATTTCAGCTGAAAATTCAGACATCCAATTCCCTTCGGAGCGGACGGACCCGCCCGCTTCTCGTTGACATACAACGGCACGCAATTCACGTAGCCTCGCACACTACTGAATGTCCCCCGGTAGGCGGCGGTGACGCCCCTGAACCCCAAGAGGCTGCAAGCAATCTTCGACAGCCCGTAGAATTACCCATGAGCGAGGAGGAAATATGACGGCACGCGGCCTGCGCCTTGTACGCGGCTGGATCGGCGCCGCCGTCGCGACCTCCACCGCCGCCGGTTCGCACTTCCTGGCCGGCGGCAACGCGCCGGAACTTCCGCTGCTCCTGCTCGCTCTGGCCCTGTCCGGGCTGGTCTGCACCGCCCTTACCGGCCGGGGCCTGTCCCTGTGGCGGCTCTCCGTCGGCGTGATCCTGAGCCAGGGGCTCTTCCACTGGCTGTTCAGCGGAGCAGCGGCTCCCCACGGGTCCATCGCTCCGACCGGCGGCCACCTGGCCCATTCCTCCGTGCTGGAACCTGCCACCGGCACGATCCTCTCCTCCGCGTCAGACCACACCTCGCCGCTGATGTGGTTGGGACACGCAGTTGCCGGCATCATGACCGTGGCCGTCCTGCGCCACGGCGAGGCCGCCGTCGTCCGGTTGGTACATGCCATGCGCCTGCGCGTAACGGCCTTCCTCCCGCTATTGCTGCCCTTGCCGGTGCGCCCGGCCCCCGCGGCCCTGCCGGCCAACCTGCCCGTCAGGCCACTGCGCAACCTCGGCGCGCCCATGCTGGTGATGCACCACCGCGGGCCTCCAAGGCTTCCGCTCGTGTCCTAGGCGCTTGCGCCTTTCACCCGATAAGCCCCGAAACGCTGCCAAGACAGCGCCGGGGCGGGAAGCAGCCATGACAAGAAAACCCTTGAAAACATGGCGGAATCCTGGCTTGGGAGCAACACTCCTCGCCGCCCTGCTGCTCTGCATAGGCGCCAGCCTGCCAGCAGCCCCGGCGGCGTACGCCCACGATCAGCTGATTTCGTCCAGCCCGGCGCCCGATGAGCGCCTGGACCACACACCTGCCAGCATCACCCTGAACTTTGGTTCGCCCCTGCTGACGCTGGGCCACGAGGTCCGCGTCGTTGATGACAACGCCAGGAACTGGGTAAGCGGCGCCGCGGTACTCAGCCGGGAAGCGCTGACCCAGGCCCTTCCGGAGCTTCCCGACGGCGGCTACCAGGTCAGCTGGCGGGTGGTCTCCGCAGACGGCCACCCGATCAGTGGCGGCTACCGGTTCCACGTCGGCAAACCCGCCGCCGCTGCACCGACAGCCCCCGCCAGCCCCGCTGCCAGCGTTGACACAGGCGCGGCTGCCACCGGCACCAATGCCAGTACGGAGGTGCCCGGCTGGCTGGCTCCCGCCGGAATCGCCGCGGCCGCAGGCCTCGGCATCTATCTGGCCTTTGCAGGCCTGCGGCGCGTCAAGCGCGCCATCCAATCCCCCAGCGAATAACACTTTCCGGGCCGGCCCGCTGCGGCCGCCTGCGACGATTCAGGAGTACCACCATGTCCAAGAAGCTCGCCTACCCCGCCCTTTCCGTTCTCGCCGCCGCGGCCCTGGCCCTCACCGGCTGCGCTCCCTCAGCCTCGACGCCGGCACCGTCCTCATCCGCCGCGGCCACCACCCTGGCCGGTGCAGCCGCCGCGCTGGCGGTCAGCCAGCCCTGGGTCAAGGCCGCCGGATCCGGCATGACCGGCGGATTCGGCGTCATCAAGAACACCTCCGACGCCGACATCACAATCACCGGCGCCTCGACCCCGGCGGCACGGATGGTCGAACTGCACGAAACGGTCCCGGGAGCCACCGGCGCCTTGCAGATGCAGGCCAAAGAGGGAGGCTTTGTCATCCCGGCCGGCGGCGAACTGTCCTTGGAGCCGGGCGATAACCACCTCATGCTGATGGGTCTCACCGCGCCCATCACTGCCGGCACCGACGTCACGTTCACGCTGGCGCTGGCGGGTGGCGGCACCTTCGAATTCACCGCCGTGGCGAAGGACTTCAGCGGCGCCAACGAGAACTATATCGAGGAAGGTGGCGCCGGCATGCCGCATGGCCAGCCGTCCGGGGCCGCCGGCAGCGCCACCAGTTCCGCACCGTCACCCGCTTCGAAGTGATGGCCGGGGAGCAGGAGCCCGCGGGCGTGTCCGCCGGCAGCGGCGAGCCCGGTGCCCCGAGGAAACTGCCACGGCGCGGACTGCTCTTCGGCGGCGCTGCCGCAGGGCTGGGGGCGCTGGCAGCGGCCGGCGCCCACCTCGCCGGGGCGGGCAGCCAGCAGCCGGGGAACCCCGTACCGGCCGAAGCCACGGAACGTCTCCACGGCGGCGGGGTCGTTCCGTTTCACGGCGCCCGCCAGGCCGGTATCACGACAGCGGCGCAGGCCCACGGCGTCTTTGTCGCCCTGGACCTGCGGCCCGGGACGACGCGCGCCAAGGTCAAAGCGCTGCTGCGGCTGCTCAGCGACGACGCCGCGAACCTCTGCGCGGGAAAACCGGCGCTGGCCGACACCGAGGCCGAACTCGCCCAGGTGCCGGCACGGCTGACTGTCACGTTCGGCGTCGGACCCGGGCTGGTTGCCGCAGTGGACCCCGCACGGGCACCAGGCTGGCTGAAGCCCCTGCCGGCCTTCAGCATCGACCGGCTGCAGCCCGGGTTCTCCGACGGCGATCTGCTGCTGCAGATCTGCGCGGATGACCCGTTGACCGTGGCGCATGCCCAACGGATGCTCCTGAAGGACAGCCGGAGCTTTGCGACCGTCCGCTGGGTGCAGACCGGCTTCCGGCGTTCCTCCGGCAGCGAGAAGGCCGGGACCACCATGCGGAACCTCTTCGGCCAAGTGGATGGGACCTCGAACCCGGCGCCGGACAGCACCGAGCACGAACGCGTGGTCTGGGGCGGGGGGGCCATTCCTGCGTGGACGGAGAACGGCACGTCGGTCGTCATCCGCCGGATCGCGATGAACCTGGACAAGTGGGACGAGGTGGCCCGCGTGGGCCGGGAGGAATCCGTAGGCCGCCGGCTGTCCAACGGGGCACCGCTGACCGGGACGCACGAGCACGACGAACCCGACCTGGCTGCTGTGTCCAAGCTCGGGTTCCCGGTGATCTCGGACGTCTCGCACCTGCGCCGGGCCCGGCCCGAGGACAGTTCGCAGCGGATTTTCCGGCGGGCGTACAACTACGATGCTGCTCCCGGCGCCGGAGGGGTCTCGGACTCGGGACTGATCTTCGTGTCCTACCAGGCCGACGTCGACAGGCAGTTCACACCGATCCAGCGCCGGCTCGATGAAATGGACATGCTCAACCAGTGGACGACGCCGGTGGGCTCGGCCGTGTTTGCCATCCCGCCGGGCTGCCGGGAGGGCGGTTTCGTCGGCGAAGGCCTGTACGCCTGACCCAAGGGCCTGACCCCACCGCCTGATCCATGCGACGCAGTCACTTCGCGCCTATCCGACCGCCCCGACGGGCGCGAAGTGACTGCGTTGGGGTGCCGGGTCATTGAAGGCGTGGGCAAGGTCGCCGGGTTCGCCCGGCGCTTCCCCTGCCGTGCGGACGTTCCGGGCGCCGGCGCCGAATGAACGCACCGCCTCTGTCATGTCAGGCGAGGGAAAGGAAGAGCTTCTCCAGGTCTTTCCTGTCCATGGTGGTGCCTTTGCGGAGGATGCACTGCTCCAAGCCGCTGGCGATTATGGCGAAGCCTGCGCGGTCCAGGGCCTTCGAAACGGCGGCTAGCTGCGTGACGATGTCCGCGCATTCCCTGCCCTCCTCCAGCATGCGGGTGACTGCGGCAAGCTGGCCCTGGGCACGCTTGAGGCGGTTGACAACAGGGGCCAGTTCAGTCGAATCGAGTTCCATGACGTCTCCGTAGGCGGGGTTTCTTATTCCCTACAATATACCCCCGGGGGTGTTTTGCATACCCGCTGGGGTATCTGCAATAGTGGAGTAGCCAAGACAAATCGCATCCGCCGAACTGCATCACACCCCTCGAACATCCAGCCCAACTATTCGAAGGAGAACCCAATGGCTGAAATCACAATCACAGAAGCCGACCAGCTCCGTTCCACCGCCAGGATCCTTGACGTGCGTGAGGACTTCGAAGTCGCCGAAGGCATGATCCCGGGAGCCCTGCACATCCCCATGGGACAGTTGCAGGCACGGCTGTCCGAGCTGGACACCGCCGTCCCGGTGATCGCAGTATGCCGCAGCGGAAACCGCTCCGCCCGCGTCGCCGACGCACTGAACGGCGCGGGCTTCACGGCCGACACGATGGGCGGCGGCATGGTCGCTTGGACCCGGGCCGGCCTCCCCACCGTCTGACCCTCCCGTCGAGGGTCAGGATCATTCAACTGAAACAACTCCCGAAAGGACACGAACCTGGTTATGGCAACCATCGATATCACTGAACAGAACTTCGCTGAGACCCTGGAGAACAACAACATCGTCTTCGTTGACTTCTGGGCAGCCTGGTGCGGCCCCTGCCGCATGTTCGCCCCCACCTACGGCGCGGCAGCCGAACGGCACCCGGACATCATCTTTGCCAAGGTGGATACCGAAGCCGAACAGGCCCTCGCCGCGGCTGCCGGCATTACCTCCATCCCCACTCTCATGGCCTTCAAGGACAAGACCCTGGTCTTTTCTCAGCCCGGAGCCCTCAACGCCGCCGGACTCGAAGAGGTGATCCAGGGCGTAAAGAACCTTGACCTGGCCAAGCTCCGGGATGACGCCGCGCAACGGCAGGCCTGACACCAGGCTAGGCCCTGACCCGGTTGGCACCATCACGGCCGATGACCTCGCCACTGCCTGGCCCCGTGCCGCGGTCGTGGACGTCCGGAGTGCGGAGGAATTTGCCATCGCGTACATCCCGGGCAGCCTGAACGTCCCGCTGGATGAACTGCCCTTCCGCCTCTCGGACCTGCCCAACACAACGGTTCACTTGCTGTGCGGCTCGGGCAAACGCAGCAGCCAGGCAGCCCGATTCCTCAGCGAACGGGGATACAGCACGGTGAATGTTGCCGGCGGGATCACGGAGTGGTACCGCGGCGGCCACCCCGTGACCCATGCGCCGCCGTCAAAAGGCCTCACGACGCCAAGGCGGCGGCCGCTTGGGCCTCACCTTCTGGACCTGCTCCGCAGGCGGCCCGCCGGTAAATCCTGACCGGAAGACCCCTGCTTGCGGTATACCCCCAGGGGTATTATGGTTGATACCAGAGCACAACGAACACTCCACCCCCTCTTAACGAAGGAGAGCACATGCTTCTGGAACGCATTTACGACGAGGACCTCGCCCAGGCGAGCTATTTGATTGGCTGCCAGGCGAAAGGTGAGGCCGTGG
>NZ_JBWZCJ010000037.1:0-23320 GCF_059383535.1 Pseudarthrobacter sp. HLT1-3 | reverse complement strand
GAGGGTGTGGGAGAGTAGGTCACCGCCGGAACATCATTACACGGTCGAGAGCCCCAACCACACAGGTCGGGGCTCTCCCGCATTTAACCCCCCAAACACCCGCAGGCGGGGCACCGCCGGGCCGCGGGTAGAGTTGTTGACCATGGATAACCTCTTCAGCCACGCCGCCTCAGAAGCCGCCGAGACGCCGGAGCCGGCACCAGCCGACAGCCTGGATCCCATTGTCTACACCGTCACCGTGCTGGGGGCAGTCGCCCGCGCTTTCGTTGGCTTTACCGAACACACTCACCTCTGGTGGCCGCTCGAAGAGCACGGGGTCTTTGGTACCGACTCCTATGTGGAATTCGAAGAGAATCTGATCATGGAGACCGCGGACGACGGCAGAACAGCCATCTGGGGGTCCATTGACGACTGGCAGCCGCCGTTGTCCTTCCATGCCAGCTGGCACCCCGGAACGTCCGCCGTCTGGTCAACGGAACTACGAGTCGCCTTCCGGGCCGTGGAGGGCGGCACGGAGCTTCGCCTCGTCCACAGCGGATGGGAAGGCGCCGAGGACCCCGCGGCAACCCGGGCCGACTACGCCGCCGGCTGGCCGGCTGTGCTGGACCGCTTCGTACGGTTCATGGGTACCGGCGGCTGAACCTGCCGACTACCAGTGAACCGCCATCGTGTCCACGGGCGGAACGGCCGTCCAGGAATGGGGATAACGCATCGGGGATCGGACCCTGCAGGCCAGATCGGCGCTGGCCGCACGCCACTGGGCAGATCAGGGCCGAAGGGGAGACCCGAGGCGTCCTGATCTGCACCCAGGGTCCCGCGGCCGTTGTCTGGGTGCTGCCCGGCTCGCAGCTGCCCGGTTCCCCGACACCGGAAGCCGCGCGACAACAGTCGCCGCAATCCACGGCGCCGAAAGCCGCGGCATAGACTGAAGGCCGGATTCGACGAACTGGAGACTGCATGAGCATCATTGACGATCTCACCTCTGCCCTGGGCCCGGCGAAGATCGCCGTGGATGCCCCGACGCTGTCTGTCTATGCCGTGGACCAGGCGCCGGTGCTGGACTACCAGGTGCCGCAGGCCGTTGTCTGGGCTGAATCCGTCGAGGACGTCCAGGCCGCCGTCCGCGCCTGCGCCGCCCACGCGGTCCCGCTGGTGGCCCGAGGCGCCGGGACCGGCGTCTCGGGTGGTGCCCACGCGAGCAGGGACTGCATCGTGCTGAGCCTGGAACGGATGAACCGCATCCTGGACCTGAACCCGGACGACGAGACGGCCGTCGTCGAACCCGGGGTCATCAACGCCGACCTCAACGCCGCCGCCGCCGTCCACGGACTCATGTATGCCCCCGACCCGGCGAGCTACAAGCTCTCCACCATCGGCGGCAACGTCGCCACGAACGCCGGCGGCCTGCGGTGCGCCAAGTACGGGGTGACCCGCGACTCGGTGCTGGCCCTCGACGTCGTGCTGGCGGACGGCTCGCTCATCCACACCGGCCACCAGACGTTCAAAGGCGTCGCCGGCTACGACCTCACCGGCCTGTTCGTCGGCTCCGAGGGAACACTCGGGATCGTCGTCGGGATCACCGTCCGGCTGAAATACCTCCCGCAGGACGTGCACACGATCGCCGCCTTCTACCCGGACTTCCGCAGTGCCGCGGCGGGCGTTCTCGCCGTCGGCAAGGCGCGGGTGCAGCCGGCCATCATGGAGCTCCTGGACAGCGGCACGCTGGCCCAGCTTGACCAGATCCACGGCTCGGACCTGGCCTCCAGGGGACAGTCCCTGCTGCTGATCCAGACCGACGGCTTCGGCGCCGCGGCAGAGGCGGCGGCGATCCGCCCCGTGCTCGTGGCCGGCGGCGCGGTCGTAACCATGGAAGCCAGCGCGGAGGCGGAGCAGCTGGTGGAACTGCGTCGCAACAGCCGGGGAGTGGAAGTCGACGACGAATACCGCGTCGGCGAGGACGTCGCGGTTCCCCGCTCCCGACTGGTCGACTACGTGGAAGCCCTCGAGACCATGGCGGCAACCCACCAGGTCAAGCTCAAGGTGGTGGCGCACGCCGGTGACGGCAACCTGCACCCGACGTTCTGGGTGGAGCGGGTGGACAAGAGCGTCGCCGTTGAAGCCATGGAGCGCCTCGGCGCCGCCCTGGATGAATCCATCACGGTGGCCCTGGCCATCGGCGGCACGATCACCGGTGAGCACGGGATCGGCCAGTACAAGCTGCGCTGGCTCGGGCTCGAACAAAAGGAACCGGTGCGCGAACTGCAGCGCCGGATCAAGGAACTCTTCGACCCGGTCGGCATCCTGAATCCCGGCAAGGCGATCTAGCGCGGCTGTGCCACAACCCGGAGCGCCGGTGACTCCGGGAGCCTAATCGTCGGCGTCCGGGTATTCGTCGATGGACTCGTCGGCGCCGTAGCGGGATTCCTCGGTCTCCACCTCGAGGATCTTGAGCAACTCCGTGTCCGGGTTCAGCATGATGGCGGCCTCGTCGCGGCGGTGGCGCAGTTCGGAGTCGATGTAGGACTGCACGGCTTCGGCCAGCGGGATGTGGCGGTTCTCCTTTTCGGACATGTACCAGCGGTGCTCCAGGATCTCGTGCACCGCCTCCGCCGGTTCCAGCTTTCCCGACAGGTCACGGGGGATGGAACGGACGATCGGCTCAAAGATCTGGCTGACCCACAGGTGGGCACTGTATTCCTCGTCCATTCCGGGGTTGTTGTCCGCCCGGAAGGTATCCATGTCGTTCAGGAGCCGGCGTGCCTGGTTCTCCTGCGCGTCCAGGCCGGTCAGGCGCAGCAGCCGGCGCTGGTGGTGCCCGGCGTCGACGACCTTGGGCTGAAGCTGGATGGTGGAGCCGTTCTGCGTCGTCTTGATCGCGTATTCCTCGACGTCGAACCCCAGGTCGTTGAGCTTCCGGATGCGGGCGGCCACCCGCCAGCGTTCACCGATCTCAAACGATTCCTTCTCGGTCAGTTCGGTCCAGAGCCGCCGGTAGCTGTCCATGATGAGCTCGCTGGTGGCCACAGGATCGACCTTTTCCTCGATCAGGCCGCCGTCGAGCAGGTCCATCAGCTCTCCGGCGATGTTGACGCGGGCGATCTCCAGATCGTATTCGCGCTGACCCGTGGAGAGGTCCGGATACAGTTCGCCCGTCTCCGCATCCACGAGGTAGGCCGCGAACGCGCCGGCGTCGCGGCGGAACAGCGTGTTGGACAGGGAGACGTCGCCCCAGTAGAACCCGATCAGGTGCAGGCGGACCAGCAGCAGGGCCTGGGCGTCGATCAGGCGGGTCAGGGTGTCCTTGCGCAGCATCTGCGAGAAGAGGGCGCGGTAGGGCATAGAGAACTTCAGGTGCCGGGTGACCAGCACGGGATTCAGCGGCCGCCCGTCAGGGGTGGTTCGCCCCGTGATGACGGCGACCGGTTCGACGCAGGGCACGTCCAGGCGGGCTAGTTTGCGGAGCATGTGGTACTCGTGGCGGGCCACATGTTCCGAGGTTTCCTTGATGGCGATGACGGAGCCGCCTAGGTGGGCGAAGCGTACGATGTGGCGGGAGATGCCGCGGGGGAGCGCGGCGAGGTGTTCGGCCGGCCAGTCCTCCAGGGCGATATGCCACGGCAGGTCCAGGAGCTCCGGCTCAGTGGCGGCGGCGGTGATACTCAGAGAGCTTGAGGCCACGCCTTTGCTGTCGTTGGCGCTGGCGGCTTCGAACCGGGGCAGTTTGCCGATCTGACCGTAGTCGGTGGGTTCGTCGTGCCACTGGGCACTGTTTTCCTCGATCATGGGGTTTTCCTCGGTCATGAACCAATTCTTCCGTACGAAGGGCGGGGGCCCTAACGAATGCGTGCGGCCGGGCAGTTAAAGCCCGACGGCGGCCCTCCAGTGGGGAGGACCGCCGTCGGATGCATCATGCGGGAGGCTGGGCCCACGCCGGCAGGGTTCCCTGGCCGAAGCGAAGCGAGGCTAGGGTGCCGGTGGGTGGGGACTAGTCGCCCAGGCGCAGGCCCGTCTGGGTGTCGAACAGGTGGACGTGGCCCGACTGCGGGCGGACCCAGATGGACTCGCCCTTCATCGGGGGACGGCGCCCGTCGACGCGGGCCACGATGTCGTGGCTCTGGCCGTCCAGCGTGGTGTGGCCGTAGACGTAGGCGTCGGCGCCGAGCTCTTCGACGACATCGACCTCGACCTGGAGGCCTTCACCCTGGGGTGCCGTCTCGAGGTCTTCCGGGCGGGACCCGAGCGTGACGGTCTTGCCGTGAGCACCTTCGAGGATATCGTGCGGTACCGGGTACACGGTGCCGCCGAATTGCACGCCGCCGTCGACGACGGGGAGCTCGAGCAGGTTCATCGCGGGGGAGCCGATGAAGCCAGCCACGAAAACATTTTTCGGCTTGTCGTAGAGGTTGCGCGGGGTGTCGACCTGCATCAGCAGGCCGTCTTTCAGCACGGCGACGCGGTCGCCCATGGTCATCGCCTCAACCTGGTCGTGGGTCACGTAGACCGTGGTGACGCCCAGCCGGCGGGTCAGTGACGCAATCTGCGTGCGCGTCTGGACACGGAGCTTCGCGTCAAGGTTGGACAGCGGCTCATCCATGAGGAACACCTGCGGGTTACGCACGATCGCGCGGCCCATGGCAACACGCTGGCGCTGGCCGCCGGAGAGTGCCTTCGGCTTGCGGTCCAGGTACGGCTCAAGGTCCAGGAGCTTGGCGGCTTCACGGACACGCTCTGCGCGTTCTTCCTTGCTGACACCGGCAATCTTCAGAGCGAAGCCCATGTTGTCCGCGACCGTCATGTGCGGGTAGAGGGCGTAGTTCTGGAAAACCATGGCGATGTCGCGGTCCTTGGGGGGAACGTCCGTGACGTCGCGGTCGCCAATCAGGATGCGGCCGGAGTTGACGTCCTCGAGACCTGCAAGCATTCGCAGGGAGGTCGACTTTCCGCAGCCGGACGGTCCAACGAGGACCAGAAACTCGCCGTCGGCGATTTCAATGTTGAGCCTGTCAACAGCGGGCTTATCCGTGCCCGGGTACACACGTGTTGCGTTGTCAAAAGTAACTGTAGCCACAGTTATCAATCCCTTCACCGGCAGGTACGTGCCGGACGATCCGTAGTGAATGGTCTTATTATTCGATTGTTTATTCAGTTGTCGCACTAGATCGTGCGCATACTCCCCGGCCGAGGCCGAGGAGTATCCAATGACGCCGCACGGTAATTGTGCGCCACATCACAACCAGAGTATGTCAGATTTTTCCGGAATGGTGCGAAATGTTACGGATGTCACAGGTGATTCGGGCTACACGCTAGGCGGCGCGGGGATCAGCAGTCCGGCCGCCGCGGCCATCGAGAGCGCGGCCCGGAGGTGGTTGGCCGGAATCCAGGATCGTTGGAAGCTGTGCCACTGCCGGTCCGGCTGCCCACTGCCACTGCCTTGCTGGGCGAGGCGATTGTTGAGGGGAACGTTGACCAGCATGGTCGACGCCCACCCCGCCAGATAGGCCGCCGCCCCGGCGACTCTGAGCGGCGAGGGGTTGGTTGGGTCGGTGGCCGCGGCGACGGCGACGGCCCCGCAGGCGGCGGCGGTGCCAAAGAACAAAATCATGAACGGGGGACGGACGGCCTGCTGGTTGATCGAAACCATCGTCGCGACCGCATCCGCTGCCGGCCGGCGGCGGAGGGCGGGCATCACCACGGTGGAGAAGGCGAAGTAGAAGCCGCCGGCCGCAACCGAGCCGGTGCCGGCGATTACCGGCAGCCACCCGTTCACCGGAGATCCGAACTGAGGAGGTCCGAGCTGACAGGAGCAAGCGCTGGGTTCAGGGTCATTACCCCAGCCTGCCGCTCTTTGGCTGGACGTTGAATGTCCAGGGATCGCCGAAACATATGGCATCGTCTAATATCGGCAGGGTGGATCCCCTGTCGCAGTTCCTCACCGGTCCCCGCGCGCAGGCCGCGTTTACCCTGCGTGTGGTAATGGACCCGCCGTTCGCCATTGATGTTCAGGACGGCGCCGCCCTTACCGTGATCGTCGCAGTCCGCGGACTTGCCTGGATCTGCGCCGAGGGAAGTGCCCCGCAGTCCCTGAAGCCCGGACAGGCAGCCACAGTCCGCGGCCCTGCCCCTTACCTGGTCGCGGATACACCGGGCCGGGCGCCGACCGTGGTGATCGACGCCGGCCAGTCCTGCCGCACGCCATCCGGGGACCATCTCGAGCTCACGTTGTCCCAGGGTGTGCGGACCTGGGGCAACAGCCCCCATGGGGACACGGTCCTGCTGATCGGCAGCTACCAGACCTCGGCTGCGGCCGGCCAGTTGGCAACCTCGGCCCTGCCAGCCCTGGCGGTCTTCACTGACAAGGAGGTCGATCCGGTCCTGTTGGGACTGCTCGAGGGCGAGCTCGCCCGCCCGGGGCTGGGGCAGGAGAGTGCCCTGGACCGAATTCTGGATTTGCTGATGCTGCATCTGGTGCGGGTCAGTGTGCGCCGCGCCGAGTACGAGGTCCCAAGCTGGGCGGCCGGCACCCGCGACCCCATAGTGGCCCGGGCCTTGCAGCTCCTGCACGAGGAACCGGCCGCGGCCTGGACCGTAGCGGAACTGGCGCGACAGGCGCACGTCTCCCGGGCCACCATGGCGGCCCGCTTCCACGCCGTCGTCGGGCAGCCACCCATGACCTACCTCACCGCGTGGCGCCTGGCGCTGGCCGCGGACAGGCTGGCGGCCAGCAACGCGACCACCGCCGTGATCGCCGAGGAGGTCGGCTACAGCAACGCCTTCACCTTCAGCGCTGCCTTCACCCGGGTTTACGGCACCAGCCCGACCGGCTACCGGCGGTCCCCGCACCGCTCGAGTCGTCCCACGGACCGGACGTTGACTCCACCCACGCTGGCTGCGGAAGCTACGATCCCCAGCTGAGTGTGTCGGGGCCCGTCCGGGCGCTCCTCACAGGCCCAGCGCGCGCTTCCGCTCCCGCAGCAGGGCTTCCAGCAGTTCGGAAACGTGTGCCGGGGCTTCGATCCGGAACTGCGCCTGGGTGAAGTCCAGCCCGACCTTTACGCCGAGGTCTCCGGGGAGCAGGCTGGCCAGGGCGTCCTCGTCGGTGGTGTCATCGCCCGCGAAGACGGTGGCAGTGGCACCGGTTGCCTGGCGCAGGAACGTGACACCTTCCCCCTTCGAGGCGTGGACCACGGACGCCTCCAGCACGCGGTTGCCACTCTTCAGGAAGACACCCGGGCGGTCCTGCAGTACGGCGCGGGCTGCTGCGACGGCGTCCGCGGCGACATCGTCCGCGGCAAGCCGCGTGTGGAGCACGACGCCGGCGGGCTTGTCCTCCAGGAGCGTACCCGGGGCCTCCTCCACCATGCCCTCGAGCTCGCGCCTTACTTCCGCGAGCAATTTCCGGCGGTCATCGTCGAGTTCAAGTGTCGCCGATCCCGGTCCCATCCAGACTTCGGCACCATGGCTGCCGATCAGCAGGGTCTTTTCCGGGGGGAAAGCGACTGCCCGCAGGCTGTCCAAGGCGCGGCCGGAGATGAGGGCCGTCGTCGTCCGCGGAAGTTCCGTGAGGGCAGCGAAGGCCGCTGCCGAGCGGGGCAGTGCGCGGGCGTCCCCCGCGTGGTCCACCAGTGGTGCCATGGTGCCGTCAAAGTCCATCGCGACCAGCAGGTGCTCAGTTGCCGCGATGCGGCGCAGTGCGTCCAGCAGTTCCGGGGAGAGCGACAGCGGCGCCTGTTGCGGCAAGTGCTCAGGAGTCATCGCGGACAACCTTTTCTTCCAGCGCGGTCAGAAAATCGGAGGACCACCGGTCGACGTCGTGGTCCAGGATCTGTTTGCGCATCGCGCGCATGCGCCGGGCGGCCTCTGCCGGCTGCATGTTAACGGCTTTCATGATGGTGTCCTTGAGTCCGTCAATGTCGTGCGGATTCATCAGCAGGGCCTGCTTGAGCTGGTCCGCGGCACCGGCGAACTCACTCAGCACGAGGGCGCCGTCGTTGTTTGTACGGGCCGTGACGTATTCCTTGGCCACGAGGTTCATGCCGTCACGCAGGGCGGTGACAAGCATGACGTCCGCGGCCAGGTACAGCGCCACCATCTCCTCGACCGGGTAGTTGTGGTTCAGGTAGCGGACCGCGGTGTTTTGCAAGGTGTCATAAGTGCCATTGATGTGGCCGACGGTTCCCTCGACTTCTTCGCGCAGCAGGCGGTAGTGCTCCACCCGCTCCCGGCTGGGACTGGCGACCTGGATCAGTGCGGCATCCTCCACCGTCACTTTGCCGTCGGCAAGGAGTTCCTCATAGGCCTTGAGCCGGTGCGGGATCCCTTTGGTGTAATCGAGGCGGTCGACGCCGAGCAGGACCGTCTTGGGGTTGCCGAGATCCTGCCGGATCTGGCGGGCACGCTCGATGATTTCCGGGTTACGCGCCAGGTCGCTGATCTGCTGGACATCGATCGAGATCGGGAACGCCTGGGCGCGGGCGATATGCGTCGGCTCGCCGTCCGTGCCCTTGACGTGAACCTGCTGCTGTTTGACGCTGGCGCCGAGGAAGCGGCGCGCGGAGCGCATGAAGTTGCCGGCGTCGCTGGTGCGCTGGAACCCGACAAGGTCGGCGCCGAGCAGCCCGTCGATGATGGCGCGGCGCCACGGCAGCTGCGCGAAGATCTCAGGAGGCGGGAAGGGGATGTGGTTAAAGAACCCGATCTTCAGGTCCGGACGTGCCTCGCGCAGCATCTTAGGGACCAGTTGGAGCTGGTAGTCCTGCACCCAGACCGTGGCGCGGGGATTGGCATGGCGGATGACCGCGTCCGCGAACCGGCGGTTTACCTTGCGGTAGGAGTCCCACCAGGTCCGGTGGAACTCGGGCGGGGCGATCACGTCGTGGTAGAGCGGCCACAGGGTGGAGTTGGAGAAGCCCTCATAGAAGAATTCGATGTCGTTGGTGCTCAGCTGGACCGGAACCAGATCGATGCCGCCGTGGCTGAACGGCTGGACCTGCTCATCCGGTGCGCCGTGCCAGCCCACCCATGCACCGTCGGTCTTCGTCATCATCGGCGCCAGAGCCGTGACCAGGCCGCCGGGGGAGCGGCGCCAGCCGCCCTCGCAGCCCGGCTCGTCCGGGGAGCAGCGGTCGACCGGCAAGCGGTTGGACACCACCATGAAGTCATAAAGCGAGTCGTGATCCGTGTCGCTGGTGCCTCGCGCGGCGGTGCGCTCGGTTCCTGGATCCGATTCGGCGTGTGTGGTGGCCTGCATTGGTGCTCCCTGGGGTTCGCTCGTGGCTCCTATCCACCCTAGCCGGGCGGAAACTTCAGTGCTATTCATCCCGCCGGACGGCAGCAGCGAAGGTTGAAAGCGCAAGTTCCCAGCTTTCTCGCCTAAAATGATGAATTGCCACCCAGTGGAGACCACCGGCCGATCGACCCGAGGAACTAATGAGCCCCGCCAACGAACCACGCCAGTCCAAATCAGAGCGAACTGCCGCGGCCCGCGAGAAAGCCCGCGAAATCCGCGAAGCGCAGCTGAAGAAGGACAAACGTAACAAGCTGCTCATCGGCTGGGGGATCGTCGCCGCCGTCGTCGCCATCATTGTGGTCGTGGCGCTTGTCGTAACCGCGAACATCCAGAAAAGCGCCCCGGTCGCGGATGAGGGCCCCACCCCGGCGAACGGCAACGTTTACGGCGGCGTCGCCCTGCTGGCCAACTCCGAGGTCGCAAAGACCGAGCCGGCAACCGTCAAGGTCGCCGACATTCCCGCTCCGGCAGCCACCCCGCCTGCAGAGGTGACCGCGCCCGGCGCCGAAGCTGAAGCGGGCAAGCCGGTCAAGGTGGTCCTGTACATCGACTTCATCTGCCCTGTGTGCAAGAACTTTGAGACCCAGTACAACGAGACCCTGACGAACCTCCGCAACGAAGGCAAAATCTCGGTGGAGTACCGCCCGCTGGGCTTCCTGGACACCCGTTCGACCACGAACTACTCCTCCCGCGCCGCCAACGCGGCGGCCTGTGTGGTGAACGAATCGCCGGAGAAGTACGCCGACTTTGTCAATGCGCTGTTCGAGAAGCAGCCAGCTGAGGGTGGCGCCGGCATCTCGGATGCGGACCTGAAGAAGATGGCCACCGACGTCGGGGCCAAGAGCATCGAAACGTGCGTCGACGAGAAGACCTACCGCCCGTGGGTGAAGTACACCACCCAGCAGGCTGCCTCCATCGGCGTCACCGGTACGCCGACGGTGTTCGTTGAGGGCGTGCAGTGGGGCAAGGGCGCGAGCGCCCAGACCCCGTTTGAGGAGTTCCTCCAGACAGCTATCGACGCCAAGCAGTAGACGGGCGAATCCGCCAGCAAGCCCGCAGGCCCGGTTCCGGTTTCCGGAGCCGGGCCTGTTTTTATCAGCGGGCCTCCGTGGGCTAACCTTATCTAGCGCCGTGGCGCCGGCTCCTTCGTTGCGGTCCGGCTCCTGCCGGTGCGCAGGAATGCCTCCTTAGCTCAGTTGGCCAGAGCACCGCTCTTGTAAAGCGGGGGTCGTCGGTTCGAATCCGACAGGGGGCCCCACAGAGGTCCTGACCTACGGTTTATTTCCGGAGGTCAGGGCCGTTTGCACTTTCGACCGAACCATCGCTGACTGGAAACACTCACGCGGGTAGCCAGAGCACCTCCGTTCAGGGCAGGCCCAGGGGGAGACAGGCCATAGTGCCCTTACCGGTCCGTTTGAACCGCGATAAGGATGGAGATACCGCGGCGGTGCGTGTCTTCGATGATGCGGTTGAAGCCGGGGTAGGCGGCCCGGGCGCGGCGTTGATGCGCGCCAGGGCCGCCGCTGCGGCGCCAATCGACCCGATTAAGCTGCCATCCGGGAATCCGGCCGTGTGATTCCCGCGTGCGGCCGGAGCCCGAAGGAAAAGTGGATTCCGGACGTGCCCGTGATCGACTGAAAGCGTGCCACTGGCCGGCCCCCGCCGCGGGCTTGGGAGCTGAGACCGGACGCCGGATCCGAGGGACGTTAGGCCCTAGACCGCCAAAACCGCACAGCGGAGTCTTGGCCTATGACTGCAACCAATCCGGAAAAAACGCCGGACATCAAGTCCACCCAACTCCACGAACAGCCCACCGCGGTGCTCCGCGAAACTGTTCCCATGAACGAGTTGCGCGAGTTTTTCAGCCGTGCCTACAAGTCGGTGATGAGCGCGACCCAACAACAGCACGTCCAGCTCGCCGGCCCACCATTCGCGTTGTATCGCGGGATGCCCACCGATGTCGTCGACGTCGAGGCGGGCTTTCCAGTCGCGGCACCCTTTTCCGGCGGCGGCGGCGACGGCGACAGCGGCGTGATCTCGGGATCCCTGCCTGCCGGCCAGGCCCTCGAAGCGATGCATGTTGGCCCCTACGAGACGCTCCCCGAGACGTACGGGGCGATCATGGGCAAGATGCAGGCCGAAGGCCTGACGCCGGGGAACGCGATGTGGGAGTACTACCTCAGTGACCCGGCCGCGGAGCCTGACCCGGCAAAGTGGAAGACGCTCGTCGTCTGGCCGGTGGCCTGAGCGGGCACACCAACCTCCCCGGCCACCCGCCGTCGAACGTTTTTAGCAGCCCCTCGCTGCCGTCTGTTCGTCCCGTTTGCGGGGCCGTGCGACGCAATCTGTCGGATTCGCCACACTATTGCTCGACTGCGTGCATAATGTCCTAAACTGCTTCACTGAGGTGCCTGAAATGGTGCTGCGCAGCAACGAAAGTGAACCCCCAAATGGCTACCGATTACGACGCACCACGCAAGGCTGAGGAAGAGTCTCCGGCTGAGTCGCTCGAGGCACTCCAGGCGTCCCGCAGCGGCGGCGCCCAGACTGCCGTTATCGACGTCGATGAGAACGATACGGCTGAAGGCATCGATCTTCCCGGGGCCGATCTGTCCGGCGAAGAACTGACTGTCACTGTTGTTCCCGAGCAGTCTGACGAATTCACGTGCTCCTCCTGCTTCCTGGTCCGGCACCGGTCACAGGTGGCCATGGAAAAGAACGGCCTGAAGTACTGCCGCGACTGCGAAGGCTAGGGGACCTTCGACCGCGCACCACCACTTCAGCACAAGCCAGCCGGACGGCCAGGCACCCAAAGCGCCGGAACCCGACAGGGACCGGCGCTTCGCCGTTCCCCGGATTCGCCGTTTCCCCGGCGCCTGCCGGCGCCTGCGGGCGGCGGGCGGACGACGGCGGCGCAACCGTCCTGTGGCCGAGCCGCGGCGCAGCTTACGGTTTGGGTGCCGATCCTGCCAGCCCCTCGATTCGCACGGTCATCGGCTCTATTCTGGAGCTATCTCATCGCGTGAGGGGGCGGCCCAAATGAAGAAGTTCCGGGTGTGGCTGATAGCTGTCCTGTTGGCTGTCGGGTCGGGGCTGGTGGCGCCTGGTCCCGCGTCAGCTGCGCCCTACTGCGGGCTGGTATGGGGGTCGCTGGCCAAGGCGGAACCTGCGCTGAGCCAGGCCAAGGTAACGAATGTCCGCACGGGGCAGCACTACTGTTTCGACCGGATGGTCCTTGACCTCAACGGGCCCGTCGGCGGCTACACCGTCCGCTACGTTCCGCAGGTAACCCAGGACGGATCGGGGTTCCCGGTCGGGCTGCGGGGACAGGCGTTCCTCCAGGTCACGGCCCACGCTCCGGCCTATGACGACAATGGCAACGCCACCTACACCCCGGCGAACCAGAGCGAACTGAGCAATGTCAGCGGCTTCCAGACGTTCCGGCAGGTAGCGTGGGCCGGCAGCTTCGAAGGATACTCCAGCCTCGGACTCGGGGTGCGGGCCCGGCTTCCGTTCCGTGTTTTCAGCCTGGCTGGCCCGGACGCGGGTTCGCGGCTCGTGATCGACGTCGCGCATTTCTGGTGATTTCCGGCGGTCCGGGCAGTTGCCGGCCCGGCGCTAAGCCAACTTAGTAAGCTAACTGAGAAATTTTCCCGGGACCATCGCAGTCCTGCCGCGCCCTGCGGTAGCGTCGGAAGAACCGGATCTAGAGATATCGGACGCCCAGCATCGTGCGCAACGGTATCGACCTACTCAGGAGGACGCATGAAAGCTTCACCGACCCTCACGACGAACCTGCAGGCAGTGCTCGTGGACCTGATTGAGCTCCACGTTCAGGGCAAGCAGGCGCACTGGAACATCGTCGGGACCAACTTCCGGGATCTTCACCTGCAGCTGGACGAGATTATCGAGGCTGCCCGCGAGTTCGCCGACGACCTGGCCGAGCGCATGCGGGCCCTCCACGCCCTTCCGGACGGCCGCAGCGCAACCGTGGCCAAGTCCACCGCGCTCGCCCAGTTCCCGGCCGGCCTGATCAACACCAAGGACGCCATCGAGCGCATCGTCGCGGCCCTTGAGGCCGCCGTCGGAACCATGCGCAAAGTCCACGACGAAGTAGACGAAGAAGACCCCACGACGGCGGACCTGCTGCACGCGTTCATCGCCAAGTTCGAGCAGTACGCCTGGATGGTCAACGCGGAGACCATGCGCGCCAATACCAGTGTCACGACGGCGGACAGCAAGTAGCGTCCGCCAACGGATTTGAGCGCCCGGCCCCGGTACCCCGGCGCCGGGCGCTTGGCATTTAACGGGCGCGGCATTTAATGCGGCATTTAAGCAGACGGCGGGTGCCGCCCCGCGCCTGCCTCAACCAGTTCCGCAGCGAGATCGCTGCGTACTCAGCTCGCGGTCGGAACCTTCCGGAGGACGACGGCGGCGAGGACTGACGCCCCGGCCATGAGCACCAGCGCGATGGTGGCCGTGATGTGGACGCCGGAATCGAAGGCTGTGCGGGCGGCCGCCATCACGGCCTCTGCCAGCGGCCCGGGCAGCGCCTGCGCCAGCTCCACGGCCCCGGCGAGCGTCTCGCCTGCCTGGGCGGACGCTTCCGCGGGGGCAGCTCCGGCTGCGCCGGCAGGAAGGCGCAGATTGCCCTGATAGGAAGCCGTGAGGATGGACCCGAGGATGGCGGTGCCCAGCAGGGAGCCGATTTCGTAGCCGGTTTCCGAAATGGCTGCGGCCGCCCCGGACTTCTCCGCCGGGGCTGCGCCGAGGATCAGGTCGTTGGAGATGGTTTCGGCGGCGCCGACGCCAAGGCATAGCACCAGCAGTGCCGCCAGCAGCAACGCCGGGCCGTTGCCGTGGTCCCCGAAGGCCACCAGGAAGTAGCCCGCGGCGCTGAGGAGCAGCCCGCCGGCCACCACGAAACCGGGGCGGACCTTCTTCACCAGGGGTACCACCAGCAGGCCGGCCAGGACGGTGGCGATGAGGGCGGGGATCATGGCCACGCCGGATTCCGACGGGGACTGTCCCTCGATCAACTGCAGGTGCTGGGCCAGGAACAGGATGAAGCCGTTGAACGAGAACAATGCCAGCACGTTCGCGATGATGGCAGTGCTGAAGACACGATTGCCGAACAGGCCGATATCCAGCAGCGGTGCGGCGCGGTTCCCGGTCCCGTCGTCGGTGAGGAGGGACCGCTGGCGCCGGATGAAGACGTACCCCATCAGCAGGCCAAAGACCATGGCGGCCAGCGGCTCCAGGGCGAGCCCGTCGGTGGCCAGCACTTTGATGCCGTAGACCACCGGCACCATGACCAGCAGGGACAGGATGATGCTGGGTATGTCCACCCGGCCCGGGTTCGGGTCACGGGACTCCGGGATCAACGCCGGACCCAGAGCCAGCAACGGAAGGATGATGGGGACGGCCACGAGCAGGATGGCGCCCCACCAGAACTGCTCCACGAGCCAGCCGCCGAAGATGGGGCCCAGCGCGGCACCGCCGGAGAAACCGGCGGCCCAGATGGCCACGGCCAGCCGCCGCCGGTTAGGCTCCGGGAAGATGTTGCGGATCAGGGACAGCGTGGAAGGCATCAGCATGGCGCCGAAGAATCCCAGCCCGGCGCGGCCGGCGATCAGCCATTCGGCACTCGGTGCGAAGGCTGTGACAGCGGAGACAAAGGCGAAGCCCGTGCTGCCGATGAAGAGCAGCCGGCGCCGGCCGATCCTGTCGCCGAGGCTGCCCATCGCTACGAGCAGCCCGGCGAGTACCAGCGGATAGGCGTCCACGATCCACAGCAGCTCCACCCCGGAGGCGTCGAGGCTGCGCGCGATGGCCGGCAGCGCAAAGGTCAGGGCGGTGTTGTCGACCGCCACGAGCAGCACCGGAAACATCAGCAGCGCCAGGGCCAGCCAGTCGCGCCAGGGGGCACGCGGCGTCGGGTGCGACGGGGCGCCCGCGGCATGGAGGCGCGGGGTGCCCGCGGCGGAGCTGCCGAGGGTGCCGGTGCTGCTGCGGGTGAAGGAAGTCTCGCTCATGATCTTAACTATACCGTCTGGACGGTACAGTTAAGAAGCGGCCTGTAAAACCCCCAGCCCCGCCGCGGGGCATGATTGGAACCATGGCTAGAAAACCCGTCGCCCGCGAAGCCGTCCTTGACGCCTTCGAATCCCTGCTGATCGAGGAGGGCGAACGCGCCGCGACCCTTGATGCGGTGGCGAAGCTGGCCGGCGTCTCCAAGGGCGGGCTGCTGTACCACTTCCCGAACAAGGAAGCGATGATCTCGGTCCTTCTGGAACGGCTGGACCGGCTGCTCGCCGACGACCTCGCCGCCATGGCCGCCGCCGCGGAAGGCGCGGCCGCGTACTTCATCACGTCCTCGGTGTGGGCGGACACCCCGCTGGACCGGGCTTTCGTCGCTGCCACCCGGCTGGCGGAGGTGGCCCACCAGGAAACCCTGCGCCGGATGGCCGCCGCGCAGGCGGGCTGGCTGGAACTGCTGGCGGCCGACGTCGGGCCAGCCATGGCCAAGCCCGTCCTCTATATGGGTGACGGGCTGTACTTCAACGCCATGCTGGCGCGCGGCCCGGGCGGACCGCTGCCGGCGGTCGGTCCCGACGTCGAAAGCCTGCTCGCCGCACTCGGGCGGCTCCGCGGCTGACGCCCGGCTGGACGCCGGCCGGCTCACTGGCCGGGACCGGCTCGGCCGGCGCCGAGATCGCCGGAGACCTGCGAACTCGCAGGGTAGGGCGGTATATATCAAGCTGTCACCAACAGCTTGATATATACCGAAGTTTACGGCGACCCCGCAGCTGTCCCGCCAATTCGCGCCGGTGGCGGGACCCGCGCTTAACTCTCGCCGGGGCGGGGTCACTAGTTTGCGGACGCGGGCCGGACATAGGACAATGAGTGCTGTGACTGTTGTCACGCCAACTTAATATGCCTTTGATCTGCGGCGGGAGAGTTCTGCAAGTAGGTACAAGCAGGCGCCGTAGGAGCAAATCCTCCCCAGGAATCTCTCAGGCCCACGTACCGCCGCGGCAAGGCAACTCTGGAAAGTAGCAGGCTGTCCTCGGACATGCTGTGCTCACCGACGGTGCAAGCGGAGCCATGCGAGAGCAAGGCAGCGCGGAAACTCTCAGGTCCAATACAGAGTGGGGAGGAACCCGAATCAATGTGGCGCACCCTGCGCCGCCTTAGTTATGGAGTTCCTTGTGACTGTTACCTCAGCCTCCACGTCTTTCGTTGACCGGCACATCGGTGCCCGCCGACAGGCCGACGTCGACGCCATGTTGAAGGCTGTCGGCTACGACACCGTCGACGCGCTCGTTGACACGGCAGTACCGAAGAACATCCGGCAGGATTCCCCGCTGCAGCTCACCGAGGCCCTCAGCGAGGTCGAGGTCCTGGCCGCACTCCGCAAGCTCGCCGCCAAGAACCAGACCGCGGTCCAGATGATCGGGCAGGGCTACTACGACACGCTCACCCCGCCGGTGATCCGCCGCAACATCCTCGAGGCCCCGGCCTGGTACACCGCGTACACGCCGTACCAGCCGGAGATTTCCCAGGGCCGGCTCGAGGCGCTGCTGAACTTCCAGACCATGGTCCAGGACCTCGTTGGCCTGCCGATCGCGAACGCCTCGCTGCTGGACGAAGCCACCGCCGTCGCCGAAGCCGTGCTGATGATGCGCCGGGCCAACAAGAACAAGGCGGCGCACGACGGCAAGACCGTCCTCGACGCCGACGTTCTGCCGCAGACCATCGCGATCGTCAAGGGCCGCGCCGAGGCCCTCGGCTTCGAAGTCGAGGTCGCGGACCTGTCCCAGGGCCTGCCCGACGGCGACATCAACGGCATCGTCCTGCAGCAGCCGGGCGTCTCCGGCCGCGTCTGGGACCAGTCCGGCGTGATCGCCGCCGCCAAGGACCGCGGCGCACTCGTCACCGTGGCCGCGGACCTGCTGGCGCTGACCCTGATCACCCCTCCGGGCGAGCAGGGCGCCGACATCGCCGTCGGCTCCACCCAGCGCATGGGCGTTCCGCTGTTCTTCGGCGGCCCGCACGCCGCCTACATGGCCGTCCAGAAGGGCCTGGAACGATCCATGCCCGGCCGCCTTGTCGGCGTCTCCAAGGACAACGCCGGTGTCCCGGCGTACCGCCTCGCTCTGCAGACCCGCGAGCAGCACATCCGCCGCGAAAAGGCCACGTCCAACATCTGCACGGCGCAGGCCCTGCTGGCCATCGTGTCCTCCTTCTACGCTGTCTACCACGGCCCGGACGGACTGAAGGCCATCGCCGAGACCGCCAGCGGCCATGCCCAGACCATCGCCGCCTCGCTGAAGGCTGCGGGTCGGGACGTCCTGCACACCAGCTTCTTCGACACCGTCACCGTCTCGGTCCCGGGCAAGGCCGCGGAGATCATCGCCGCTGCCGAGGCGCGCGGCATCAACCTGCGCACCATCGACGCGGACACCGTCGGCATCTCCACGGATGAAGCCACGACGGCGGCCATCGTCGCCGACGTCGTCGCCGCGTTCGGCGCCAGCGTGACCGCCGCAGGCACGGACTCTGCGTTTGCGCTGGACGCCGCCGTCGAGCGCACCTCCGATTACCTGCAGCACCCGGTGTTCAACACGCACCGTTCCGAGACCCAGCTGCTGCGGTACATCCGCCGTCTCTCCGACCGGGACCTGTCCCTGGACCGGACCATGATCCCGCTGGGATCGTGCACCATGAAGCTGAACGCGACCGCGGAAATGGAAGCCATCTCCTGGCCGGAATTCGCGTCCATCCACCCGTTCGCCCCCGAGTCGCAGACCGCGGGCTGGCGTGAACTGATCGGGGACCTCGAAGCCCAGCTGACCGAGATCACCGGCTACGACCAGGTTTCCATCCAGCCCAACGCAGGCTCCCAGGGCGAGCTCGCCGGCCTGCTCGCGATCCGCGGCTACCACCACTCCCGCGGCGACGTCCAGCGCACCGTCTGCCTGATCCCGGCCTCCGCGCACGGCACCAACGCCGCATCGGCGGTGCTGGCCGGCATGAAGGTTGTTGTGGTGGCCACCGCCGCCGACGGCACGATCGACCACGCCGACCTGCAGGCCAAGATCGACCTGCACAAGGACGCCCTCTCGGCGATCATGATCACCTACCCGTCCACCCACGGCGTGTACGACGCCGACGTCCGCGAAGTGTGTGACTCCGTGCACGCCGCCGGCGGCCAGGTCTACGTCGACGGCGCGAACCTCAACGCCCTCGTGGGGCTGGCCCAGCCGGGCCAGTTCGGCGGCGATGTCTCGCACCTGAACCTGCACAAGACCTTCTGCATCCCGCACGGCGGCGGCGGACCCGGCGTGGGCCCGGTCGCTGCCAAGGCCCACCTGGCGCCCTTCATGCCGGGCAACGCTGCCGATCCCGCCAACGGTGAAAGCGGCACCCCGATTTCCGCGTCGCGCTACGGCTCGGCCGGTGTGCTGCCGATCTCCTGGGCCTACGTGAAGCTCATGGGCGGCCAGGGACTGACCGAAGCGACGAAGTCCGCGCTGCTCGCGGCGAACTACATCGCGTCCCGCCTGGACGAGTTCTTCCCGGTCCTCTACACCGGCGAAGGCGGACTCGTCGCGCACGAATGCATCCTGGACCTGCGCGAACTCACGGCCCGGACCGGCGTGACCGCCGAGGACGTCGCGAAACGCCTGATCGACTACGGCTTCCACGCCCCCACCCTCGCGTTCCCGGTGGCCGGGACCCTGATGGTCGAGCCCACCGAGTCCGAGGACCTCGTGGAGATCGACCGCTTCATCACCGCGATGATCACCATCCGCGCCGAGATCGAGCAGGTCGCCAGCGGTGACTTCACGCTCGAGCAGAGCCCGCTGCGCAACGCCCCGCACACCGCGGCCGCCGTTGTGGATTCCGGCTGGGCACGGGAGTACCCGCGCGAACAGGCCGTCTTCCCGCTCCACCACCTCAAGCAGGACAAGTACTTCCCGCCGGTTGGCCGGATCGACGGCGCCGCCGGGGACCGTAACCTGATCTGCTCCTGCCCGCCCCTCGAAGCCTTCGAGGACCACTCCGACGACGCCGCGAACTAAGGGACTGACAACGATGACTGAGAACTACACGGCCCTTTACGAAGAGCACAAGAAACTCGGCGCCTCCTTCACGGACTTCGGCGGCTGGCAGATGCCGCTCAAGTACAGCTCCGAACTCGCCGAGCACCACGCCGTCCGCACCTCCGCGGGCCTCTACGACCTGTCCCACATGGGCGAAGTGTGGGTCACCGGGCCCGAAGCAGCCGCCTTCCTGGACTACGCCCTGGTCGGCAAGATCTCCGCCATGGCGGTCGGGAAGGCCAAGTACTCACTAATCTGCAACGAGGATGGCGGCATCATCGATGACCTCATCACCTACCGCCGCGGCGACCAGAAATTCCTCGTGGTCCCCAACGCGGGCAACGCCAAGGTGGTGGCCGCTGCCCTGGCCGATCGGGCTGGTTCCGGAAAAGACGGCGGATTCGACGTCACCGTCCAGGATGCCTCCGCCGAGACCTCGCTGATCGCAGTGCAGGGGCCCAAGGCGCAGGAGATCCTCTTGCGCCTTGTTCCGGCGGCGCAGCACGAGCTCGTCACCGGACTGAAGTACTACGCCGCCGTCGACGTCCCGTTTATGGTCGGCGGCGGTAGCCAGGAGCTGCTGCTGGCCCGCACCGGCTACACCGGTGAGGACGGCTTCGAGATCTTCGTCGCCAACGACGCCGCCGCAGCGCTCTGGCAGGCGCTCGTCGCCATCGCCGAAGACGGCGAGCTCACCCCCGCCGGGCTCGCGTCCCGCGATTCGCTCCGGCTCGAGGCAGGCATGCCGCTCTACGGCAACGAACTCTCCCTCGACGGCGATCCCTACGCCGCAGGACTGGGCCCGATCGTGGCGCTCTCCAAGGAAGGCGACTTCGTCGGCAAGGCAGCCCTCGCCGCCAAGAAGGAAGCCGGCGCAGGCTCCACCACGGGCCGCAAGCTCGTCGGCCTCAAGGGCCTGGGCCGGCGGGCCGCCCGCGGCCACTACCCGGTCCTGAAAGACGGAAACGTCGTCGGTGAAGTGACCTCCGGCCAGCCCTCACCCACACTGGGCTACCCGGTCGCGATGGCCTACGTCGACATCGCGTTCACCGAACCCGGCACCACCCTGGACGCCGACCTCCGCGGCAAGGCCGAGCCCTTCGAAGTGGTCGCACTGCCTTTCTACAAGCGCGTCAAGTAGCCGTACCAGTCCCTCACCGTTTGCCGGTGGCCTCAGCGGTCCCCGGCTCCGGGGCCGGCGGGCCCCAGTTTTTCACGCGTGCTCGCTCGTACCTCGCTTAGACGCACGCTTTCGAAAACCGCGGCCCGCCAGCCCCCGTGAACAGTCACCTTCCTGGGAACTGGGATCCCACAATAGATTTAGTCCAACGACCAATCCAAGACTTAGGAAAATCACATGGCAAAAGTTGCCCCTGAACTGAAATACTCCGCAGAGCACGAATGGGTTGCGCAGGACGCCGGGAACGACGTGTCCATTGGCATCTCGGCCGTCGCCACGGACGCACTCGGTGACATTGTGTACGTGGACCTGCCCGAGGTCGGCGCGGCGGTGACCGCGGGTGAGACCTGCGGTGAGGTGGAGTCGACGAAGTCCGTTTCCGACCTGTATGCCCCGGTCACCGGCGAGGTCACCGAGATCAACCCGGCTGTCGTGGATGATCCGGCGCTGATCAACAGTGACCCGTACGGTGCCGGCTGGCTGTTCAAGGTCGCGGTCACCTCGGAAGGTCCGCTGATGTCGGCCGAGGAGTACGCGGCAGCCAACGGCGGCGAACTGTGAGCGGGGCCGCAAGCGCAGCGGGAGGCGCAGCCACAAACACCCTCGCGTTCGAGCAGGTCCTCTCCGCATCCCTGGACGCGGAGTTGTCCGCCCTGGATCCGGAGATCGCGGCGCGCATCGACGCCGAACTGGGCCGTCAGCGCGACGGGCTGGAGATGATCGCCTCGGAGAACCACACCGCCAAGGCCGTGATGCAGGCCCAGGGTTCGGTACTGACGAACAAGTACGCCGAGGGCTACCCTGGCAAGCGCTACTACGGCGGCTGCGAGCACGTCGACGTGATCGAACAGCTGGCCATCGACCGGGTCAAGGCCCTGTTCGGCGCCGAGTACGCGAATGTCCAGCCGCACTCCGGTGCGCAGGCCAACGCCTCGGTGATGCACGCCCTGATCCGTCCCGGCGACACGATCATGGGACTGAACCTGGCCCACGGCGGGCACCTCACGCACGGGATGAAGATCAACTTCTCCGGCCGGCTCTACAACGTCATCCCGTACCAGGTGCGCGAGGACGACCACCGGATCGACATGGCTGAGGTGGAACGGCTGGCGCATGAGCACCGCCCCAAGCTGATCGTGGCCGGCTGGTCCGCGTATGCCCGGCAGCTGGACTTCGCGGAGTTCCGCCGGATCGCCGACGCCGTGGGTGCGTACCTGATGGTGGACATGGCGCACTTCGCCGGACTCGTCGCCGCCGGGCTCCACCCCTCGCCGGTGCCGCATGCCCACGTCACCACCTCCACCACGCACAAGACCCTCGCCGGTCCGCGCGGCGGGATCATCCTGAGCAACGACGCCGACATCGCCAAGAAGATCAACTCCGCGGTGTTCCCCGGCCAGCAGGGCGGCCCGCTCGAGCACGTGATCGCCGGCAAGGCCGTGGCATTCAAGATCGCCGCGTCCCCGGAGTTCAAGGAACGCCAGGAACGGGTCCTCGCCGGGGCCCGGATCCTCGCCGAGCGCCTGGTCCAGCCGGACGTCACCGCAAAGGGGATCAACGTGATCTCCGGCGGCACCGACGTGCACCTGGTCCTGGTGGACCTGCGCAACTGCGAACTCAACGGCCAGGAAGCCGAGGACCGCCTCGCGGAAATCGACATCACGGTCAACCGCAATGCAGTGCCGTTCGACCCGCGCCCGCCGATGGTCACCTCCGGGTTGAGGATCGGCACGCCCGCCCTGGCCACCCGCGGCTTCGGCGAAGCGGCGTTCACCGAGGTCGCGGACATCATCGCTGAGGCGCTGACCGCCGACGCCGGTGCGGACCTCTCCGGTCTGCGCTCCCGGGTGGAGGCCCTCGCCGCCGCCCACCCGCTCTACCCCTCGGTTGATAACCTCGCGTAGAGCCCGTATTACAGGTAGTAGATGCAGTACAGATCACGACGCCGGGCCGCCGCCACAAGCTGCCGCCCGGCGCCGTGGATCAGGCCGCGCGGCCGCCAACCGGCAGCTGCGACGCCTTCCGGCAGGACCATCTGCCGGCCCACAGTTAGACCTAGTTAGGAACCGACAATGGCCGTTGGAGTCTTTGACCTTTTTTCCATCGGGATTGGGCCGTCCAGTTCGCACACTGTCGGTCCGATGCGGGCCGCGGCGGTGTTCGCTGAGGAGCTGAAGGCTTCCGGTGTGCTGGACCGGGTGGCGGGACTGCGCGTGGATCTGTACGGGTCGCTGGCCGCGACCGGGCACGGGCACGGCACGATGACGGCGATCCTGCTGGGCCTGGAAGGCTTCCACCCGGAGCTGATCCTGCCGGCGGAGGTGGAGCAACGCCTCGCGGCGATCGCGGAGACCGGGACCCTGCAGCTCGCCGGCGCCGGATCCGGAGACGGGGAGGGCACCGGGGTGCCGCTGCGATACGGGGTGCAGGACATGGTGCTGCGTCCGCTGACGATCCTGCCGCGGCACACCAACGGGATGACGTTCACGGTCTCCGACGCCGCCGGTGCGGTGCTGCACAGTGCGACGTTCTTCTCCGTGGGCGGCGGGTTCATCGTCCGCGAGGGCGAGGAGGACGCGGCGCTGAAGGAACTCGATGAGTCCAAGAAGGAGCTGCCGCTGCCGTTCCGGACCGCGGCGGAGCTGCTGGGCCGCTGCCAGGCCAAGGGCCTCTCGATCGGGGAGATCATGTTCATCAACGAACGCGCCTCCCGCACCGAAGCCCAGATCCGGGAGGGGCTGCTGC
>NZ_JBWZCJ010000036.1:0-24492 GCF_059383535.1 Pseudarthrobacter sp. HLT1-3 | reverse complement strand
AGGAGAGTGTTGAGTTCGGGGTTCACATACCGGGTTTAACACTCTCCGCCTCACTTTAAAAGCGTCCCCACCGTCCCAACCAATAGGAATTACTCATCTAGGGGCTTAGGGCCAGGGCCTTGCGGCCGGTCGTAACTCAGCGAACGACGACGGCGGCCCCGCACCGTAGGGTGGGGGCCGCCGTCGGACGCTGCCTGTTGCTAAAGCCCAATCACTCAGGCGAGGCGGGTCAGCCAGCCGTGGGTGTCCTCGACGGTGCCCGTCTGGATGCCGAGCAGCTTCTCGCGGATGGCCATGGTGGTCTCCCCCGCCTTTGCGTCCTCGGAACCGATGAACTCGGTGTCGTCCTTGAGCACACCGATCGGGGTGATCACGGCGGCCGTGCCGCAGGCGAAGACCTCGGCGATGTCACCGGAGGCCACACCGTCGCGCCATTCATCCAGCGTGATCTTGCGTTCGGTGACCTCGCGGCCCATGTCCTTGGCCACCTGGATGACGGACATCCGGGTGATACCCTCCAGGATGGTTCCGCTCAGCGCGGGGGTGGCCAGGGAGCCGTCCTTCATCACGAAGAACACGTTCATGCCGCCCAGCTCTTCGACGGCGTTGTCATTGAACTGGTCGAGGAACAGCACCTGCTTGCAGCCGTGGGCCTCGGCTTCCTGCTGCGCGATCAGGGAGGCGGCGTAGTTGCCGCCGCATTTCGCGGCGCCGGTGCCGCCACGGCCGGCGCGGGCATATTCGCGGGAGATCCAGATGGAGACCGGCTTGAGTTCGCCGCCGAAGTAGTTTCCGGCCGGGGAAGCGATGACGCGGAAGGAGACCTCGCGGGCGGCGCGGACGCCGAGGAAGGCCTCGGTGGCGATCATAAAGGGCCGCAGGTAGAGGGCTTCGCCGCGGCCGGAGGGCACCCATTCCTTGTCCACCGAGACGAGCTCGCGGATGGCGCCCAGAAAGTACTCCTCCGGGAGCTCGGGGAGCGCCAGCCGGCGTGCGGACCTGTTCAGGCGGGCCGCGTTGGCCTCGGGACGGAACGTCCAGATGGATCCGTCGGCGTGCCGGTAGGCCTTGAGTCCTTCGAAGATTTCCTGACCGTAGTGGAGCACTGCAGCGGACGGGTCCAGCGAGATGGGTCCGTAGGCCTCAATACGGGCATCGTGCCAGCCTCCCTTGCCCTCGGCGTCGACGCTGTAGTCGACGATGGCGGTGTGGTCGGTGAAATAGTTGCCAAACCCCGGGTTCGCCAGGATGGCAGCACGTTCTTCAGCGGACTTCGGGGTTGCCGAGAGCTGCTGGGTGAATTCGACGCCATGGGCAGTCTGAGTCATGGTTCCTCCACGGTCGGCTGCCTGGCGGGTGAACGTGGTTCAGCGGCGTACCACGGCAGCATATTGGTGATTCGAAACAAGCTTACGCCCGTTGGCAGACCCTCCCGCGCGGCACCGGCTCCGCGCAATCGAGCCGCCTACAGGGCGGCGGCGATGGCGTCGCCGATGGCGCTCGTGCTGCGGACCGCGGTGCCGCGGCCGGCGACGTCGGCAACGACGGCGGCTTCGATTTTGCGTGCGGCGGCGGAGTAGCCAAGGTGGTCCAGCAGGAGCGCGGCGGAGAGGATGGCCGCGGTCGGATCCGCCTTCTGTTGCCCCGCGATGTCCGGTGCTGAGCCGTGCACGGGTTCGAACATGGACGGGGCCGTGCGTTCCATGTTGATGTTGCCGGACGCGGCCAGGCCGATGCCGCCGGTGACCGCGGCGGCGAGGTCGGTGATGATGTCGCCGAAGAGGTTGTCCGTAACGATCACGTCGAAGCGCGCCGGGTCGGTGACCATAAAGATCGTGGCGGCATCGATGTGCAGGTAGTCGTGGGTGACCTCCGGGAACTCCTGGGCCACGGCCTCCACGGTGCGCTTCCAGAGGTGGCCGGCGAAGACCAGGACGTTGTGCTTGTGCACGAGCGTGAGCTTCTTGCGGGGCCTGTCGTTGGCGCGGCGGAAGGCATCCCGGACCACGCGTTCCACACCGTGGGCGGTGTTGAGCGAGACCTCGGTGGCGACCTCGTGAGGCGTGCCGGCGCGCAGTGTGCCGCCGTTGCCCACGTAGGGTCCCTCGGTGCCTTCGCGGACCACGATGAAGTCGATGTCTCCGGGGTTGGCCAGCGGGCTGGCTACCCCCGGGTAGAGCCGCGACGGGCGAAGGTTGACGAAGTGGTCCAGCCGGAAGCGAAGCTTGAGCAACATTTCGCGCTCGATGATGCCGGAGGGGATCCGGGTGTCGCCGGGGGCCGCGCCTACTGCGCCAAAGAGGATGGCGTCGCGGGTGCGGAGGTCAGCGAGGGTTTCCTCCGGCAGGGTCTCCCCCGTTTCCAGCCAGTGCTGGGCACCCAGCTTGTAGTGCGTCTGCTGCAGGACGATGCCTTCGGCAGCGGCGGCCTTCTCAAGGACCTTCAGGGCTTCGGCCGTGACCTCAGGGCCGATGCCGTCGCCGGGAATAACAGCAAGGTCAATCGTGGATGCGCTCATGCTTTCAGGGTAGCTAAGTGATCCACATGCTGGTCAACTCGTCTCATTATTCGAACAGCCGGCCTGGCCGCTGCCGACGCCAGGAGGATCAGGGGCCGCGGGCCGGTGTGGCGACCACCACGACGTTCTTCCCCCAGGGATCCTCCGTATAGCAGCTGATCAGTACCAGCCGGTTGGGGACGGCATCCCAGACGGGACTGTCCTTCAGGGTCGACTTCGTGTAGGTCGTGACCGACTCCACCACGTAACTGAGTACTCCGGTCTCCGTGGCGACGGTGAGGGTGTCGCCCGGGACGGCCGCCGAGCTCAAGTGGTTGAACGGCGCGTCCAGGCCCTCCCAGCTGTGGCCGATGACGTAGGTCGTGTTCTCAGAGCCTACGCCGGGGGTGCCAAAGGGGGTAAGCCAGTAGCCGTCCATCGTTTCCGGCGGTACGATGCTCCGGCTTTCAGCGTCACCGCCCGCCGGTTCCAGGGGATGGACCACAACGTCCATGCCTGCCGCCGGGTAGGTGATCCGCTGCGGGACGGACGCCGCGGGGCCCTGGGGTGTGGACTCCGGAACCCCGCTCGGGGCCGTGTCCCCGAGCGGGACCAGCCCGCTACTGCTCCCGGCGGGGTCAGTGATGGCTGACGACGTCGACTGTGCCGCAGAAATGCCGGGCAGGGACTTGATCGCCGCCGACTCCTGGCCGTGGGCGGGCTGCCCGTTGGCCGGACCGGATGCTGCGTAAAACACCCATGCGGTGATGATGCCCAGCACGCAGACGGCCAGGATGAGCATGTCCCTCGGCCTGAGCACGAGGCCACGGATACCGGGTACTCGTCGCCGGTGGATCGGACGGTGCCTGCCCATGGATGCTCCTGTTGACGCGCCGGTGCTGGAGAGGGAGAAAGCGGAGGGCGGGTGCTGCTACTGGCAGCACCCGCCCCCTGTACTGCTACTTAGTTTTCGGTGCTCCGGGCGCGTCGTCCGCCCTGCCAAACCACCGTGGCCGCGCCCGCGGTGAGAACGCCGGTCAGCGCCATCAGCCACACGGGGATGCCAGTGTCCGAGGTCTGTCCCACTGCGGTCTGGACGTTGTAGCCGACGTTGGTCTTCTTGGCGGCAGCGGCTGCTGCTGCCTTCGGAGCAGGAACTACGGCTTTCGGAGCCGGAACTGCAGCCTTCGGTACCACGACGGTTCCTGCCGGCTTCGGAAGGGCAGAGTCCGGCGTAACTGCACCCGGAGTTTCATCCACCGGATCCGGGGTTTCATCAACCGGGTCCGGAGTTTCATCCACCGGATCAGGGGTTTCGTCCACCGGGGGGACAACGACAGCCGCGCAGTTGTTGTTTACGAACGCGAGACTGCCGTCCGTCCAGTTCTGGCCCAGCGGCATGACCGTTCCTTCGTTCGCGGGCACGATGTCCAGAGTGTCGCGCGTGTGTCCATTCAGCGCGCTGAGGCTGATCGTCTGCTTGAGGAAAGAGTTTCCGTCGGCGCTCGTCGAGTGGCAGATGGTGATCGTTTTCTCGTCTTTATCTTCTTTGGGTGCCGCGGTGGCGGAGACCGTGGCGGTCATAAGGCCCAGTCCCACTATCCCCAGTGTGGCAATTGTTCTTCTCATTGTCCGTCGCTCCGTCTCGTCAGTTAAATACCTGGCTTGACCGCGCGGAGTAACCATCATCGAGACCCAAGAAGAAAAAATTCGAGACCTCCAAAGCGAATTGAAAGGTGACAGTTACTCCCCAGCAGTGTCCTCAGTTCGCTTGCTCTTTCAGGCTAGGCGGGCAACCCTACGGGCGTCCTGAGTAGTTGGTACTCGTCTAATCGATGGACTAATACCCCGTTCTGACGTGGGGGTACTCAGTACGGGTCGCCTGACTACCTGCTGGTAACCTGTTTGTGCCGCCGCGGGCAGGCCGGGCCCCCGGATCAGGAAAGACTACTCGGATGGGCTCCCGGACCACTCGCGAGCACAACGCAAAACACTCCCCCACCCTTCGTCAGGGTGGAGGAGTGTTTCGGGCGACCGGCCGGCTTCGGTCGACGCCGGCGGGAGACGCCGAGGGTGTCAGGCCTCGGCCGGTTCCTCGTACTTCGGAAAGACCGGGGCCGGGGCCGGCAGCGCCGTTCCGGCCTTGATCGGAGTGCCCAGGGCCGCGAAGTCGCGCGCTTCCCCCTCCGGCTGGCCGAGGGTCTCCAGGATGGCCCCCGCTGCCGTCGGCATCACCGGCTGGGCAAGGATGGCGACGATCCGGAGCACCTCAAGGGTGACGTACAGGACGGTGTTCATGCGTTCGACGTCGGTCTTCCGCAGCACCCAGGGCGCTTGCTCGGCGAAGTACGCGTTGGTGTCGCCCAGGACGTTCCAGATTGACTCGAGGCCCCGGCTGAACTCCTGCTTTTCAAACGCGGCCCGGGAGATCTCCAACAGCGCGTTTGCCTGTTCCAGCAGCGCGGTGTCCTCGGCGCTGAAACCAGCGGGGACGGGAACGGCGCCGTCGCAGTTCTTCAGGACCATGGACAACGAACGCTGGGCCAGGTTGCCGAAGTTGTTGGCGAGGTCCGCATTCATCCGGCTCACAATGGCGTCGTGGCTGTAGGAGCCGTCCGCACCGAACGGCACCTCGCGGAGCAGGAAGAAACGCACCTGGTCGAGGCCATACTGGGCGACCCAGTCAGCCGGTGCCACCACGTTGCCGAGCGACTTGGACATCTTGACCCCCTGGTTGTGCAGGAAGCCGTGGATCATGACGCGCCTGGGCAGTTCGAGCCCTGCGGACATCAGGAACGCCGGCCAGTAGACAGCGTGGAAGCGGGAGATGTCCTTGCCGATCACATGGACGTCCGCCGGCCAGTACTTCCGGAACAACTCGGATTCGGTGTCCGGGAAGCCGACGCCGGTCAGGTAGTTAGTCAGCGCATCGACCCAGACGTACATCACATGGTCCGGGTTGCCGGGGACGGGAACGCCCCAGTCGAAGGAGGTACGGCTGATGGACAGGTCCTCGAGGCCGCCCTTGACAAAGCTGACGACCTCGTTGAAGCGGTTGTGCGGGGCGCCGAAGGAGGGATGGTCCGCGTAGAGGGCCAGCAGCCTGTCCTGGTAGGAAGCGAGCTTGAAGAAGTAGCTCTCCTCCTCGGTCCAGGTCACCTCGGTGCCGGTTTCGGACGCGTAGCGCAGGCCGTCGGCCCGCACCTCGGTCTCGTCCTCGACGAAGTAGCGCTCGTCGCGGACCGAATACCAGCCGGTGTACTTGGAGAGGTAGATGTCCCCGTTGGCTTCCATCCGCTGCCAGAGCGCCTTGGCCGCCTCGTAGTGGTCCGGGTCGGTGGTGCGGATGAAGCGGCTCAGCGAGATGCCGAGGTCATCGCTCATCTGCCGGAACGCCCCGGAGTTGCGGTCGGCGAGTTCCGTGACCGGAATGCCTTCCTTTTCCGCCGTCTGCTGCATCTTCAGGCCGTGCTCGTCCGTGCCGGTCATGAAAAAGACGTCGTAGCCGTCCAGCCGCTTGAAGCGCGCCATCGCATCGGTGGCGATGACCTCGTAGGCGTGGCCGATGTGCGGCACACCGTTGGGGTAACTGATGGCCGTCGTGATGTAGAACGGGGTCTTCTCGGAAGCTGTCACAGTTTAAACCTAAATCAGTTCGGTGAGGGTATCGCTCTGGCGGACAAGTTCGTGGTCATGTGACGCCACCAGGACGGCGATGCCGTCCGAGGTCGTGTCCTTGAGGATGCTGATGATGCGGTTGGCCGAGGCCCGGTCCAGGCTGGCGGTCGGCTCATCGACCACCAGGACGCGGGTACCCAGGATCAGGGCCCGGGCGATCGCGACGCGCTGGCGTTCACCGCCGGAGAGCTGGGCCGGCCGGTGGCGCATGCGACGGCCGAGGCCGACGAGGTCCAGGAGGTCCTTGGCCATGTCGCGGCGCTGGTCCACCTCGCCGTCGGGAACGGCGGGCAGCAGCACGTTTTCGAGCGCGCTCATCCCGTCGATCAGGGCGCCGCCCTGGTCGACGTAGCCGATCAGGGCGCGGCGGCGGTCGGCGATTTCGTCGTCGCCCATGGTTTCGAGGGAATCGCCTTCCCAGAACACCCGGCCCGACGTCGGCAGGGTCAGGCCCGCGCCGACGGTCAGGATGCTGGTCTTGCCCGAGCCGCTGCGGCCGGCGACGCAGTGCATCTCGCCGGCGTGCAGCGTCATGTTGAAGTCGTCGACCACGTTGACGGCCTCGGCGCCTCCCTTGCCGCCGCCGTAGTGGATCGTGATGTTGCTCAGTTCCAGCGGCCTGGCGTGGTCGGTGGCCTTCACGATCGTGTTGGCGCGCGTCTTGTGGCCGCCGCGGCGGGTGCTCGCCGTCATCCGGTCGTGAGCCTCACGGTCGAGGTTCAGGTCGTTGTTCATCGGACCACTTTCGTTGCAATTGGAATCCAGCAAAGTACAGCCACGAGCCCGGCGACGGCGGCCCAGAGCGCGGCATAGGGGGCGAGGAGGAGGCCGATGCCGATGGCGCCGAGCACGCCGAGCGGCAGTGCGAACATCCCCACCATGGCATTTTCGAAGAAGCGGACCTGGCCCAGCATGTCCGGGTTCCAGCCCATGGCCTGCAGCGTGCCGAGGTACTGGCGCTTGGCCTGCAGCTCGAAGCGGCCGGTGACCATGGTCAGCAGCAGGCCGACGGCGACCCCGGACACGCCAAGGGTGAGGCTCGGCACGGCAATGCTGGTGGCCGCGAGGCCACTGAGCGCGCTTGCTCCGGCAGCCCGGGGAATGTCGATCAGCAGCGCGACCATGCCCCCGACTGCTGCGCCGAAGACGCCGACGGCAACGGCCAGCGAAACGGTGTTGAATTTGTTGGTGCTCAACTGCCGGTTGGCGAAGGTCAGCGGGGAATCCACGGCGATGAGCCGTTCATCGTGCTGCGGTTCCTGGTCCACAATTTCCCGGTGGCGCAGCTGCTGGGCGGCGAAGACGGCAGCGCCCGCGTAGAGCACCAGCACGGAGGCCGAGACGACCGCCGTGGCCGGGTTCCAGCTGACCAGGCTGAGGACTACGCCGGCGACGGCCAGCAGGGCGGCACCGACACCGAATTCGGCAAGCACCCAGTGCCTGATCCGGCGCTGGGTCCAGCCCATGGCCCGCAGGGTTCCGGCCTCGGTGCGGCGCTTGCGGACGTAGCTGACGGTCGATGCACCGGTCAGCAGGGCAGCACCGCAGAGAGTGAGGAAGAGCAGGGTCAGGTTGGTGCCGGTGAGGGAGCCGGAGACAGCATCGGCGGCATCCTGGCGGACCCACGACTGCTGGACGGTGCCGAGCGGGGACTCCTTGCCGGCGTCGTCCTTGGAGTAGCCCGGGACGAAGATGCTGGCGTCTTCGCGGGCGGAACCGGCGACAACCGTGGCCTGCAGGCCCAGGTCGCGGATTTCGTCGGCGAGCTTCTCCACGTCCGGCTGTGCCTCCTTCCAGCTGCCGGGCACCTTGGCCCGGACGCGGACGGCGTCGATCACGGAGGCGTTTTCCTCGAAGCCGCGGGCGGCGGCCAGGCCGTAATAGTCGGTGATGGCACCGGCGGACTGGCTGGCCAGGCCGGTGGCGCTCAGCGAGGGCTTGAGCTCGGTGTTGCCGGCGTCCTTGCCCGCCGCGTCCTTGGTGAGCGTGAACGGCGTGGGATCGTAGCCGCCCAGCGGCAGGCGGTTGACGTCACCGGCGGCCTCCTGGACGGTCCCGGCGTCGAAGGTGCCGTACACCATGGCCAGCGGCGTGGCGGGCTTCTTGCCGGTCTGCAGGTCCTCGCGGTAGGCGCGCTCGTCCACCGGCTTGCGCTGGGTCTGGTCCACAGCTGTGCCGTTGGCCGCTTTCTCCGGAAGGCGGTTCACGGTGACCCAGTCGCCGGGGGTGGCGGTCTTGTCCACGGCGCCGTTGCCTGCCGTTTCCCCGTCCTGGTATTTCGGGGCGGAGGCGAAGTCGGTGCTCCAGGTTGCCGGGTTGTAGAGGCCCTGGCTGAAGGTTCCGGTGTCACCGAGCAGCTGCGAAAGGTCCTTGGACCCGGGCCAGGCCAGCGTGAACGGGGACTTGGAGACGAACGGGAGGTAGTCCTTGTCCAGCGAGCGGGTCACGGTCCCGACGTCCTTGGTGACGTTGCCGGAGCCGTCGATTTCCTCGATCTTGACCGAGTACTTGAGGTCAAGGGACGTGCCGGTGCGGACAATCAGCGGGATCGCCTGCGAGTCTTCGGTGAGCAGGCCGCTGCGCTTGGCCTGCTGGTACTGGCTCATCAGCGGGGCCCAGTACTTGAGTTTGACGCCGAGAAAATCGGGGCCTTCCTTCAGTTCGTCCATGCCGATGCCGGTGCTGAAAAGGCTCTCGAAGTGGCGGCCGATCGCGCCGGCGTCGCGGGCGTCTGCGGGCGGCGCCTTCTCCAGCGGGGCGAGGAAGTCCCCGGCGGGCCCGAGCAGGGCACGCTCGGAGACGGGGTCGACGGCGACGACGGACTCCGTCACCTGGGGCGCAAGCGGCAGGGACACGGAGAGGTTGAAGAGGTTGTGCTCGGAGCCGCCGGCGGGGGCCGGGAATTTGATGCCGGTCTCCCCGTCCGGTCCGGCGATGCGGACGTTCTTGCCGCCGGCGACCTGCTCCTCGATGAGCTTCGCCTTGCCGAGTGATCCTTCGGCCATGGTCTTGAACAGGGTCTGGTCGGACCGGCCGTCGGAGCTGACGGCGCTGGCGGTGAGCCGGTACTGTTTGGGCGTATCGGACAGGACCGACTCCGCGGCCGGCCATTTGCTCGGATCCGTCGCGGTGGGGTCACCGGCGGTGCCGGCGAGGCCGGCATTGAACCCGAGGTAGTCGGTGGCTTCCAGGCGCGGGGACTCCAGGTTCTGGGTGACGCGGGAGACCAGGCTGATCGGGGCCGCCACGGAGGTGCCGGAGAGCTTCCGGAGCGCGTCCAGCTGGTCGAAGCTGATGCCGCCCTGGCCGGTGGCGATGTCCGGCTGCATGAGCCCGCCGTTGTCATCGGCCGTTGCCTGGACGAGGATGTCGTAGAGGCCCCGGGAGTTCTGGTCGACCGTGCGGTTCAAGGCGGCCTGCGACTGACCCTGGACGAGGACCGACAGGCACATGGCCGCGATCAAAATGGACGCGGTCAGCAGAAGCACTCGGCTTCTGATGAACCTCTGGACGGCGTTCATTGGGCTCCTGAAAGCTGGATTGCGTGCGCACACCAAAGTTCATTCCGTACGGAAGTGAAGGCGTCCCCTGCCGGGTGTGCAAAAAGTAAGGCCGGGCTGCCGGCCGGATCCGAAATTCGGACGTAGCCATTGTACGCAGACCGGCCATGGGTTCGCGGACACCGGCGGCGGTCTGAGCCGCCGCCGGTGTCCACCGTGAGGACCTCAGTCCTCGAGGTCGACCTCGCGCACCATGTCAGCGCCGATTCCGGCCTTGATGGCGTCCAGGACCTGCTGCGGGACAGAGCTGTCGATGGTCAGCAGGGCGAGCACCTGGCCGCCCTCGTCCTGCCGCGCCACCTGCATGCCGGCGATGTTGATGTTGTTCATGCCGAGGATGTGTCCGATGGTGCCGATCACCCCGGGGCGGTCCGAGTAGGCCACGACCACGAGGTGTTCGCTGATCGGGATCTCCACCTCGAAGCCGTTGATCCCGACGAGCTTCTGGACCTGCTTGGGTCCGGTCAGGGTTCCGGCGACGGAGATCTGCGTGCCGTCGCTGAGCGCGCCGCGCAGGGTCAGGACGTTGCGGTAGGACTCGGTGTCCGGTGTGGTGATGAGCCGGACGTTGATGCCGCGCTGCTCGGCGATCACGGGGGCGTTGACATACGAGACCTGCTCGGTCACGATGTCCGCGAAGATGCCCTTGAGTGCCGCGAGCTCGAGCACCTTGACGTCGAGGGAAGCGATTTCCCCGGCGACCTCGACGTCGAACTGGGTCAGAGAGGCGTGGGTCATCGCGGTGAAGATGCGGCCCAGCTTTTCCATCAGCGGAATGCCCGGGCGGACGTCCGGGGCGATCACGCCGCCGGCGACGTTGACCGCGTCGGGAACCAGTTCCCCGGCCAGGGCCAGGCGGACGGACTTCGCGACCGAGACACCGGCCTTTTCCTGCGCCTCGTCCGTGGACGCGCCCAGGTGCGGGGTGACAACGACGTTGTCGAGCTTGAAGAACGGCAGGTCGGTGCTGGGCTCCTTGACGAAGACGTCGACGCCGGCACCGGCGATTTCACCGGACTCCAGGGCAGCGTACAGGGCTTCCTCATCGACGAGGCCGCCGCGGGCGACGTTGACGACGTACGCGGTGCGCTTCATCTTCTTGAAGGACTCGGCGCCGAGCATGCCGACGGTCTCCGGCGTCTTGGGCATGTGGATGCTGATGAAGTCAGACTGCGCGAGCAGCTCATCGAGGGTCACCAACTGGACGCCGAGCTGGGCGGCGCGGGCGGAGGTGATGTAGGGATCGTAGGCGAGGATCTTGGTGTCGAAACCCTTCAGGCGGGCGGCGACGAGGGCGCCGATCCGGCCCAGGCCGATGATGCCGATCTTCTTCTCGTAGAGTTCGATGCCGGTGTACTTGGAGCGTTTCCACTCCCCGTCCTTCAGCGCGGCGCTGGCCTGCGGGATGTGGCGGGCAAGGCTGAGGATGTGGCCAACGGTGAGTTCGGCGGCGGAGACGATGTTCGAGGTGGGGGCGTTGACCACCATGACACCCGCCTGCGTGGCGGCCTTGATGTCGACGTTGTCGAGGCCGACGCCGGCACGGGCGATCACCTTGAGGTTTTTCGCGGCGGCGATGGCTTCGGCGTCCAGCTGGGTGGCGGAACGGACCAGGATCGCGTCGACGTCGGCGATCGCAGAGAGCAGCTGGGAACGGTCGGCGCCGTCGGTCTGCCGGATTTCAAAGTCCGGGCCAAGGGCCTCGATCGTGGCGGGCGAAAGTTCCTCAGCGAGGAGTACTACAGGTTTGGTGCTAGTCACCGGTGACCTCTTTAGCTCTCTTGTATTCAGGTGGGGATTTTGGTGAAACGGTGGTGCTGCATAAAAGCAGGGAAGCCGGACCCCCAGTAGGTGTCCGGCTTCCCTGCCGGTCAGTGCTTAGCGGGCCACTGAGCCTTCGGTGTAGTCGTCTTCGTTCTTGATCCAGGAGAACAGCTTGCGCAGTTCGCGGCCGGTGGCCTCGATCGGGTGGTCCTCACCCTTTTTGCGCAGCGCCTTGAACTCGGGGGCTCCGGCGTCCTGGTCGTCGATGAAGCGCTTGGCGAAGGTGCCGTCCTGGATGTCCGCCAGGACAGCCTTCATGTTTTCCTTCACGTCCGGGGTGATAACCCGCGGGCCGGAGACGTAGTCGCCGTACTCCGCGGTGTCCGAGACGCTCCAGCGCTGTTTGGCGATGCCGCCCTCAACCATGAGGTCCACGATGAGCTTGAGCTCGTGCAGCACCTCGAAGTAGGCGACCTCGGGCTTGTAGCCGGCTTCGGTGAGGACCTCGAAACCGTACTGGATCAGCTGGGAGGCGCCGCCGCAGAGGACTGCCTGCTCGCCGAAGAGGTCGGTTTCGGTCTCTTCGGTGAAGGTGGTCTCGATGACACCGGCGCGGGTCCCGCCGATGGCCTTGGCGTAGGACAGTGCCAGTTCCTTGGCCTTGCCGGACGGGTTCTGCTCGACGGCGATCAGGTCGGGCACGCCGCGGCCTGCCTCGAACTCGCGGCGGACGATGTGGCCCGGGCCCTTGGGGGCAACGAGGGCGACGTCGACGTCTGCCGGGGGCTTGATGTAGCCGTAGCGGATGTTGAAGCCGTGGCCGAAGAACAGGGCGTCGCCCGGCTGCAGGTTCGGGGCGATGTCCTCGGCGTAGACGTGGCGCTGGACCTGGTCCGGGGTGAGGACCATGATCAGGTCGGCTTCGGCGACGGCGTCCGCGACGTTCAGGACGCGCAGGCCCTCGGCCTCGGCCTTGGCGCGGGACTTGGAGCCTTCCTTGAGGCCGACGCGGACGTCAACGCCGGAATCGCGCAGGCTGAGGGCGTGGGCGTGGCCCTGGGAGCCGTAACCGATGACGGCGACGGTGCGGCCCTGGATGATCGACAGGTCGGCGTCGTCGTCGTAGAACATTTCAGTCACTGGGGTGTCTCCTTTTAAGTGGATTCTTGGGTGGTGCTTGTCGGTGAAACTGGTCTAAAGCTGGTGTGGTGCTGCGGCTGTCTAGGCGCTGCGTAGGGCCCGGTCGCTCATGGAGCGGGATCCCCGCCCGACGGCCAGGGTGCCGGACTGCACGATTTCGCGTACGCCAAAAGGCTCGAGCACGGAGAGCAGCGCTGTGAGCTTTTCGGGATGGCCCGTTGCCTCGATGACCACGGACTCTGTGGAGACGTCGACCACCGATGCGCGGAACAGGTCTGCAGCCTGGGTGACCTGCAGCCGCGTGGCGGCATCCGCCCGTACCTTGACCAGGATGTGGTCACGCTGTACGGAGGATTCGGCGGTGAGCTCGACGATCTTGATCACGTTGATCAGCTTGTTCAGCTGCTTGGTGATCTGTTCGATCAGCTCACCGTCGGCGTCGACGACGACGGTCATCCGGGACATTCCCGGTACTTCCGTCGGGCCGACGGCCAGGGAGTTGATGTTGAAGGCCCGGCGGGCGAAGAGGCTGGCGACGCGGGTCAGCACACCGGGCTTGTCTTCGACCAGAACGGACAGTGTGTGGCGGGTCATGTTCAGTCCTCCTCTTCCCATTCCGGGGTCATATTGCGGGCAACCTGGATCTGGTCGTTGCTGACCCCGGCGGGGACCATCGGCCACACCATGGAGTTGGGGCTCACGACGAAGTCAATGACCACGGGGCGGTCGTTGATTTCCAGGGCCTTCTGGATGGTGGCGTCGATGTCCTCATCGCGGTCGCAGCGGAAGGACGCGCAGCCGTAAGCTTCCGCGAGCTTGACGAAGTCCGGGATCCGGACGGTGTCGTGGCCGGTGTTGAGGTCGGTGTTGGAGTATCGGCCCTCGTAGAAGAGCGTCTGCCACTGCCGCACCATGCCCAGCGAGGAGTTGTTGATGATCGCAACCTTGATCGGGATCTTGTTGATCGCGCAGGTGGCCAGTTCCTGGTTGGTCATCTGGAAGCAGCCGTCGCCGTCGATGGCCCATACCACGCGGTCCGGGTTGCCCACCTTCGCGCCCATGGCGGCCGGCACGGCGTAGCCCATGGTGCCGGCGCCGCCGGAGTTCAGCCAGGCGTGCGGGCGTTCGTACTTGATGAACTGCGAGGCCCACATCTGGTGCTGACCCACGCCGGCGACGTACACGCCTTCGGGACCGGTGAGGGCGCCGATGCGTTCGATCACACGCTGCGGGGCGCTGAGTCCGTCGTCCGGCTCGGTCCAGCCCAGCGGGTAGGTCTCCTTGAGGTTGTTCAGGAAGGTCCACCAGTTGGTGTAGTCGGGCTTGCCGGAGACGGCGAACAGGGCGCGCAGGGCCTCGCTGAGTTCCGGAATGATTTCCTTGACCGAGCCCACGATCGGCACATCGGCGGTGCGGTTCTTGGAGATCTCGGCCGGGTCGATGTCCGCGTGGATGACCTTGGCGTTCGGGGCGAATGATTTCAGCACACCGGTCACCCGGTCGTCGAAGCGGGCCCCGAGCGTGATCAGCAGGTCCGACTGCTGCAGGGCGGTGACGGCCGAGACCGTGCCGTGCATGCCGGGCATGCCGACGTGCTGCGGGTGCGAGTCCGGGAACACGCCGCGGGCCATCAGCGTGGTGACCACCGGAGCGCCGGAGAGTTCCGCCAGCTCCAGCAGTTCCGCCGAGGCATGCGCCTTGACGACGCCGCCGCCCACGTAGAGCACGGGCTTGCTGGACGCCGCGATGAGCCGGGCGGCTTCGCGGACCTGCTTGTTGTGGCCCCGGAGCACGGGGTGGTAGCCCGGCAGATCGATCTTGGGCGGCCAGGAGAAGGTCATCTGACCCTGCTGGGCGTCCTTGGCGACGTCCACCAGGACGGGACCCGGGCGGCCGGTCGAGGCAAGGTGGAACGCCTCCGCCATCACGTGCGGGATGTCGTTGGGATCGGTGACCAGGAAGGAGTGCTTCGTGATCGGCATCGTGATGCCCACGATGTCCGCCTCCTGGAAGGCATCGGTGCCGATGACTCCGCTGGCGACCTGGCCGGTGATGGCCACCATCGGCACGGAGTCCATGTGGGCATCCATGATGGCGGTAACGAGGTTGGTGGCACCCGGACCCGAGGTGGCGATGCAGACGCCAACCCGACCGGTGACCATGGCGTAGCCTTGCGCGGCGTGGCCGGCTCCCTGTTCGTGACGGACCAGAATGTGGTTCATTCGGGAAGCCATCAAGGGGTCATAGGTGGGCAGGATCGCGCCACCGGGCAAACCAAAAATATCATCCACGCCGAGTTCTTCGAGCGAGCGGACAATTGCTTGTGAACCGGTCATCACCGTCGGGGGTACGACGTTGTTCGGTCCAAGGACAGGAGAGACGGCAGCAGTGTCGACGCCAGCATCGGCCGGGCGATCGGCGCGTTCCGAAGCCTTGGAGGCTCCAGCGGACTTGGTGGCCATCAGCGAGGGGCTGATCGGCGATCCTTTGCTCATCGGACTCTTCCTTTGTGGATCTACGGGTGGATCTTCGGTGATCGTGGAACTGCTCGTAGTACGTGTTGCTGGTGTTGCCGGTGGTGCGGAAATAAAAAAACCCCTCAGCCGAAGGCTCTTCGAGGGGTTTGCGCGTGACGGTTCGTTACCAGTCGGGCTATGGAGCCACGCGCTTGGTAAGGACGACGGCTGCATCTGCAGCAGCGCAGCTGGTAACGAATGCGATCATGCGTTCAGTTTTCCCTCTTTGTGAGACGGGTGTCAACGAGCCCGACCCCTGTCTCACGATGTGGACCTCATTGTCCACTGGTTGATCTCTGCCCTCCGCCGGTGGCCCGGCAGCCTTCGACTGAGGGCGGAAGTCTCCTACCCCAAACGGACGGCGCGGACGCCGTTCGCTTGGGGCCCCTCGGAGCCTCCCTTGTTAAGCCTGGTCACCCACGCTTAGAGAATCACCCGCAGTATGCGCCGGTGGAGGCGCTGTGCACGAGTTTGGCGTATTTGGCGAGCACTCCCTTGGTGAACTTGGCCGGAAGCGGCTTCCAGCCGACCTTGCGGGCTTCGAGGTCCGCCTCGTCGACCAGGAGGTCGAAGCTGCGGGCGGCGATGTCCACGCGGATCCGGTCCCCGTCCTGAACGAAGGCGATCGGGCCGCCGTCGGCAGCTTCCGGGGCAACGTGGCCGATGCAGAGGCCGGTGGTTCCGCCGGAGAAGCGGCCGTCGGTCAGCAGCAGCACATCCTTGCCCAGGCCCGCACCCTTGATGGCACCGGTGATGGCGAGCATTTCGCGCATGCCCGGTCCGCCCTTGGGGCCCTCGTAGCGGATGACGACGACGTCGCCGGCCTTGATCTGGCCCTTGTCGAGCGCATCCAGGGCACCCTGTTCGCGTTCGAACACGCGGGCGGTGCCTTCAAAGACGTCGGCGTCGAAGCCTGCGCTCTTTACGACGGCACCCTCGGGAGCCATCGTGCCGTGCAGGATCGTGATGCCGCCAGTCTTGTGGATGGGGTTGTCCATGGCCCGGAGGATCTTGCCGTCCAGGTCCGGCGGGTTGATCGCCGCGAGGTTCTCCGCGACGGTCTTGCCGGTGACGGTGAGGCAGTCGCCGTGCAGCAGGCCGGCGTCGAGCAGTGCACGCATGATGACGGGCACGCCGCCGATCTTGTCGACGTCGGTCATCACATAACGGCCGAACGGCTTGAGGTCGCCCAGGTGCGGGATCTTGTCGCCGATGCGGTTGAAGTCTTCTAGACTCAGGTCTACCTCCGCTTCCCGGGCGATGGCCAGCAGGTGCAGCACGGCATTGGTGGAGCCGCCGAAGGCCATGGTCACGGCGATGGCGTTCTCGAAGGCCTTCTTGGTCAGGATGTCTCGGGCCGTGATGCCGAGGCGGAGCAGGTTGACGACGGCCTCCCCGGACTTGTGCGCGAAGACGTCGCGGCGGCGGTCCGCGGAGGGCGGTGCGGCGGAGCCGGGCAGGGACATGCCCAGCGCCTCACCGATGCAGGCCATGGTGTTGGCGGTGTACATCCCGCCGCATGCACCTTCGCCGGGGCAGATGGCCTTTTCAATGCGGTCCAGGTCCCCGCGACTCATCTTCCCGGCGGCGCAGGCACCCACGGCTTCGAAGGCGTCGATCAGGGTGACTTCCTTTTCGGAGCCGTCCTCGAGCTTGACCCAGCCCGGCATGATCGAGCCGGCGTAGAGGAAGACTGAAGCCAGGTCCAGCCGGGCAGCTGCCATCAGCATGCCGGGCAGTGATTTGTCGCAGCCGGCCAGCAGCACCGAGCCGTCGATGCGTTCCGCCTGCATCACGGTTTCCACCGAGTCGGCGATGACTTCGCGGGACACCAGCGAGAAGTGCATGCCCTCGTGTCCCATGGAGATGCCGTCGGAGACGGAGATGGTCCCGAACTGCATCGGGAAGCCGCCGGCGGCGAAGACGCCTTCCTTGGCGCCCTGGGCGAGCCGGTTCAGCGAAAGGTTGCAGGGAGTGATTTCGTTCCACGAGCTGGCCACGCCAATTTGCGGCTTGGCGAAGTCGTCGTCGCCCATGCCGACCGCCCGAAGCATCCCGCGCGACGGTGCGGCGTGGATGCCATCGGTTACGACCCGACTGCGGGGCTTGATGTCCGGTTTGGTCTCTGTCGCTGTCTGGGTGTCCTCACTCATGGGTCAAAGTCTAGGGCTCCCCCACGGGGCCCAACGACCCGGACGGGCGCATTAAGCGGAAAACCGGGAATGTTTCAGCCAAATAGTGGACACCCATCTCATCTAATGGACATTTGCGGTCGCAACGGCTTAATTAAGGTGAGCGGCGTCACGCAGTTCCGGGGCCTCGGCAACGGACTGAGCCTCGGCTTTGAGCAGGGCCAGAACCTGCTGGATGGTGGTCCGCGCGGCAACGTCCGGACGGGCCAGTGCGACGATGCTGCGGCTCGCCTTGACTCCCGCCAGCGGTCGCAGGACGAAACCCCGTCCCTGGTTTTTCAGGGCCGTGTAGCGCGGCAGCAGGCTAAGCCCGTGCCCGGCGCTGACCAGGGCCTCGAGGACCCGCAGGTCGGGGAAGGTCTGGGCCCGGACCGCCGGGGAATCGGCCTGCACTTCGATCTGGCGAAGCACAGTGTCGAAGGGGAACCCCTCGGGCACGCCCATCCAGGGGAACCCGATCACGTCTTCAGCCCGCAGCGTTGTCATGCCCACGAGCGCATGGCCTTCGGGGATCGCGACGTCGAGGGGCTCGTCCAGGAGTGGCACGACCGTCAGCCCCTGCCTGGCAAAGACATCGGGTCCGTCGACGCTGTGCGCCAGCACGATATCGTAGTCGGCCGTCAGACCCGCGAATCCTGCCACATTGGGATCCTCAAAGTGCGCCTCGAAGCGGAGACCCTCGATGGCCTTGACGCGGTGCAGCAGGCCGGGGAGGAACATCTCGGCGGCACTGGGGAAAAACGCCGCCCTGACATGCGTCTGCCGGCCGCGCCGGTAGGTGTCGATGGTGGCTTCCGCGCGGGCCATCGCGGTGGACACCTCCGCGGCGGCACCCGCCATTGCGAGTCCGGCCTCGGTGAGGCGTACTCCCCTGCCTGATTTCCTGACCAGGACAACTCCCAGCTCCTCCTGGAGAGTCTTGAGCTGCTGCGAGACGGCAGAGGGCGTCACGTTCATTGCTTCCGCCGTGGCGCCGACTGTGCCGCGGTCGGCCAGCTCCCGGAGAATCCGGAGTCTCTTGAAATCCATGAAGAGAGGCTACAGGGCGGCGGGGGGAAGCTGGACAGCCCCCTTCAGGCAGACGTACCGTCAAGCAACGGCAACCTTGCCCTACGGACTGAAAGGCTCTGCTATGGATTGGATCATCTGGCTCGTTGTCATCGTGGCGATTGTCGCCGTCGTCTGGTGGCTGCTAAACCGCAACAGCTCCCGCGGCAGCTCTGGCCCCGCCGGGACCGGGACGGCCGGCAAGTCCGCCCCTCCGCACGTGCATGACGCCGACCCCGAAGCCGGCCACCGGGGCGCACTTTCCGGCGGCGGGGCCGCCGCTTCCGCGTCGGCTGCCGCCGTGACCGGAATGCCCGGGGCGGCAGGATTCAGCCAGGCCGAACCCGAGTCCGAACCGGACCGCGGACCGGACCGCACTGCCACCGCGGATGACGCGCTGCCCGCCGCCGCACCTTCGCGCGGCGCCGATGCGGCCGTTGCCGCGGGAAACCCGGAATGGGAAACCCAGTGGTCCGAGACGCCGCCGGCTGAACCGCATACCGCCCTCCACCCGGAGCCGGTTCACGGCGCCCATGGCGACCACGTAAAGGAAGACCTCACGGCCGGGGCAGGGTCGGCGGCTGCCCCGGTGCACCACCCTGAATACACCGAGCCACACGCCCCGACGCTTCCCGGCGCCGAGTCCGCCGCCGCCGAGGCTGAGGCTGAGGCTGAGGTTGTAACTGAGCGTGAGTCCACGAGTGGGACCGGCCTCGACGGGAGGACCGGAGAAGGCCGGACCGCCGCGCCGTCCACGCCACCGGCTCAGGAACCGCTGCCGTCGCAGGAACTGGCCGATGCCACCCTCGCCGGGGAGGACACGCGGGAGACCACAATGTCTTCGGCGGCGTCCGAAACCGCTGTGGGCCATGCGGCCGAACCCGCCGGACACCTCGCCGTCGACCAGCCGTATGGCGAAGGATCGGCTGCACCGGCCGCTGACGGCAGCGGACCGGAAGGCTTCTCGGTCAAGGGCAACGCTTCCTCGATGGTCTATCACGACGAGACGAGCCCCTCCTTCGAGGAAACCCGCGCCGAAGTCTGGTTCCTGTCCGCGGCCCACGCCGAGGCTGCGGGCTTCCGCCCGCCGCGACGGACACGGCAGTAGCCCTCGGTACGGGCTGTCGGGAGGAAGCCGGAGGGCGGATGATGCCGACAACGGCGGTGCGCGGCGAAGCAACCGCTCCCAGCCCTTTGCCGTCGCCAGGGCGGTCCTTGGGCGCGCGCCCGTGGACGGTCCTGGGGGCCACCGTCGCGATCCTGCTGAGCGGCTGCACCTCCGGCGACGGGGGCGGGGTGTCCAGCGGCACCTCTCCTGGCGCCACTTCGTCCCCGGCCGGCAGTGGCCCCGCCGCCTCCAGCCCGGCGGCCTCCAGCGCGTCCGGGACCCGGACGGGCGTGGACCGGCCAACGGTTGCCCGAAAGATCGACGCCGAGCTGCAGGTGCCCTGGTCCACGGTCTTCCTGCCCGACGGCACCGCCGTTATTTCCGAACGCGAGACCGCCTGGCTCCGGACCATCGCACCCGGATCAGGCAACCGACGGGCCGGCACGCTTGGCAAGGTGCCCGACGTCGTACCCGGCGGCGAAGGCGGGCTGTTGGGCCTGGCCCTGTCGCCTGACTTCGCGAGTGACCGGTACCTCTACGCCTACTTCACCTCCGCCAGCGACAACCGGATCGCGCGGCTGCGCCTTGAGGACAGCGCCGGGACGTTGCGGCTGGGAGCCGCGCAGGTCATCTTCACCGGAATCCCCAAGGCATCCACTCACAACGGCGGGCGGATCCGGTTCGGGCCGGACGGCAACCTCTACGTCGGCACCGGCGATTCGCAGCGCCGCGGCCAGCCGCAGGACCCGAACGCCTTGGGCGGAAAGATCCTGCGCCTCACCGCGGACGGGCTCCCCGCGCCGGGCAATCCCTACGAGGGCAACCCGGTGTACAGTCTTGGCCACCGCAACGTCCAGGGACTCGCCTGGGACAGCGCCGGCCGGCTGTGGGCGAGCGAATTCGGCCCCGACGTCGACGACGAACTCAACCTGATCGTGCCGGGAGGCAACTATGGCTGGCCGGAGGTCACGGGCGCCCCGCACCGCGCCGGCTTACTGGACGCGAAGGTGGTGTGGCCGTCGACGGCTGATTCATCTCCGAGCGGGCTCGAAATTGTCGGTGACACGGCCTACCTTGGCGCGCTGCGCGGCCAGAGGTTGTGGGAGGTTCCCTTGAACGGTGAATTCGCCGGGGAACCTGTGGGCCATTTCACACGGCTGTACGGGAGGATCAGGGACGTTTCGCTGGCGCCGGACGGCCGCCTGTGGGTGCTCAATAACAACAAAAACCCTGATTCTGTGCTGGTTTTGGAGCTGCCGGTGTAGTGGCGACGAGTACCGGTCCGCCCGATTTCACGCTTCGCCCAAACTCGTGTAGAGTTTCATGTCGTTGCGGAGAACAACGCGGGAACAAAAAGACCGCGAAGAATGAAAACAACAGATGCACCTCTAGCTCAACTGGCAGAGCAATTGACTCTTAATCAATGGGTTCCGGGTTCGAGTCCCGGGGGGTGCACCACAAATAGACCCCGTCTTTATTGGCCGCTGGCCATGAGGGCGGGGTTTTGTTTTGCCCGCAAATCCCGCGAGGGATCATATACGGGCCATTTGTCCCGGCCGGACCGTCTGAAGTGCTAGGGCTACTGCAAGCCGGCCCAGACCAACCTCGGCATCCTCTCTAGATGCCGACTCGGAGCCCTCCCCATCCGGTGCCGCCAAAATCTTTGAACAACACAGAAACGGAGGCGGCCGCCAGGTTCGGCCGACGTCGATGCCTGGCGGAAGTCAGTGGCTTGACCGCAGGCACCAACAGCCTCTCAGGGTCCCAAAGGGATCAGTTCTCCAAACGGTGTGCCGGTGGCCCCTACATACTCCCAAAAGGCCGCACGGCCTGGGCGGCACGTGCCGAATGCCCCGGACGTCGCTGCCGGCTCCCCGGGGGCCCCTAAGGTGGAGAATCCAGCCATTGGACCAGATTGAGCCATAGTTATGCTGCGCCTGGGTCGATTCAGTGGATTCGTGGCCCAGCCAGAGGAAATGGTCCCGGAGTCGATGCCCGCGGCGAGCATCCGCATGGCGGTGGTGTGCCTGAGGACGTACGGGGTAACGGGGGTCAGCATCGGCCACTTTCAGGAGGTCGCGGACGGCCTTCTGACTGTCTTTCGATCCTCCGTCGGCCGCTCTTATGCCCGGAGGACCCTCGGAGGGGCTCTGAGAGGCGCTCACCGGGCCTGCCGGGGAATATGCGCGCAGGTCCCGGTTCCCGGCGCCGTGCCGCAGTACGGTCCGTCCGTCGGTGCGGAAAGGGGTTTTCCACGAGGCCGTCCCGGCCGAGCTCCTGGCGGAAGGAGCTCCTGCCCCGTCATGTCCGCGGCCAGCACCGGTTTACGTGGTGAATTCCCTGGTTTTTGGGGATCCAGGCCCGGGTGCGTCCTTCCCGGTCATCTGCCCAGGTTATGGACAGGTAGAGCTCCCGGTCCAGCAAGGTGCGCACCCCGATCTGACAGTTCTCCACCCGGCCCGCGGTGCCAGAATAGTGGCGTTCGAGTCCGGCTGAGGCGCCTGGGAGCGGTCACACAGGCATCCTCGCCGCGGGAGCCCTTATCATCTGACGTATGCGTAAACAAATGTTCGCCCTTGGGGTGGCGGCAGTCTTACTGGCCGGCTGCTGGGGGCCTTCACCTCAACCGGAAATAACGACGGCGGCGCCGGCCACCACATCAGCATTAGCCACGCCGACGCCTCCTACGCCCACGACACCGACAGGCTCGGCCGCGACAGATCTGAACTGGGGCACGCCGATCGCTGGCGACGAGTTCAACTATACCGGGGCACCGGACGCCGCGAAGTGGTCCGTGTATAACAGCGCCGGGCACGCGGGGAATGGCATTCGAAGTCCCCAGCAGGTCACCGTAGACGGTTCCAAAATGGTCATGACTGGAACACCGGACGGTACGACCGCTGGAATGAGCGCGAAGTTTGCAAACCAGAAGTACGGCCGGTGGGAGGTCCGCGCGGCGGGTTCGGGTGACAATGAGTACCACATGGTGGCGCTCCTGTGGCCGGATAGTAGGAATTGGCCGTGTGACGGCGAAGTTGACTATGCGGAGACATCTGGTGACTGGAACTTCATCAAGTTCTTCCACCACTATTCATGTTTGAATTCGGCGACGTCGGCGACCAAGGCCCTGGACGTCACGCAGTTCCACAACTACGCGGTTGACTGGTCTCCGAATGGGATCGTCGGCTACATCGATGGGGTGAAGTGGTTTGAGGACAACGACCCCGCGCACCAGCCTCCCGGTCCGATGCACCAGACGCTACAACTGGACTGGTTCCCGGACAGCACTCCTGACGGCGCTGGCGAGATGCGAGTGGATTGGGTTCGCGTCTATGCGGCAGCCCCTCCCCCGCCGCCGCCATCCGGTGAGTCGTTTGAGTTCGCCGCCACCGGAGATATGAACCCTGAGGGTAATACATCGGCCTCGTCGCACAGTGGTAAGAACGCGGCTAGCATCATCGACGGTCTCAACGACGGTTCGCTGGATAACTTCCTGGCGTTGGGCGATTTCCAGTATGACAAGGGCACCTGTTCCGCGCTCGAGGCTTACGACCAGTTGTGGGGTCCGGCTAAGGCCAAGACGTACTGGACCGCTGGGCCGAATCATGATGTTGAACCCGGCCGGAGTGACGTTGACCGGTACATGGATGGGCAGTGCGTGTCCACGGAGAAGAGCGCGACGAGCTCCGATCTGGGACGGTTCCAGGACGCCCTGGAATGGTACTCGTTCGACAAGGGCAACTGGCATATTCTTGTAGCGCCGTCGGCCGCATGGCGTTATAACTCTTCGCGGGCGCAGGCGATGACCTCGGAGATGGATGCCGACCTGAAAGCGGCGAAGGCCGCTGGAAAGCATCTGGCGGTTATCCAACATGATCCGTATTTCACCAGCAACACGTCGGGCCATACCCGCTTCTCTAAGGCGAAGCCATGGATAGACGTGTTCTGGACGAACCGTGTCCGTGTGTTGCTGTCCGGTTCACAGCACAATTATGAGCGGACCTGCCCGATTAACAACGAGGACCAGTGCGTCCCGGACGGGATGCAACAATTTCAGGTGTCTACTGGTGGAATCGGCCTCCGGGAGTTCACCAGCAACCCCTCCTACGTGCAGCGGAAGTTTGGCGACACGTGGGGTCACCTCCGGATGAGCCTCAAAGCTGACGGCTCTTATACGTGGGAATTCCGTCCCGTTTCTGGCGGAATGCAGACTGACAGCGGGTCTCGAAGCCAGGGCTAATTCCTCGGTTCCGATCACCGCGCGTTCGGGCACTGACATTGAGACCGTCACCATGCCCGGCGGCGACCACAGGCAGGTTGACGTGCAGGCCGGAGAGGGGCCGTGAGCTACCCACCGAAGTCCCGACCGTCCTGTCCGATGTCCGCAGGTCGCGAAGGGCCGGAGCCTGCGCTCCTGGTAGCAAGCTGGCGCCTCGAACGGCCCCACCGAGGTCTCATCAACGGCGTGATCGAAACGACCCGCTGGATTGCCCGCGGCTTCCGCAACTTCCAGAGTTGCAGAATCAGGACCCTGCTCGCGGCCGGAGGCCACCGCCCGTACCGGAAGAAAACAGCCAACCACGCTTAGAGGCGAAGGCCCGGTAAAGTACTCGATCCATCAAGGTGCGCCCGGCCGGGGCGCAGTACGTCAGGAACACCCCGATCGGGCAGTTCTCCCACCTGCCCGCGGTGCCCGGATACTGGGCCGCCGGGCTTCTTAGTGATCCCGTCTCGTTGATCATCAGGATCCCGCCGGGACCGCCCAAATGGCGGTTGACATAGGCGAACAGGTCATCCCGCACAGCGTCCGGGTCCCAATTGGTAATCGAGAGCAGGCATTGCATGCCACCTCGCGGTGCAGGAACTCGTCCAGCGCGCTGCCGGGGTGCCGGGGGTCGTCGTCGGACACGCCCAGGTGGAGGTCGCTGAGGAGCCGCCACTGCGCGGCGCGGTTCATGCGAGGAGTCCGAGCACGCGTGGAAGGAAGAGG
>NZ_JBWZCJ010000035.1:0-25263 GCF_059383535.1 Pseudarthrobacter sp. HLT1-3 | reverse complement strand
CCACGGCCTCACCTTTCGCCTGGCAGCCAATCAAATAGCTCGCCTGGGCGAGGTCCTCGTCGTAAATGCGTTCCAGAAGCATGTGCTCTCCTTCGTTAAGAGGTGCGGGTCTCCCCGTCTACTACTAACAATAATAATACCCCGGGGGGTATCTTGCAAGGTGACTGGTGCCGTGGGTTCGGCGATTCAATACCCGGGTGGCGGCAGCGACGTCGCGTCATCGCGGGGACCTTGTGTCGTCGCCGAGGAGGAAGGTCGGTCAGGCAGTCGGCAGGCCCGCCCGGGCCCACGCGATCATGCCGCCGTCCATCGTGTCGGCGGTGAAGCCGGCAGCGTTGAGGGCATCCGCCACCCGGGCGCTGCGGTTGCCGCTGCGGCAGATGGCGATGACGGGAACCTTGGGGTCGAGCTCGGACAGCCGGGCCTGCAGCTCGCCCATCGGGATATGGATCGCTCCGGGGATCATGCCCTCGGCAACCTCGAAGTCCTCCCGCACGTCCAGGACCTGCGCCCGGTTCCGGCGCTGGTCTGCTTCGGTGATGCTGATTTCTGCCATGGTGGTGCCTTTCGGTTCAGCGGGTGTGTCAGACCGGGAGGGTCTGGGTGTCGCGTTCGCGGGCCGTGCGGTTGGACTTGCGGAGCGGGCAGGCACTGACGAAGAACCAGCAGATTGCCGCCGCAATGAGCGCGGCTCCGGCGACGCCCAGGGCGATCGGTCCGCGCAGATCCACCGGGGCCTGTTGAATCAGGACGAAGGCGCCCATCACCAGCACGAACCAGCCGAAGCCCTTGCGCAGCGCCGCTTCCGGAATCCGGCCGGCGAGCTTGGAACCGATCAGCGTTCCCACAATGGCGGCCGCGGTAACGGACAGTGTGATTCCCCAGTCCAGCTCCACGGTGGTCAGGTAACCGGCCAGTCCGGCGAAGGACTTCATCGCGATCACTACCAGGGAGGTGCCGACGGCGATTGCCATCGGCAGGCCACCAAGCAGCGCCAGGGCCGGGACCACGAGGAATCCGCCGCCGGCGCCGACCAGGCCGGTGACCAGACCGACGACGAGGCCGTCGAGCAGAACGCGGACGAGCGGCAGTTCGGTGTGTTTTGGGGTCCCGGGGCCCGCATCGGACTTCTTCCGGCGTCCGCGGATCATCGCGATCGAGGTGGCGACCATCATCAGGGCAAACGCGATGAGGAGGATCTGGCCGGGGATGTGCCCGCCCAGCAGCCCGCCTACGAAGGCGCCGACCATGCCGGCGGCCCCGAACAACAGGCCGGTGCGCCACATGACGCGACCGGCGCGGGCGTGGCTGAAGACACTGACCGCCGAGGTGACGCCGACCACGAACAGGGAAGCGGCAATGGCTTCCTTGGCTTCGAACCCGGCCACGTAGACCAGAATCGGCACCGTCAGGATGGATCCGCCGCCGCCGAGCACGCCGAGCGACAGCCCAATGAGTACGGACAGGGCGAGAACGAGGATCAGTGTCGCGGTCATGAGGCCTTGGCCGCCGGGGTCACGGAGTCCACGACGGGGAACTGCAGGATCGCGGACTCGCGGGTCGGCTCCTGGGCGGCCTGGTTCCACGGCATGGCAGAAATTGCCTGGCCCATGGCACAGGTGTTGGTGGCGGCTGAAAAGGTCAGGCCCGCTCCGATGGCGCCGGCGAGGAGCCGGACCTTGGGCGAGACGAACCTGCCTCCGGCGAGCCCCAGCACCACGAGGGAGCCGGCGGCGAGTCGGACCTGGCGCTCCAGGGCCCAGCGCGCCTTGCCGCGGATCACGTCTCCGCCTGCCGCTGCGAACGCGGGGGCGCCCCCGGTCAGGACGTAGGAGGTGCCGATACCTGCGCCGCCCAGCCGCTGCCGGGCCTGCTCGGCACGCGCGCCCGACTGGCAGACGAGCACAACGCGGCTGCCCAGGCGGGCCGCCAATTCCTCCGTGTGCTCGGCAAGCAGCGGCAGCGGGACGTTGTAGGAGCCGCGGATGTGCATGTTCTCGAATTCGGCGGCCGAACGGACGTCAATCACGATGAGGTCCTGGTGTTCCTGGAACCAGCTGCGCAGCGTTTCCGGGGCAAGGGCGGTGACTGTCGGCGAAGTGGGAGCAGCCTGGGTGGAGGAAGTGGAAGGGGACGTCATGGGTGTCCTTTCAAGAGGGTCAAACAAAACATGAATACCCCACCGAGTATTGCAGATACCCCCAGGGGTAGTCAAAAATACCCAAGGGGGTATAACCCGTTAGCGAAACCCGCAGCATTTGGACCTTCTGAGCCTGCGCCCCTAAGTCCCGGCCGTTCCGCCGTGTGCGCCCATGGCCAGCGGACCTCCGACAAAAGTCCCGGTACAGGCGCAAGGCGGAGCCGGGGATCAGCCCGAGTCCCCGAGTTGTGGGCAGCGCGCAGACCAGTGAGAGCAGGCGCGGAGCAAACACCAGCAGAGGCCGCCCCAGGCCCTCGGCTCCGCCGACCTACAGGGAATCAGGTGCCGCAGAACGTCCGGTACGTACCGAAGTCTTCGGGCGCGGCGTCGGCATAGCGTTCGAGTCCGGGGCGCTCGGTGAACGGGCCTGTCACCGCGCTCAGGAGGCCTTGAAGCGGACCCAGATCACCATCAGTGGCGGCGGTGAGGACCTCCTCCACCAGATGGTTGCGCGGGATATAGACAGGGTTGACCCGGTCCATCGCGTCGGCGTCGGGACCCAGTGAGCTCCAGCGCCCGGCCCAGGCATCGAAAGCTTCCGGATCGGGAAACAGGCGCCGCACGGGTTCGCCGCGGCCGCGGGCGGCCGAGCCCAGGCGGCGGAAGAACGATGTGTGGTCGACCCTCCCCTCCTGCAGGAGCCGGAGCAGCTCATCCACCAGAGACGGGGTGTCGCCGTCGTCGTCGAGGTCCTGGGGCAGACCCAGCTTGGCCTGCATGCCGGCTGACCAGGCGGCGCTGTATTGGCGCCGGAAGGCGCTGAGGGCTTCCTGCGCATGGGCGACCGCGCGCTCCTGGTCGTCGTCGAAAAGGGGCAGGAGAGACTCTGCCAGGCGGGTAAGGTTCCATTCCGCCACAACCGGCTGGTTGCGGTAGGCGTAGCGTCCGGTCTCGTCGATCGAGCTGTACACCGTTGCCGGGTCGAAAGCGTCCAGGAAGGCGCAGGGGCCGTAGTCGATGGTTTCGCCTGAGATTGTCGTGTTGTCGGTGTTCATGACACCGTGCACGAACCCCACCAGCATCCACCGGGCCACCAGCGATGCTTGGGCGGCAACCACTTCCTGGAAGAACGCGAGGTAGGGGCTCTCGGCATCCGCGGCGTCGGGATAGTGCCGGATGATCGCATGGTCGGCGAGGCGGCGCAGCAGGTTGATGTCGCCCGTGGCCCGGGCGTACTGGAAGCTGCCCACACGCAGGTGACTGCCGGCCACCCGGGTGAGGACGGCGCCCGGCAGCATGGTTTCGCGGCGCACGTCCCGCCCCGTCGCAGTGACGGCGAGGGACCGTGTGGTCGGGATGCCCATGGCGTGCATCGCTTCGCTCACGATGTACTCGCGCAACATCGGACCCACCGCCGCCAGACCGTCGCCGCCTCGGGCGAACGGGGTGCGCCCGGAGCCCTTGAGGTGGACGTCGCGAAGGCGGCCATCCGTGTCGGTGATTTCTCCCAGCAGCAGCGCACGCCCGTCGCCAAGACGGGGAGCCAGCCAGCCGAACTGGTGGCCGGCATAGGCCTGTGCCACGGGGGTGGCGCCGCCGGGAACCAGAGTACCGATCAGCAGGCGTAAGCCGTGGAAACTCCGTAAGTAGTCCGGATCCAGGCCCAGCTCCACGGCCAACGGCTCGTTGAGCACGAGAAGACGCGGATCCGGAGCTTCCTCCGCCTGCCAGGGAATGGCCATCTCCCCCAACTCGCGCGCAAACCGGCCGTCAAAGCGGCCATCGAGGGCGATGGTGGACGGGGCTTCGGCAGTCATACCTCAAGGTTACCGCCGGTCCCCTTGGCGGCCTGGCCGTGGTTCTCTGCGCCGGGTTGGCCGTCCGCACCGGTTCAGGGCATGGCGGCGGCCACTTCCTCGATGGCGACCGTTTCGATAATCCTGGTGGAGGGTTCTCCGACCAGCGCCGGAGCGGTCACTCCGGTTTTCCACGTATCGTTCTGCAGCCGGCCGAGGAAGTCCACGGCGGCCTCCTGCGTATCGAAATCCATTTCGAGCATCACGTAATCCTCCTGGTCGAGGGGACGCGAGATTCGGTAGGACCGCACTCCGGAAGCCGCGCGGTCCAACGGGTCACTGTCGAAAGCACTTCTCCACATGCTGAAGTCCCGGACCTGGTGTTCGATCTGCAGGGTAATCATGGGGCACTCCTGTCGACGGTACTCGAAGCACAACTGTAGGCCTGGAAGGCCGCTTCACGTAAGAGTGTGCCGCCCGTGCAGGGTCCCAGCTGCAGGGGCGGCGCCTCCTAGTGCACCAGCGCTATTGGCCCTGGAAGAGGTTGAGAATGTTGCCCTCCGTGTCCAGGAACCACGCGGCCTTGCCGACTGGAGTCGAAGCGATCCCGTTCTCAGTCTTCAGACCCGGGAAGTCGTACTCCTCGAACACAACACCGCGGCCGCGAAGGTCCTTAACCTCGGCCTCAAGGTCGTCGGTTGCCCAGCCCATCTGGGTGTTTTTCGCTGTTCCTGCATTGTCGGTCTTATACAGCAGGAAAGCCGTTCCCTTGCCACAGCGGTACATCAGGTTCTCTTCGTCCATGGCGTCCGCCGGTTCGAGTCCCAGCACGTCACGGTAGAAGCTGCGTGCCCGGTCAATGTCCTTGGCGGGGAGGACTGCGATGATTTCGAGATCCTTCAGCATGACTAATTCCTCCGTCTTGATCAGCGTTGTTCAGGTCCTGGACGTCACCCCAGCTGCCATCCACTGCTAGAGACGTCCGCCGCGAACTTGGCGAACCCGGCCACGTCGTGTGCACCCGGGCACAACACCCAGGTCGGCTGATTGCCAGCACCGGCCGTGGACACCACAGATCTCCCTCTAGCAGGTGCTGATGCGCATAATCGTAGGCTTGGGGCGGCGGGAGTCAAGACCGCGTCGGTTCCGCCCAGTTGAGCCCGATTTCGCGGCTAGGACGGCCGCGGCTGTTTGTCCGCACTGTCGGAGTCGCTGGCCTGATCGGCCTGGTGACGCTGCCGCCGGCTCGACAGCAGGAAAGGTACGGCGATCAACTCGATCACGCCTCCGATCGCCAGCGAGGCAGGGTAACCGTAGAGATCAGCTGACCGTCCCAGCAGCGGCTGCACCACCACGCCCCCGGTATTCCCCATGAGGGAATCGAAGCTCAGCACCGTGGCCCGCTGCTTCGACGCGATCATGTCGTTGAGGTAGGCCTGCCGCACAGGCGTGCCTACTGCGGAGACGAGAGCCCAGAGCGCCAGCAGCACCAGGGCGACCCAGAACACCTTGGTGAACCCGAGCACCACCAGGATCAGGGAGCCAATGATGCTGCTCAGAATCAAAACCGTCGTGCGTTTGCGAACCAGTCTCCGGATGCGCGGCGCCATCCAGCCGCCGAGCACCTCGGCTCCCGCCACGAGTGCCGCCGCCAGTCCCGCCACGGCGTACGCGTGGGGATCGCCAAAGAGCTCAAGCAGGTACGGCTGGAGGGCGTAGAACACGTAGATCCCGACGCCGTAACTGAACGGCGCTGCCAGCATCACGTATCGAACCGGCGGATTCTTCAATCCGTTGTCGATCGAAGCCGACAGTACGGCGCGGGTCGCCTGAAGCGGACGGGCCGAGCGTTCCGGGGTGAAACCGACATCGCGCATGAGCCAAAAGGCCACGACAAACATCAGCACCAGCACTCCCACGCGGAGCAGGAAGGGCACGCCGAGGTTGGTGGCCTGCGCGATGACACCGCCGGCCACCGAGCCGACCAGCATGGCAACGCCCGACACCATCAGGCCCCGGCCAAGCACGGCCTCCAGCCCGCCCTCATACCCCGAGAAGCGCAACGCGTCGACAAGCCAGGCCTCAACCGCGCCGGAGAAGAACGTGAAGCCCAGACCCAGTAAAACGGACACGACTGCCCACCACCAGAAGGGTGCGGAAAGTTGCCAGAGCAGGTAGTAGAGGTAAGTTGACGCAGCCAGGGTCGTGGTGCCCAGCAGGAATGAAACGCGGCGGCCCCAACCATCGGCAACCACTCCGGTCGGCACCTCGAACAGGACCATCCCGGCCGTGAAGAAGGCGTTCGCAGCGAAAGCCTCCAGGTTGCTGAGTCCGGCGTCCAGCAGGAAAAGAGTGTTGATCCCCCAGATGAACGAGGCCGCCAGTGTATTGCCCAACGTCAACGTGAGGTAGATGAGCTGGATTTTTCGGGCGGCGGCGTTCATCTGGTTGCCGCCCCGCCAAAGCGAGGAGGGAGCACGAGCCCATTCTCGTCCGCTTGGGTTGTACACACCAGAGCTGGGATCAGGCAGAGCGGGGCCGCTCAGCCGCCCCCGGCCAGCTCAAGGTGATCGGTAACTTGGTCCCCTGCCGTGATACCTGCGGTGACTCTGATGGCCTTCTTGACGGGAAGCAGATACGACCCGCTCGTACTGTCCGGAAAGAGTGACGTGGACCAGCTGTGTCCGCCAATGTAGGCGGTGACTTTGACGGAGCCGAAGCCCCGGCGGAACGCCACCGCGTCGTCCCGGATCTCTGCTGCCACCTCCGCCGGGACGGTGAGGAAGTGCCATCCGGCTTCACCCGGATAGCGCCACAGCCTGGCCGTGAAGGTATACCTCAGCACCATCGTCCGGTTCTTGCAGGAATGGTCTTTGGTGCCAGGTCGAGGCCGCGCCGGGCCCGAAGTATTCCAGCCGATTCCCCGGTTGAGCCCGCGCCGGGGGCCACACCGGGCGCCATTGCTAGAGCGACCCGCCCGCGACCTCGGGAGTGCCCGGGTCCTCGAAGGGTCCGCCGCCGCCGTGACTGCGATGTCCGCCGCGCCCTCCGCCGTCGCCCACCCTTTCGCGGGCCAGGAAAGTCTCGACGTCGAAGAGGTTGTCGGCCCGGCGGGCGACGTTGAGCAGGGTGGACATCGACGCCACCTCCTCGACCTGCTCTTTGAGGAACCAAAGCATGAATTGTTCACCCAGCGGGTCGTTTTCCGCCCGTGCCGCTGCGAAGAGTTCCTTGATGCGGTCCGTGACCTCCAGCTCCTGGGCCAGGGCCAGGACCAGCGGCTCCTCCGCCGAACTGAAGTCGTTGCGGACCGGGTCGATCCCCGGGATGGTGACCCTGATTCCACGGTCCAGAATGTACCGGACCATCATCATGGCGTGGTTCCGTTCTTCCAGGGATTGGCGGTAGAAGTGCTTGGCAAGCTGGGGAAGGTCCTGCCCGTCGAACCAGGCGGCGATGGCGATGTACTGCTGGGACGCTGCGAACTCATTACCTACCTGGCGGGTCAGCAACTCGTTGAATTGTGGGCTCATGGTGCTCTCCTCAAGACGGGGTTCAAGGGTATGGGCCTGCGGCGCCCATGATCGAGGGGGCCGGACTGACCGAGGGCCTCTAACGAGAGTCCTCCGCCTTCGATCTCCCCGTCAAGGTCTTCCCTCGCTGCTTCTGGTTGGACGGGGCCGGCGAGGCAGAGACCCGCGAGCTCTGGAGACCCGGGAGGGTTCGGCGTAGATTTGCGCCGGGATCGGAGCACCCCGCGCGGTCCTGGCCCCGGGCCGGCGGAGTGCACGCACGGAGGGAGTGAAGAGATGAGCGAAGTGGTGGACCGGCTCGTGGCCGCGTTTAATGCCCATGACCTGGAAGCTGCTGCGGCGCTGTTCCACGAGGACTACCGCAGTGAACAGCCCGCGCATCCCGCCAGGGCCTTCACGGGCCGGGCGCAAATGCACGCGAACTGGGCGGCGATGTTCGCCGGAATTCCTGACTTCCATGCCGAATCGGTCCGCTCCGTCGACGACGCGGACACAACGTGGAGTGAGTGGTCCTGGACCGGCAACCGCACCGACGGGAAGCCGTTCCAGGTCCGGGGAGTGACACTTTTCCGGATCGAGGGCGGCCTGATAGTAGCCGGCAGACTCTACCTGGAAGACGTCGAACGCGAAGGGGGCGGCATCGAGGATGCTGTGGAGGCCCGGTCGGGCCGGCGGCCCGCCAGATAACGGAAAGTTCCCGAACGGCTGCACTCCCCAAGTGCTTGCCGAAAGCATCGCGGCGGGGAGACCGCCGCGCGGCATGGCGGCGGCCGTGATGAGGATGATGAGCCGCGGCGGCGTGCCGGGCCTGTCCCTGGCCGTGGTGAACCGCGAACGGGTGCTCCTGGCCGCGGGCTACGGTCTCGCCGACCTTGCGACGAACACGCCCGCAACCGCGTCGACGTCGTACCTCTGGTTCTCGATGTCCAAGATCGTGACCGCGACGGCCGCGATCCGGCTCGTGGACGAGGGACGCCTTGACCTGAAGGCCCCGGTCCGCGAATACCTCGACTACCTGCCGGCCGGGACGACGGCGCCGAACGTGGGCCAGCTGCTCAACCACACCGCCGGCTTCGGCAACCCGCTGCCGATTCGCTGGGTGCATGCGGCCGGCGCGGATGCCCCGGACCCAGGGACCCTGCTTCGCCGGCTGGCCGGTAAGCGGCGCGCCTTCCGCTACCCGGCCGGGCAGAGCGCCCGGTACTCCAACGTCGGCTACCTCGCCGCCGGACAGATCATTGCGGCCGCGGCCGGGATGCCCTTCGAGGACTACCTCCAGCGGTCCGTCCTGCAACCTGTGGGCATGCAACACACCGGGTTCCACTATCAGGCAGGTGCGGAGCCGGCGACCGGCTACGTCAAGGCGCCCCGAATTATGGAGCCGCTGCTGCGCGGTGTGCTGCCCGCGGGGATCGCCGGGGATCGTCACGGGCCGTATCTGTCGCTGAACCCCTTCTACGTGGACGGTCCCGCCTACGGCGGCCTGGTGGGCGATGTCTGGGACGCCGGCAGATTCCTTCGGATGCACCTTCGCGACGGCGAGCTCGACGGGACCCGGATCCTGTCCCCCGAGTCCGCCCGCCGCATGCGCACCATTGACCAGGCAGGCAAACCGTTCGACCACGGAACCGGCTGGTTTCGCCGGCCCACGAAGACTCCAGACCAGTGGGTGGAGCATTTCGGCGCCGGCGCGGGCTTCTGGAACGTGATGCGGCTCTACCCCGACCGCGGCCTCGGCATCGTCGTGATGAGCAACAGCACCAGCATGTACGACTTCGAACCGCTCTTCGCGCTCCTGGCGGCTGCGTCCTGGTCCTAAGCCACGGCCGCCATCCTCCGTCCCCGGGTGGTCAGGCCGTGGGCCTGCGTCGCCCCAGTAGACGCAGATGCCGGCCAGGCATCCCCAAAACGGGGACACAATTCCCCACGGGGCAATGCCGGACGCGGTCACTGCCAGCGTGACCAGGGCGGACTCCTGTACCGCCGGGCGCCCCTCAGCGCCCACGACCACATCGCGGACGGCTCCCTGGAGCGCGCCGAGCAGTGCCACCCCCGCCAGGGCGGTCAGCATGGGCGCGGGGATGACCGCGAACAAGGCCACGACGGCCGTGCTGAATGTGCCGAAGATCAGATAGAAAACTCCGCAGGCGAGACCGGCGACGTACCGCCGGCGGGAATCCTCATGGGCTTCTGGCCCGGCGCAAATGCCCGCTGTGATCGCGGCAAGGTTGATGGCGTGGCTCCCGAACGGGGCAAAGACCACCGAAGCGACGCCGGCTCCGCCCAGGAGCAGCCTGTCGTTTGGCAGGTACCCACTGCTATGCATCATCGCCAGCCCCGGTCCGTTCTGGCCCGCCGTTGTGACGATGAGCAGCGGCACCGCAATTCCCATCACCGCCGAAACACTGAAAGTCGGGGCTGTCCACAAGGGACCGTTTAGCGCAAGCGACGGCTGCGGGGTGGAAATGTCGCCGGCCAGGATCCCCAGCAGTACACCGGCGAAGAGTGCCACAACGACCGCGTAGCGGGGAACAAACCGCTTTCCGGCGAAGTACGCCAATGCCAGCCCGCCTGCCACGAGTGGCGAGGACACGACCGCGCCGGCCGCGTTGAGGACGAACGGCAGCAGCACTCCCGCCAGCACGCCAGCGAGGATCGGCTTCGGCACGACAGACAACAGCCGACCGAAGAGACCGGTAACACCGAGCACAGTGCCCAGGACGCCGGCGACCAGGTAGGCACCAATGGCATCGGAATAGGAATAGTTCCCCAGCGCGGTCAGCAGCAGCGCTGCGCCCGGCACAGACCAGGCAACCATCACAGGCTGCCTGGTGACCAGGCTGAGAACTGAACACACCACGCCGCTGGCAATCGAAATCGCCCACACCCAGGACGTGGTCTGCCCGGAGCTGAGTCCCGCATTCTTAGCTGACTGCAGGACCACCAGCAGCGGACCCGAGTACGACACAACGACGGCGACCAGCCCGGCCATAACTGCGGACACGGACATCGCGGCGCGAAGGCCCAGCGGCCCGGCCTCACGCGAAGGCGGCGCTGGCGGGGTCCTCGATGTCAAAGCCATGGGCCGCAGCCGGCCTTGACGCTGACATCCAATCGGACTGCAAAGTACAAGGTTGTTTCTTCTCTGGAGCTGGTCGCACAGACGAAGTACCAACGCCGCACCGGTCCGGGTTGCTGGTTCCACAGCTTAGGACCGAATTTTTTAGTATTCAACAAATACTCATTTCCACCATTTTCGGATGTTTTAGCTATGAATTGGGGCCTAGGCGAGGCCAGGCAAATGCCTAGTGTGATGCGCGCCACGCACTGGCAGGGTTGATGCAATCACCATTGACCGGCTGCTCGTTTCGGCGGTCCGCCCGGGCAGCGCAGCCCGGCACCACGGGCAACGCGGCCCGATATCGATAGGAGCCAACATGACAGAGACCCTGGCGGGCATCCGAGCCCACCTCGACGAGGCACTCGTGGAGGATCACGAAAACGGCGTCTTCCGCGCCAATCGCAGCATCTTCACGGATGAAGACCTTTTCGAACTCGAGATGAAGCACATCTTCGAAGGCAACTGGGTATATCTGGCGCACGACAGCCAGATCCCGAATGTGGGCGACTACTTCACCACCTTTATCGGCCGCCAGCCGATCATCATCTCCCGCGACAAGCAGGGCGGCCTCAATGCCTTGATCAATGCCTGCAGCCACCGCGGCGCAATGCTGTGCCGCCGCAAGACGGACAACCGCACCACGTTCACCTGCCCGTTCCACGGCTGGACCTTTAACAACACCGGCAAGCTCCTCAAGGTCAAGGATCCCCGCGAAGCAGGCTACCCGGAGCAGTTCAACAAAGAGGGTTCCCACGACCTCACCAAGGTGGCCAGGTTCGAGAGCTACCGCGGTTTCCTGTTCGGCAGCATCAACCCGGACGTCCTGCCTTCGGAGAACACCTGGGCGAGTCCACGAAGATCATCGACATGATCGTCGACCAGTCCCCCGACGGCCTGGAAGTCCTCCGCGGCGCGTCCACCTACACCTACGACGGCAACTGGAAGCTGCAGGCCGAGAACGGCGCTGACGGCTACCACGTCTCCGCCACACACTGGAACTACGCGGCCACCACGGCACGCCGGACTACCGGGGAGTCGGCAAACGAAACCAAGAACATGGACGCTGGCGGCTGGGCCCAACAGAAGGGCGGCTACTACTCCTTCGACCACGGCCACCTGCTGCTCTGGACCGAGTGGCTGGACCCGTCCAACCGTCCGCTGTTCGACCGCAGGGACGAACTCGTCGAGAAGTACGGCGTGGAGAAAGCCGACTGGATGATCAACATCTCGCGCAACCTGTGCCTCTACCCGAACGTCTACCTGATGGACCAGTTCGGTTCGCAGATCCGGCACTTCCGGCCCATCTCCGTCGATAAGACCGAGGTGACCATCTACTGCATCGCACCCAAGGGCGAGAGCGACGTGAACCGCGCCAATCGGATCCGCCAGTACGAGGACTTCTTCAATGCCTCCGGCATGGCCACCCCCGATGACCTGGAAGAGTTCCGCTCCTGCCAGAAGACCTATATGGCCACCGCTGCTCCGTGGAACGACCTCAGCCGCGGGGTCATGCACCAGATCGCCGGTCCGGATGCCAACGCCGACAAGATCGGCCTTTAGCCCATTTCCAGCGGCGCCAAGACCGAGGACGAGGGTCTCTACCCCATCCAGCACGGCTACTGGGTAGAGACCATGCGCAGAGCGGCAGCCGCCGAAGAAGCCGCCGACGCGGCCGCACAGAACTAGGTCCGCAAGGAGCCAGAGGAGAATCCCCATGACACAAATCATCGAATCCGAACCCCAGGACGCGACCGCATTCGCGCCCGCCGGCCCGGCAAGCCTGGAAGAAATCCGCGCTTTCCTGTACCGCGAGGCACGGTTCCTGGACGACCGCGACTTTGACCGCTGGCTGGACTGCTACCACCCCGAAGCCGAGTTCTGGATGCCGGCCTGGGCCGACGACGACCAGCTCACCAGCGATCCCCAGCGCGAAATCTCACTGATCTACTACGCCAACCGTGGCGGGCTGGAGGACCGCGTCTTCCGCATCAAGACCGACCGCTCCAGCGCGACCAGCCTGCCGGAGCCGCGTACGGGCCACAACGCGGCCCCACCGCAAATGAGTTGCGCTTCCTCATCCGCACGGCACCCGACGGCGCCATGACCACCTACCTGAAGGAACGTGCCGCCGTCGGGGACATCATCCCGCTGACCGGTCCGATGGGCAGCTCCTTCCTCCGGGACATCAAGCGTCCGGCGCTGATGCTGGCCGGCGGCACCGGAATCGCGCCGCTGCTGTCAATGCTCGAGAAAATCGCCACCAACCTTGAAGATGCTCCCGCCCATCCCGTGCACCTGGTCTACGGCGTCACGTTCGACAAGGACCTGATCGAGCTGGACAAGCTGGAGCGGTATGCCGAGGCCATCGAGAACTTCAGCTTCACCACCTGCGTGGCGGACCCGGGCAGCGCTGCAGAGAACACAGGCTACGTCACGCAGTACATCACGGCCGCCCAACTGAACGAGGGCGACGTGGACGTTTACCTGTGCGGACCGCCGGCCATGGTGGACGCCGTCCGCAAGTACTGGGACAGCCAGGGCATCACCCCCGCGAACTTCTACTACGAGCGCTTCGCCGTCGGAAGCACGGCAGCCGCGGCGCCGGCCCTCGCCGGGGCCGTCGCTTGAGCACGAACGGCGCCCGGGCGATCAGCCCGGGCCGGTTCGCCGGCAAGGTTGTGGTGGTGACCGGAGCGGCGCAGGGAATCGGGCACGCGGTTGCCTCGCGCGTCGCGGCAGAAGGTGCCGACGTCATCCTGCTGGACCGGGCCGAGCTCGTCCGCGAGGTTGCCGGCGAGCTCGCTGCCGGTGGAGCTTCCGCGTTCGCCATCACGGCAGACCTGGAAACCTACGACGGCGCCAGCGCCGCCATCGTGGCGGCCCTGGCCCGCCACGGCCGGATCGACGTCCTGATCAACAATGTGGGCGGCACCATCTGGGCCAAGCCCTACGAGCATTACCAGCCCGAGGAGATCAGCCAGGAAATCCAGCGTTCGCTGTTTCCGACGCTGTGGACCTGCCGCGCGGTTCTCCCCCACATGATCAGCCAGCAGGGCGGCGTCATCGTCAATGTCGCCTCCGTCGCCACGCGCGGCGTCAACCGCGTTCCCTACGCCGCCGCCAAGGGCGGAGTGAAAGCCATTACGTCGGCCCTTGCCCTGGAAGCCGCTCCGCGCGGCATCCGCGTCGTGGCCACGGCTCCGGGAGGAACGGAAGCCCCGCCCCGCCGTGTCATTCGGGGTCCGCAGCCCGACGGGACTGACGAATTGGCCTGGTACCAGCAGATTGTTGACCAGACCATCGATTCCTCGCTGATGAAGCGGTACGGGACCCTCGACGAACAGGCCGGTCCCATCGCGTTCCTCGCCTCGGACGAGGCCTCCTACATCACGGGCAGCGTCCTCGCTGTCGCCGGTGGCGACCTGGGCTGAGCTCCCGCCACCCGGCCGTGCCAGCCCGAATTCCGACACCGACTGACCCCACCCTGCCGCAATGACGCGGCCCAGGCCTTTGGAGCCAAAAAATGAACGCACTTGCCGCATCCTCGGATGCCACACGCAAGAAGACCGTCCGCTGGGTGATGGCAGTTGCCGCCGCAGCCCTGCTCTTTGACGGTTATGACCTCGTGGTCTACGGAACTGTCGTTTCATCGCTGCTGCGCGACCCCAGCCAGATTGGGGCGCTCGATGCTGCCCAGGCCGGGGGTCCTGGGAAGCTACGCCCTGCTGGGCGTGATGGTGGGCGCGCTCACCGCCGGCGCCGTGGGGGATTTCCTGGGCCGGCGGAAGCTGATGCTCATCAATATCGTCTGGTTTTCGCTGGGCATGGCATTCACCGCCATGGCCACCAGCATCCCGGCCTTTGGGCTCCTGCGGTTCCTGACCGGCATCGGCGTAGGAGCCCTTGTCGCCACAGCCGGAGCCGTTGTCGCCGAGTTCGCTCCCGCCGGAAAGCGCAATTTCTACAACGCGCTGGTGTATTCGGGAGTGCCCGCCGGAGGCCTTCTCGCCTCGCTGCTGGCCATCGTGCTGAGCGGGGTGGCGGACTGGCGCGGCCTGTTTATGATCGGCGCCCTTCCCCTGGTCATCCTGTTCCCGCTGGCGTACTTCAAGCTGCCCGAGTCACCGAGGTGGCTCCTCGCCCGGGGCCGCACAGAAGAGGCCACCGCACTGTCGCTGAAGACGGGTGTTCCGCTCGACGACGGCGACGCCGGCAGCACAGCTTCAGGGATAGCAGCGCTCCCCCCGGCGGCAGTAAGCAAGGCCGGCCGGCCGCTGGCCGGTTTCGCCGCCCTCGCCACCGGCAACTACCGCACGCCAACCATTCTGCTCGGACTCATGAGTTTCTGCGGCCTGCTGCTGACCTACGGGCTGAACACCTGGCTTCCCGAAATCATGGGCCAGCATGGTTATGGCAAGACCTACTCACTGACATTCCTCCTTGCGCTGAACGCCGGAGCTGTAGTTGGCGGGCTCGTCGCCTCACGTTCGGCGGACAGGTTTGGTCCCCGCGCGGTCGTTGCCACGACGTTCGTTATCGCGGCTGTTTCCCTCATCCTGCTGACGTTCGAGTTTCCGCTCCTGCTGCTGGTCGCCGTTGCTTTTGCCGGCGTGGGCAGTTTGGGTACCCAGGTGCTGGTCTACGGGTTCGTTTCCAACTACTACCCGACGCCGGCCCGCGCGGCTGGCGTCGCGTGGTGCGCAGGATTCGGCCGACTGGGCGGCATCCTCGGGCCCCTTGTCGGCGGTTTCCTGATCAGCGCCAAAGCACCGAGCAATGTGGCGTTCGTAGTCTTCGCCGCCGTCGCGCTGGCCGGTGGACTCGTCACCTTTTTCGTCCGCAGGCACCGCATCGCGGCCGAACCGGTTCAGCCGGATACCGAGGAAGTACTCGCTCCAGCGTCGCAGGCCGGGTGAGCCGCTGCGTCGCAGGTCCGGTCGGGGCCAGTCAGGCCGGTGGAAACTGCGACCCACTTCACACTGCCGGGGCACTCCCCCGTAAGGTTGGACACGATGTTTGACAACGAAGCCGGACACTTGGCCGGGCGCAGTGCGGCGACGCGACAGCTGGCGGAGCTGCTCCAGACCGCCCGCTCGGGAACGCCCGCCGTCGGCGTCGTACGCGGCAGCCAGGGGATGGGCAAAACCGTCCTGGTGGAATCCTTCCTCCGACGCGAAGCAACCGCCGGCCTCCGGCCACTGATTCTCAGAGCGGCCGGCGCCGTCTGGGAACGCAACACGGATTTCGGGGTAATCCAGCAGTTGCTGTCCGCGGCAAGCGGGTTTGCAGCTCCCCCGGGGGCGGAACTACCACCCGAATTTGCGCCCGAAGCTGACCCCGGGGGTCGCCGACGGTCCGGCGGGCTACGGGACGGTTCTGCTATCCACGATTGACCGCTTGACCGCCGATGAAAATGGGCCGCTGGTTCTTTGGCTTGACGACATCCAGTGGGCCGACCTTCCCTCGCTCCGAAGCCTTCTTTACGCGTTGCGCCGGGTGGGACGAAAGCCACTGTTGACCATCCTGGCTGCGGATTTGAGCGTCAGTGAACTGGATGAAGGTGTCTCAGGACTTCTCAGTTTTCCGGCCGCGCGGACCATAAGGCTGGGCCCGCTCACCCCGGGCGATGTCCAGCTGATGGCACGACGAATGCCTGGATTCGGGGACGCGGAACTTCCTCTGCCGGCCGCAAGGACCTTGGTGGAGCACACCGGCGGCCGCCCCGGACTGGTCCAGCCGCTGCTGGAGCAGCACCCGGCAGCGGTCTGGTCGACCGGTCAGCGCGTTCTTCCGGTGCCTGCGGAGCTGCTGGCATTTGTCCAAACCACACTGGCGCAGCTACCGCCGGCCGCGGCCGCGCTCACCGAGGCGGCGGCAGTGCTGGGCACCCGTTCCCCGCTGGCGCTTGCCGCGGAACTGCCAGGTGTTTCGGACGCTGTAGCGGCCGTTGATGCGGTTGCCCGCCCGGGCCTGCTGACGCTCTCAACGGCCGGCGCGGAAAAACTCCTCCGGTTCCCGCTGCCGGCGGTGCGGGCCGCCGTTTATCAAAACCTCGGGCCAGGCCGGCAGCCGGAGTTACATGCCGCGGCTGCCCGGCTGCCGGCTATCGGGGGCGAACGGCTGGGGCACCGCGCTGCTGCTGCGCTGTTGCCTGACGCTTCGCTGGCCCGCGAGCTGGAACGTGCGGCGACTGTCTACGCCGCGTCAGGCTCCTGGGGTTCCGCTGCCGACGCCTACGCCGAAGCGGCCCGGCTGAATTCTCAGATTCCGGAGCGCGAATCACTCCTGATCCTGGCCGTCGATGCGATGGTTGGGGCCGGACAGCTCCCCCGGGCCGTGACGGCTGTGGAGTCCATCGCTCCGAGCCCGCGCGGCGACGCGGTGCGCGGCTATCTCGCTGTCCTCCGCGGCCGACCCATGCAGGCCGAGGCCCTCCTCCGCAAGGCCTGGACTGCCGTCGACCCCGCCACCGACCCCGGAACGGCTGGCCAGATTTGCCAGCGTCAGGTGCTTCACGCCCTGGCCCGCTTCGACGGCAGGGACCTGGTCACGTGGGCTGTCCGGGCCAGGCTCACGGCTCCACCGAACAGCCCGCCGGCCTTCGAGGCGCAAGCTATCGAAGGCCTCGGACTCGGCGCCATGGGACGGTACGTCGAAGCGGAAGCAAGTTATGAGGCTGCAGTCCGGCCGCCTGAAGACAGCGCCCAGTACCAGCGAATCCACATGGGCAGAGGGTGGCTGCACCTTGCCTTGGACCGGGTGGATGAGGCCAGGACCGAACTCGCCGGCGCTGTTCCGCCGGAGCTTGGCCGCGGTTCCCACCGCATTACCCTCTGGGCCCAGGCCTGGCTGGCCAGGACAGACTTTGCCTTGGGTGCATGGGACGGCGCCCTGAGAACGGTGGACAACGCCGTGGCTCTTCAGGAAGAGTCCGGAATCGAGCTCCTGGCGCCCCTCCTGCACTGGACCGGCGCACAGATTCACGCACTCCGCGGCAACTCGGAAGCCGCGGCCCACCATCTGGAGCGCGCAGCTGTCCCCGCCGACAGTTACCCGATCATGCTCCTGCCCTTTTGCCTCGCCCAGGCGCAAGTGGCGGAAATCAAAGCAGACTACGACGGCGTCATCCGCGCGCTCCTGCCTGTGGTCAGGCCGGAACGCAGCAACGGCATTGACGAACCGGGGTTCTGGCCGTGGCAGGACCACTACGCCAACGCGTTGGTCATGGTGGGCCGCATAGAAGAGGCAGACGCGTTCCTGCTCCCTCACGAGCAGCTGGCAGAGCAACGCCAGCACCGGTCAGCCATGGCGCGACTGGGCTCGGTCCGGGGCAGAATCCAGGCGGCGGCAGGGGATTTCAGCGCCGCCCGCAGCACCTTTCTTGGCAGCCTGGCCCAGCTGGAGAAACTACCGATGCCCTATGCGCAGGCCCGCATAAGGTTCGTGTACGGCCAGTCGTTCCGCCGGGCCGGGAAGCGGCGCGAGGCGGCAGAGATGTTGATTCAAGCACGGGACCTGTTTTCCGTTCTGGGTGCGGCGGCCTATACCGATCGCTGCGACCGTGAATTGCGTGCCAGCGGAGTCAGCACCGACGAGAGCCGGCGACCGACGGCCAGCACACCAATGACGGCTGAGGCCCCAACTATTTTTGACGACCTGACGGACCAGGAACAAGCGGTTGCGTCGCTCGTCGCATCAGGGCTGACCAACAAGAATGCCGCGGCCGAACTTTATGTGTCGGTCAAGACTGTGCAGTATCACCTGACGAGGATTTACCGGAAACTCCACATCTGCTCCCGTTCAGAGCTTGCCGCAGCGTATCTGGAGCGGGTCCCGGGCCCGGCACAAGGAGAGTGGCACTCACCCGCCTGAACCATAGGCTGGACGTATACAACGGGGCCAATGACCGACACGGGCTGGGTTGATGAGCTTTTTCCAGACGGCAGTGATTTGGAAGTACCCCGCGGTGGAGGCGTCGGGCCCTTGTGGATTCGTCTCTGGCTGCGAACCCGGTTAGAGTGGGACTGCGTAGGGGAGTATCCCGAAGCGCTGTATCCGTCAACACGTCAGGCACCGTTGCCTGGCCGGGTGCAGCGGCCAGCCGGACGGCGGGCGGAGAGACTTATGAGGCTCGCTGCTACCCACCCTACGAAAGCAGGAACACGTTGACTGTTTCACCCCTGATCTGGGGCATCACCATTGTGCTCATCCTGGCCCTTCTGGCCTTTGACTATTTCTTCCATATCCGTAAGGCCCACGTGCCCACGCTGAAGGAAGCGGCCATCTGGTCCTCCCTCTATGTGGGCATCGCCATCATCTTCGGTGTTATCGTTCTGATCTTCGGCGGCCCGGTTATGGGCTCGGAGTATTTCGCCGGGTACATCACGGAGAAGGCGCTTTCGGTGGACAACCTGTTTGTCTTCCTGATCATCATTGCCAGCTTCCGCGTACCGCGCGAGGACCAGCAGAAGGTGCTGCTGTTCGGCATTGTGTTCGCGCTGATCGCCCGCACCGGCTTCATTTTCCTCGGCGCGGCACTGATCAATTCCTTCGCCTGGGTCTTCTACGCCTTCGGTTTGATCCTGCTCATCACGGCCGGCAACCTGCTCAAGCCCGAACCCGACGGCGAAGACACGGCCGATAACTTCATCATCCGCCTGGCCCGCAGGATCTTCCACACCACCGAGCACTACGACGGCGACAAGCTGTTCACCATGGAGAACGGCAAAAAGGTCCTGACCCCGATGCTGCTGGTTATGGTGGCCATCGGCGGCACCGATATTCTGTTTGCCCTGGATTCGATCCCTGCCATCTTCGGCTTGACCCAGAATGTCTACATTGTCTTCACGGCCACTGCGTTCTCGCTGATGGGCCTGCGCCAGTTGTACTTCCTGATCGACGGCCTGCTGGACCGGTTGATCTACCTGGCCTACGGGCTGGCGGCGATCCTGGCCTTTATCGGCGTCAAGCTGATCCTGCACGCCCTGCACGAGAACAACCTGCCGTTCGTCAACGGCGGCCAGCCGGTCCCGGTCGTGGAGATCAGCACGGGCCTGTCCCTGACCGTCATCATTGGCGCGCTGGTCGTTACCGTGGTGGCATCGCTGCTAAGCAAGGCAGGCAAGGCACAGACCGCGATCAACAATGCCCGCCGGCACGCCGTCAGCTACCTGGACCTCGAATACACCGCGGACCCCGCCGAGCGCGAGCGTATCTACAGCGCCCTGCTGGAGGAAGAACGGCTGATCGAACAGATGGAGCCGAAGTACCGGAACAAGGCCAAGGACGTGGACACGATCCGCGCCCAGTCGGCTGAGGCGCACCGGCAGCACGAACTGTACCTCGCCCGCTAGCCGGCGGTACGCCGCAGTGAATCCCATACCGGGAACGATCCAGGAACCAGGGATTTAGTCGCCGGTGCAGGGGCGGAGCCCGCCCCTGCACCGGCCTTTCTGTGTGTCGGTGGAGCCCTCCAGTCCCGGCAAGCAGAAACGGCGGCAGCGACTCAGCGGCGCTCCCCTTAAGGATGCAGGTCAAACGCTTCGAGGAGTCTCCTCACGGAGCCACCGAGGTTCCATTCTGTCGCGAGGCGCTCAAGGTCTGCGCGCGCGTCGCCGACAATAGGGTGAAGTTGCGCGCCCGCCTCCTCGAGCGTCGGCAGCTCGAGGTCGCGCACGATCCGCACGACGGTGGGCGCCACTGACAGGTAGTCCTCGGCCGCGGCGAGCTTTGTCCGCACGGATGCGGACAGCGCGCTGCCGGCGTCCGCCGCCGCGGCGAGCAGCCCGTCGAGCGTGCCGTACTCCCCCAGCAGCGACGCCGCGGTTTTCTCACCGATGCCGGCGACGCCCGGCAGGCCGTCGGAGGCATCGCCGCGCAGGGTCGCGTAGTCGGCATACTGCTCGGGCAGCACGCGGTACTTGCCGACGACGACAGCGTCGGTCAGGACTTCGAGGTTTTTCATGCCCCGCGCCGTGTAAATCACCCGCACTTGGCGGGCGTCGTCGACGACCTGGAAAAGATCGCGGTCGCCCGTCACGACGTCGACGGGAAGCTCGGCGTGGCTGGCGTATGTGCCAACGACGTCGTCGGCCTCATGTTCGGCAGCCCCCACGACGGCGATGCCCGCCAGGTCCAGCACCCGGCGGATCATCGGAATCTGTGCCTCGAGCTCCTGCGGCACAACTTCGACGTCGGGGGCGCCCGCAACCTCCGCGGCGACCCGGTGGGATTTGTACGTTGGAATGAGGTCCACCCGCCACTGCGGACGCCAGTCGTCGTCCCAGCACGCCACGAGATGCGTGGCGTTGTAGTCAGTCGTGAGTCGGGCAATCATGTCGAGGAGGCCGCGAACGGCGTTCACGGGCGTCCCGTCGGCGCGACGGATCGTGTCGGGAAGGCCGTAGAAGGCACGGAAGTACAGCGACGCGGTGTCGAGCAGCATCAGGCGGGGCATAAACGATCCTGACACGGATGCCGCGCCCGCGGTGGACCTTCGCGGTTTGTGTCGTCACTGATTGGTCAGGGCCGGCGAAGCAGTCCCGATCGCACGCGGTTTCTGTATCCTCAGGCGGCCGGCATCACGGTCACGGGCGCCTCCGGACCGGGGGGCGCCGTCGGGTCCACGGGGCCCGGCGGGACCGGCAGGTCCCCAGGACTGGGCGGGACCGGCGGGCCAGGCGGGACCGGCGGATCAGGCGGGACAGGCGGGTCTCCCGGATCGGGCGGGACCGGCGGATCCGGTGGGACAGGTGGCGACGGGTCTCGTGGATCGGGCGGGACCGGCGGGTCAGGCGGCACAGGCGGCAACGGGTCTCGTGGATCCGGCGGGACCGGCGGGTCAGGCGGCAACGGGTCTCGTGGATCCGGCGGGACCGGCGGGTCAGGCGGCACAGGCGGCAACGGGTCTCTTGGATCCGGCGGGACCGGCGGGACCGGCGGGTCAGGCGGCAACGGGTCTCTTGGATCGGGCGGGGCCGGCGGGACCCGAGGATCTCTTGGATCCGGCGGCGGTTTGGTCACCGGGGCCTCGTTGTCGCCTCCAGTGACGTTGCGTTTGCCGGCGTCCGTTAACGGAACTGCCCAGACCGGAGGGTGTTCCGCTGGGGTGCCGTGGCCTGGTTCGAATCTCAATGCGGGGAGGTCATCGAGCCGGTCCAATTGGGCAACTGGCAGGAGCGTCCAATTGAGGGGATTCGCGTGTATCCCTTTGACGATTGTTTCGAAATGCAGGTGGCATCCTGTGGACGACCCGGTCGTGCCGACACGCGCCACGACCTCACCTACCTTCACAGACTGGCCTTGTTCGACGGCGCTGGATTCTAAATGGTTGTAAGTTGTGATGATCCCGTTGCCATGGTCGATTTCCACGCGATTACCGCCGCCCCAGGCATGCCATCCAACTGCCCGGGCCACGCCTGCGTCGGCGGAGTAGACACGGGTGCCGCACGGCGCCCCGAAGTCCTGCCCCCAGTGAAATTCCCCGGCAGCGCCACTGAGTGGATTCTTTCGGAGTCCAAAGTGCGACGTCGGGTTTAGAACTTCCAAAGGCGCAAGTAGGGTCCCTGCGGAGGGGCGCACGAGTTCACGCGAGGCCACGGTCATGTTGCGGGTACCGTCCGCTGCGATGGTCTCAACGTTAACCCGGTCAAAAGAGAGCAGACCAGCAGGGTCCGCGACCACGGGAGATTCTCCTGGCGTCAGGGGCGGGGTCGCTGGATTACCGGTCGGCTCCGCGGACTTCGCTGTGAGGGCTAGCCGCTGGGCAGAAACGGTCGCAGCTGCGGTGGTCGCTGGGGGAACCGGAGGCCACGACGCCCGGAAATCCAGGACCACCAGCAGAACTACGACTAGGAATGCAACCGACGACGGCCGTCGGAGCAAACACCCCAGCGGCCGGTCGAAGAACCCTCTTTCTTGGCGTTTGGACACAAGCTTTCTCACCCGGACCCTGCTACCGTCGTTGAATTAAATCTTCGAGGCCCATGCTCTGAAAAGGACGCCCAAAGGGGCAGTTGGGAGGGCACTGCGAGCAAACAGGCGGGGATATAGACGCGGAGTAGACGGGCACCCGGGGCTAAGTTGCCGCGGAGGGCCCCTCATCATTAGGGCAGCGATGACCGTGAACTACGGCCCGGTTCGTGCATACCCATGCCGATGGCCGGCGGTCCCCGGGTCTGGCGCCCATCGTGGACGGCGATGAGAACGTCGGCGACCGAAAGTGCTGCTCCGATCATTGTGGCGGTTCTCCCCTTGTCCCGTGCGGCGGCCTAATGCCGGATCGAAAGCGACCGGACCCCCTGGTTCATCGAGCGGCACGACCTCGGTATCGACCGGGTTTGTGGTGTTCACAATGTCCAGAGCCCTTTGTGAGAGCACCAATTCGTTGTCGCCGTTAATCGCCAAGTCGTCATGACCAACCGCGCCGTGTGTCACGAGCTCGATGAACGGCGGAATCTCTCGGCCGGCATAGAGCACCTCGAAATTTTCCGAATGAGAAACCTCCATGAAACCGCAAACTTGCCCACTGACGCGAGGAGCGTGCGTCGGATAAAATCAGGCTCCCACGGTCCACCCACCCAACGCCCCGACGCTTCGGCCTGACCGATAGATCGCCGGGCTGAGCAGAGAGGCCAGCCATGGACTTCGCCCCCGCCAAGGAGCATCCGCTGGATCCCTTCCCCCATTACGAGAGGATGCGGGAAGCAGCGCCCGTCTTTCATGACGAATCATCGGGCAGTTGGCATGTTTTCCGGTATGACGACGTACAGCGGGTGCTGTCCGAACATGCCAGGTTTTCCTCTCGGATGGGCGGCGACGCTCCATCCGGGACGGGCCAGCTGTTCGCAGCGAGCCTGATCACCACCGACCCGCCGCGGCACCGGCAATTACGCTCCCTGGTGACCCAGGCGTTCACGCCAAAGGCTGTGGACGCGCTGGCTCCCCGGATCTCAGCGCTCACGGAAGAGCTTCTGGAGGGGGTCGCGTCCCTCGGAACAGCGGACCTGATCCGGGAGTTTGCCTACCCGCTGCCGGTCATCGTGATCTCGGAACTGATGGGCATCCCCGCGGAGGACCGTGACCGCTTCAAGCAGTGGTCCGACGTAATCGTCAGCCAGACGCGGACCGGTGCCGCGAACGAGGACCACCACACCACGAACGTGGAGATGACCGAGTACTTCCTGAACCTGATCGACCAGCGTCGGAGCAAGCCCGGCACTGATTTGATCAGCAACCTGCTCTCCGCCGAGATTAACGGGCAGAAACTCAGTGTGGTCGAGCTCCTCGGCTTCTGCAGCCTGCTACTCGTCGCCGGCAATGAAACAACCACCAATCTCATCGGCAACGCGGTTCTCTGCTTCACAGAAGTTCCCGGCACCATCGACCGGTTGCTCAAGGAGCCGTCACTGCTTCCCCAGGCGATCGAGGAAGTGCTCCGCTTCCGGTCACCGGTCCAGTCCATGTACCGGGTCTCGGTTGCGGACACCATACTGGGCGGCGTTCCGATACCGGCCGGCGCCCCGCTGGTGGCCTGGATCGGCTCCGCGAACCGCGACGAGCGGCAATTCCCGCGTCCGGCCGAGTTCGACATCGACCGGGACCAGATCCGGCATCTGGCGTTCGGCCACGGCATCCACTTCTGCCTCGGGGCCCCGCTTGCACGGCTTGAAGCACGGATCGCGCTGGAGGCCCTCCTGTCCCGGCTGCCCGGACTGGCCGTCGCCCCGGGATCGCTCCTCGAACGGATGGACAGCACCATCGTCTATGGCCTGAAATCGCTGCCGGCCCAATGGCACGTCCGGCAGCCTTTCTGAACCCACAAACGCAGAACGCCCCCGGCTGCTGCTTGACGCATCCGTGCAAGACTTGGTTCATGGACTTGGAGGTGTCGCCGGCGCTCACGATTCCCGCGTCGGAACTCCGCTGGAGGTTCTCGCGCTCCTCCGGGCCCGGCGGTCAGCATGTGAACACCTCGGACAGCCGTGCCGAGCTCTCCTGGAACGTTGCCGCCTCGGCTGCGCTCTCCGATGAACAGCGGACGATATTGATCACCCGGCTCGCACGCCGCCTCATCTCCGGAGTGATCACCGTGACCGCCTCCGAGCGTCGCTCCCAGCTCCGCAACCGCGAGCTCGCTTTGGGCAAACTCGCCGAACTCGTCACCGAGGGCCTGGCCCCGGATGCGCCCCACCGCCGCCCGACCAAGCCCACCCGGGGATCGGACCGGCGGCGGCTGGCCACAAAGCAACAGCGCTCAGCAACCAAACGGCAGCGGCAGCGGCCGGCCGCCGAGTAGCTCAGCCCTACGTGGCNGGCCCATCGCGATCGCGCCGCCGTGCCGGTTCACGATGCCCGGGTCGATGCCCCAGGCGGTGACGCAGGCCAGGGACTGGGCGGCGAACGCCTCGTTCAGTTCGACGGCGCCGACCTGGTCCCAGCCGATCCCGGCCTTGGCGAGGGCCTTGTTCGCGGCCTCCACCGGGGCGTAGCCGAAGAACTGCGGATCGTTCGCGTGCGCGCCGCGCCCCGCGATCCGCGCCAGCGGCTCCAGGCCCAGCAGCCCGGCAGCATTCTCGGACCCGAGCCAGGCCGCGGACGCCCCGTCCGAAAGCGGGGACGCGTTCCCGGCCGTGACCGTGCCGTCCTCGGTCCGGAACACCGTCTTGAGGCCGG